>NZ_CP017181.1:4270224-4575240 GCF_001729765.1 Enterobacter kobei
TTAAGGCGGCCATCGAAAATGGGGCCGATGCGGTCTATATCGGGCTGAAAGATGATACCAACGCCCGCCATTTTGCTGGCCTCAACTTTACGGAGAAAAAGCTTCAGGAAGCCGTTAACTTCGTTCACCAGCACCGCCGCAAACTGCATATTGCCATTAATACCTTTGCGCATCCTGACGGCTATGCCCGCTGGCAGCGCGCGGTAGATATGGCCGCACAGCTGGGTGCCGATGCGTTAATCCTGGCCGACCTCGCCATGCTTGAGTATGCGGCAGAACGCTATCCGCATATTGAGCGCCACGTCTCTGTTCAGGCATCAGCCACGAATGAAGAGGCCGTGCGTTTTTATCATCAACACTTTGACGTCGCTCGCGTGGTGCTGCCCCGCGTGCTCTCCATTCATCAGGTTAAGCAACTCGCGCGCGTCACGCCAGTGCCGCTGGAAGTTTTTGCCTTTGGCAGCCTGTGCATCATGGCCGAAGGCCGTTGCTACCTTTCTTCTTATTTAACCGGTGAATCACCCAATACCGTTGGGGCCTGCTCTCCTGCCCGCTTTGTCCGCTGGCAACAAACCCCGCAGGGGCTGGAATCACGCCTGAATGAAGTGTTGATTGACCGCTATCAGGACGGCGAAAACGCGGGTTATCCAACGTTATGCAAAGGCCGATATCTGGTTGACGGTGAGCGCTACCACGCGCTGGAAGAGCCTACCAGCCTCAACACGCTGGAGCTGCTGCCGGAACTGCTGGCGGCGAATATTGCCTCGGTAAAAATTGAAGGTCGCCAGCGTAGCCCGGCCTATGTGAGCCAGGTGGCGAAAGTCTGGCGTCAGGCTATCGACCGCTGCATGGCGGACCCGCAAAACTATGCTCCGCAGGCAGCCTGGATGGAAACGCTCGGTTCTATGTCCGAAGGCACGCAAACGACGCTTGGCGCGTATCACCGTAAATGGCAGTGAGATAACCATGAAATATTCATTAGGACCGGTGCTCTACTACTGGCCAAAAGAGACGCTGGAAGATTTTTACCAACAGGCCGCCACCAGCAGCGCTGATGTGATTTATCTCGGTGAAGCCGTGTGCAGCAAGCGCCGCGCCACCAAAGTGGGCGACTGGCTGGAGATGGCGAAAAGTCTCGCCGGAAGCGGTAAACAGGTGGTGCTCTCGACGCTCGCGCTGGTGCAAGCCTCGTCCGAACTGGGTGAACTGAAACGCTACGTTGAAAACGGTGAGTTCCTGCTGGAAGCAAGCGACCTGGGCGTGGTGAACATGTGCGCCGAACGTAAGTTACCGTTCGTCGCGGGTCATGCACTGAACTGCTATAACGCCGTCACGCTGCGCCTGCTGCTCAAACAGGGAATGACGCGCTGGTGTATGCCGGTGGAACTCTCCCGCGACTGGCTGGTAAACCTGCTGACGCAGTGTGACGATCTCGGCATTCGCAATCAGTTTGAAGTGGAAGTGCTGAGCTACGGCCATCTTCCGCTGGCTTATTCCGCGCGCTGCTTTTCCGCGCGTTCGGAAGATCGCCCGAAAGACGAGTGTGAAACCTGCTGCATCAAGTACCCGAACGGGCGCAGCGTGCTATCCCAGGAAAATCAGCAGGTGTTTGTCCTGAACGGGATCCAGACCATGAGCGGCTATGTCTATAACCTGGGCAACGAACTGGCGTCGATGGACGGCCTGGTGGACATAGTGCGTTTATCCCCTCTGGATACCGGCGTGTTCGCGATGCTGGACGCCTTCCGCGCAAATGAAACCGGCGCAGCTCCGCTGCCGCTAACGGCAAACAGCGACTGTAATGGTTACTGGAAACGCCTGGCCGGGCTGGAACTGCAGGCCTAAAAAAGGCTCACTTTGTTAACAACGGTTATCATTTTTTAATGCAGTATTAAAGATTGACCGTCGACAAAGTGAGCTGTTATGACTGACAAAACCCTTCCGTTTTCGGTGCTGGACCTGGCGCCGATCCCACAAGGCTCCTCTGCCAGAGAAGCCTTTTCGCATTCTCTCGATCTGGCTCAACTGGCTGAAAAGCGTGGCTACCATCGCTACTGGCTGGCCGAGCACCACAACATGGTTGGCATTGCCAGCGCCGCCACCTCGGTTCTGATTGGTTATCTGGCGGCGAACACAACGACATTGCACCTGGGCTCCGGTGGCGTGATGCTGCCGAACCACGCCCCGCTGGTGATTGCCGAGCAGTTTGGCACGCTGAATACCCTCTATCCTGGCCGTATTGATTTGGGGCTGGGTCGTGCGCCGGGTAGCGACCAGCCGACCATGCGCGCCCTGCGTCGCCATATGAGCGGCGATATCGACAACTTCCCGCGCGATGTGGCTGAACTGGTTGACTGGTTTGACGCGCGCGATCCGAACCCACACGTGCGCCCGGTGCCGGGCTACGGCGAGAAGATCCCGGTGTGGCTGCTGGGTTCAAGTCTTTATAGCGCGCAGCACGCCGCGCAGCTGGGTTTGCCGTTTGCGTTTGCCTCGCATTTCGCACCGGATATGCTGCATCAGGCTCTGCATCTCTATCGTACGAACTTTAAACCGTCTGAACGTCTGGAGAAACCGTACGCGATGGTGTGTATTAACATCATTGCCGCCGACAGTAATCGCGATGCTGAATTCCTGTTTACCTCCATGCAGCAGGCGTTTGTGAAGCTGCGCCGCGGTGAGACCGGGCAACTTCCACCGCCAGTGGAGAATATGCATCAGCTGTGGTCTGCCTCTGAGCAGTATGGCGTGCAGCAGGCGCTGAGCATGTCGCTGGTGGGGGATAAAGCGAAAGTGCGGCACGGTCTGGAAGCGGTGCTGCGTGAAACGCAGGCGGATGAGATTATGGTTAACGGCCAGATTTTCGATCACCAGGCGCGTTTGCATTCGTTTGATTTGGCGATGCAGGTGAAAGAGGAGTTGGTGGGGTAGTTTTTTGCTTTGCTCCCTCTCCCTTTGGGAGAGGGTCGGGGTGAGGGGGCAAGCCGCACGTTTTACTGGTATACCGGCAACAGATTAAAGCTCGACAGCACGTGAACCACCGCGTTACCCACCCCAAATACCAGGATCAGTGCAATCATCGGTTTGCCACCCCAGACGCGGAATTTAGGGCTACCGAAGCGTTTACGTGATTTACGCGCCAGCAGCGCCGGCACAATCGCCGCCCAGATGGTTGCCGCCAGACCCGCATAGCCGATGGCGTACAGGAAACCGTTCGGCCACAGCAGCCCCCCCGCAACGGGCGGCAGGAACGTCAGCAGCGCCGTTTTGAAACGTCCCATCGCGGAATCATCAAAGCCAAACAGATCCGCCAGGTAGTCAAACAGGCCCAGCGTCACGCCCAGGAAAGAGCTCGCCACCGCAAAGTTAGAGAAGATCACCAGCAGCAGATCCAGGCTGCGGCTGTTCAGCACGCCGCTCAGCGCCTGCACCAGCACGTCGATGTTACCGCCCTTCTGGGCAATGCCGATAAATTCCGGACGCGGGATGTTGCCCATCGTCCCCAGCAGCCAAATCACATACAGACCCAGCGCCAGCAGCGTACCGTAGACAAGACACTTCACAATGGTACGGGGATCTTTGCCGTAGTACTTCATCAGGCTCGGCACGTTACCGTGGTAACCGAACGACGCCAGACAGAACGGCAGCGTCATCAGCAGGTACGGGGTGTAGGAAGTATTCGCTTCCGCGACATTAAACAGCGTGGCGGGCGTGACGTGCCCCAGCAGGCTACCGAAGGTCAGGAAGAAGGTGATGACCTTGGCGCCCAACACAATCGCCGTCATGCGGCTCACCGCTTTGGTACTCATCCAGACGATAAAGGCCACGCCCAGAGCAAAACACAGACCCGCCAGACGCGCCGGAACGTTTAGCGACATCTCAGCAAAGGTGTGGTGCAGTATCGAACCGCTCGCGGAAATGTACGCGTAGGTCAGAATGTAGAGCACAAACGCGATGGAAAGCCCGTTTACCAGGTTCCAGCCCTTGCCCAGCAGATCTTTGGTGATGGTGTCGAAGCTGGAGCCAATGCGGTAGTTGAGGTTCGCCTCAAGGATCATCAGCCCGGAATGGAGCATACAGAACCAGGTAAAGACCAGCGCCGCCAGCGACCAGAAGAACCACGCACCGGACATGACCACAGGCAGGGAAAACATCCCGGCACCTATAATGGTTCCGCCGATGATCACCACGCCGCCAAGCAGCGAAGGTGACGTTTGGGTGGTGGTTAGTGTCGCCATACAGCCTTTTCTCCAGTCAATTATGCGGTTCTGCATTTTAGTGTGACGCACTGTACCAGTACAAGAGTACAAAGGGAATAAAAAAAGCCCCGATAGCATTTATCGGGGCTGTATATTTTACTTTACGTCAGAAGCGTAAGGCTTACGCGTCACCGAAACGACGACGGCTGGTGCCTTCTTCACGACGTGGGCCACGGTTTTCGCGGCGCTCGCCGGAGAAACGACGACCTTCACCACCGCGACCTTCTGTGCGACCGCCTTCACGACGCTCTCCGCCGAAACTGCGACCACCGCCACGACGTTCACCGCCACGGTCAGGACGTGGCTGAGCATCGCCCAGCAGCTGCATGTTCATCGGCTTGTTCAGGATGCGGGTGCGAGTAAAGTGCTGCAGTACTTCACCCGGCATACCTTTTGGCAGCTCGATGGTAGAGTGGGATGCGAACAGCTTGATGTTACCGATGTAACGGCTGCTGATGTCGCCTTCGTTAGCGATAGCGCCAACGATGTGACGAACTTCAACACCATCATCACGGCCCACTTCAATGCGGTACAGTTCCATATCGCCCGCTTCACGACGTTCACGACGTGGACGGTCTTCACCACCACGCTCTGGACGGTCACCACGTGGGCCACGATCGTTACGGTCGCCACGACGTTCAAAGCGATCGTCACGGTCACGGAATTCACGCTTAGGACGCATTGGCGCATCAGGTGGCACGATCAGAGTACGTTCGCCCTGCGCCATTTTCAGCAGTGCCGCAGCCAGGGTTTCCATGTCCAGCTCTTCGCCTTCAGCCGTAGGCTGAATCTGCGACAGCAGTGCACGGTACTGATCCAGATCGCTGCTTTCCAGCTGCTGCTGTACTTTCGCGGCGAATTTTTCCAGACGGCGTTTGCCCAGCAGTTCTGCGTTTGGCAGTTCAGCTTCTGGAATAGTCAGCTTCATGGTGCGTTCGATGTTACGCAGCAGACGACGCTCGCGGTTCTCAACGAACAGCAGCGCACGGCCCGCACGACCCGCACGACCGGTACGGCCGATACGGTGAACGTAAGACTCGGAATCCATCGGGATGTCGTAGTTAACAACCAGGCTGATACGCTCAACGTCCAGACCACGTGCTGCTACGTCGGTTGCAATAAGGATATCCAGACGACCGTCTTTCAGGCGCTCCAGCGTCTGCTCACGCAGAGCCTGGTTCATGTCACCGTTCAGTGCAGCGCTGTTGTAGCCGTTACGCTCCAGCGCTTCAGCCACTTCCAGGGTCGCGTTTTTGGTACGCACGAAGATAATCGCCGCATCAAAATCTTCCGCTTCCAGGAAACGTACCAGCGCTTCGTTTTTGCGCATGCCGTACACAGACCAGTAGCTCTGGCTGATGTCCGGGCGAGTGGTGACGCTGGACTGAATACGCACTTCCTGAGGATCTTTCATGAAGCGTTTGGTGATACGACGAATCGCCTCTGGCATGGTGGCAGAGAACAGCGCGGTCTGATGACCTTCTGGGATCTGCGCCATGATGGTTTCGACGTCTTCGATGAAGCCCATACGCAGCATTTCATCTGCTTCGTCCAGTACCAGACCGCTCAGTTTAGAGAGATCCAGCGTACCGCGCTTCAGGTGATCCAGCAGACGGCCCGGCGTACCGACAACAATCTGTGGGCCCTGGCGCAGGGCGCGTAACTGCACGTCATAACGCTGGCCACCGTAAAGGGCTACCACGTTTACGCCGCGCATATGTTTAGAGAATTCCGTCATGGCTTCAGCAACCTGAACAGCCAGTTCACGGGTTGGGGCCAGGACAAGGATCTGCGGTGCACGCAGGTCCGGATCGATGTTGTTCAGCAGCGGCAGCGAAAACGCTGCAGTTTTACCGCTACCAGTCTGGGCCATGCCCAGCACGTCACGACCAGAAAGCAGGTGTGGGATACACTCAGCCTGGATCGGAGATGGTTTTTCGTAACCCAGATCGTTAAGGGCTTCAAGGATAGGAGCCTTCAGGCCCAGATCTGCAAAAGTGGTTTCGAATTCAGCCATGTAGTACAAGTGCCTCGATATTAATGGCGGCCAGTCTACTTAGCTCATCGTGAAAATGATTAGCAATTTTCATTGAAAAGTGTGAACCGGCTCAAAGTAGGTGTATTGACGAACAACAACGCCCTCACCAGTTAAGGTGATGGCAATCAAAAGATTACGGGCTGATGTTTATGTCGTCAGCTATTGCTGGTCCGATTCTGCCAGGTCGTCTTGCTCCTGGCCCAAGAGCGATAATTCCAACAATGCATAACGGTGCTCAACGAAGTTGTGTACGTTGTTAGCAACCGCTAATTTGAACAGTGCCGTAGCGCTGTCCTTATCCCCCAGACTTAGGTAGTACTTACCTAAATAGAAGTTGGTTTCACTGAGATGCTCAGCGAGCGAGGTGTTATCCGTTGCGTCCGCCTTGAGGCGTTCCATCAGCGTTGCTTCGCTAATGTTGCCCAGGTAGAACTCGACAATGTTCCATCCCCACTGTTCCTTGTCCGATTTATCGAAGCGCTGTTTCAGGGCCTCTTTTGCCTGCTTCTCATCGAGCTTCTGCTCAACGATGTAAAGCCACAGGCTACGGAAAGGATCATTAGGATCGTCTTGATAAAACGCCAGCAGATCATCTTGCGCTAACTTATCACGACCGCCGTAGTACAATGCGATACCGCGATTCAAGTGCGCGTAGTTGTAAGTTGGATCAAGCTCAAGTACAGAATCAAACGCTTCATAGGCAGCATCAAAATTGCCTGCCTGCGTTAAATAAATGCCTAAGTAATTGAATACTTCAGGCATATCAGGTCGGATAGCCAGCGCTTGTGAAAAATCATTTCGCGCCAATGCCCTCAGACCGAGACTATCATACAACACTCCGCGCTCATATAAAAGCTGTGCGCGTTCGTCATCGGTTAAAGCCCGACTGGCAAGAATTTGTTCCATGCGTGCCAGAATCACTTCCTGCTGCAAAGTCGGTTGCAATGGCACTGCGAGGACTTCGCTCTTACGCCAGGCAGAGTTGCTGCATCCTGCCAGCGTTAAAGCTGTCGCAACGAAACACCAGCGCAAAAAAGGCTTCATTTCCCACTCCCGAAGACAACTATTGGATGAACGTCCTGTCCCCCGGCGGCTTAACAAGGCGTCCTGCCTGATACCAGGCCCTCCGCAATGCGGAGGGCAAATGGCAACCTTACTCGCCTTGCTGTTCAGCAGCCGGAGTTTCCGGCGCCGCAGCAGGCTGAGACTGCTCGGTTGCTTCTTTAATGCTCAGACGGATACGGCCCTGGCGGTCAACTTCCAGAACTTTAACCGGTACTTCCTGACCCATCTGCAGGTAATCGGTCACTTTCTCAACGCGCTTGTCAGCGATCTGAGAGATGTGAACCAGACCTTCTTTACCGCCACCGATGGCAACGAACGCGCCAAAGTCAACGATACGGGTCACTTTACCGTTGTAGATACGGCCCACTTCGATTTCAGCGGTGATCTCTTCGATACGACGGATAGCGAATTTCGCTTTCTCGCCGTCGGTTGCTGCGATCTTCACAGTACCGTCATCTTCGATTTCGATGGTGGTGCCCGTCTCTTCGGTCAGCGCACGGATTACGGAACCGCCCTTACCGATAACATCTTTGATCTTGTCTGGATTGATCTTGATGGTGTGGATACGTGGAGCGAACTGAGAAATGTCGCCACGCGGCGCGTTAATCGCCTGTTCCATCACGCCCAGGATGTGCAGACGCGCACCTTTAGCCTGGTTCAGAGCAACCTGCATGATCTCTTTAGTGATACCTTCAATTTTGATATCCATCTGCAGTGCAGAGATACCGTCGCGGGAACCCGCCACTTTGAAGTCCATATCGCCGAGGTGATCTTCGTCACCCAGAATGTCAGACAGAACAACGAAGTTGTCGCCTTCTTTCACCAGGCCCATTGCGATACCCGCAACAGCGGCTTTGATCGGCACGCCTGCATCCATCAGTGCCAGAGAAGCACCACATACGGAAGCCATGGAAGAAGAACCGTTAGATTCGGTGATTTCAGACACCACACGTACGGTGTACGGGAATTTGTCAGCTTCTGGCATCACGGCCAGCACGCCGCGCTTCGCCAGACGACCGTGACCAATTTCACGACGCTTCGGCGAGCCAACCATGCCGGTTTCCCCTACGGAGTACGGAGGGAAGTTGTAGTGGAACAGGAAGTTGTCAGTGCGCTCGCCCATCAGTTCGTCGATGATCTGTGCGTCACGAGCGGTACCCAGGGTCGCGGTGACCAGGGCCTGCGTTTCACCACGGGTAAACAGTGCGGAACCGTGAGTACGTGGCAGTACGCCAGTACGCACATCCAGACCACGGATCATGTCTTTTTCACGGCCATCAATACGCGGCTCGCCGGCCAGTACGCGGCTACGAACAACGTTTTTCTCGATAGCGTGCAGGATTTCGCCAATTTCGTTAGCGTCCAGCGTTTCGTCTTCAGCAACCAGGGTCGCGGTCACTTCAGATTTGATCACATCAACCTGAGCATAGCGCTCCTGTTTGTCGGTGATGCGGTACGCGTCGCTCAGACGAGACTCTGCCAGTGCCGCAACACGTGCGTTAAGCGCGTCGTTTGCTGCTTCTGGCTGCCAGTCCCAACGTGGCTTACCGGCTTCTTTCACCAGGTCGTTGATGTTCTGGATAACGATCTGCTGCTGATCGTGGCCGAAGACCACAGCGCCCAGCATCTGGTCTTCGCTCAGCAGTTCTGCTTCGGATTCAACCATCAGAACCGCCGCTTCAGTACCGGCAACAACCAGGTCCAGCTTACTTTCTTTCAGCTCTTCCTGAGTTGGGTTCAGCACGTACTGGTCATTGATGTAACCCACGCGCGCGGCACCGATTGGGCCATTGAATGGAATACCAGACAGTGACAGGGCTGCAGATGCACCGATCATCGCAACGATGTCCGGGTTAACCTGTGGGTTAACGGAAACTACGGTTGCGATAACCTGTACTTCGTTAACGAAGCCTTCCGGGAACAGCGGACGAACCGGGCGGTCAATCAGACGCGCGATCAGAGTTTCGCCTTCGCTTGGACGGCCTTCACGACGGAAGAAACCACCAGGGATTTTACCGGCAGCGTAGGTACGCTCCTGGTAGTTAACGGTCAGCGGGAAGAAGTCCTGACCTGGTTTAGCTTTTTTCTGGCCCACTACGGTGACGAACACCGCGGTGTCATCCATGCTTACCATAACGGCAGCAGTAGCCTGACGTGCCATCATGCCGGTTTCCAGCGTGACGGTATGTTGACCATACTGGAATTTACGAACGATCGGATTCAGCAAAATTCTGTCCTTTCTTAAATGTATGACAGCACACCACCGGCGTGCTGTCGATTTAACCCGACCTTCTTCGCATCCTCGCGACTAATGACAACCGACACCCCCATGGGTGAAGCCTCTCATTAGCCGCGCGAACCTCTGCAATGAAGATCATTTATAGCAACAATACAATAGTTTCCAGTGAATTGCTGCCGTCTGGTTGAAAAAAGGGGCCATCAGGCCCCCTTTTCTGAAACTCGCAAGACTTAGCGACGCAGACCCAGACGCTCGATCAGCGCGGTGTAACGTGCAACATCTTTACGTTTCAGGTAGTCGAGCAGTTTACGACGCTGAGAAACCATACGCAGCAGACCACGACGGCTGTGGTGATCTTTTTTGTGCTCTGCAAAGTGACCCTGCAGGTGGTTAATCTGTGCAGTCAGCAGAGCAACCTGAACTTCGGTAGAACCGCTGTCGTTAGTACCACGACCAAACTCAGAAACGATTTTAGCTTTAGCTTCAACGCTTAGAGACATTTTAAAACTCCAAAGTATAAAGAATGTAAGGGTGCCGATCTCTAATTCAGCGACCCCATGTACGCCTCGCAGATTGTTAAACAATTTACCAGGCGTTAAGCGGCAATATTCTACTCGTCTCCCCTGCTTATCGCAAGATGAGGCGTTATCACCGTCACGCGTCGACCGGATATTCGACGACCAGACGACGCGGCGCAACGCGCCCTTCGCCATCCATTTCGCCCATGCCGATAAACTTACCGTCGTCACCTTCGGTCACGCGCACCAGCCCTTCCAGCGGAGCTTCCGCCGTGCGAACCGGGTTGCCGTTCTTAAAGTAAACGGACGATGTTAAAGGAAGATTAACCACCGGGAAGTCCGCTGCCGGACTGTCCATTGGCATCAGCAAGGGATCCAGCAACGCTGCTGGCGCGATCCCCTGTACTTCCGCCTGTTCAACCAGCTCGCGCAGGTGCTCAAGCGTCACCATTCGCTCAACCGGATACTTACTCACAGCCAGACGGCGCAGGTAAATAACATGCGCACCGCAGCCCAGTTTTTCACCGAGGTCGTCGATGATGGTACGAATGTACGTCCCTTTGGAACATTGCACTTCCAGCTCCAGCTCATCACCTTCGTGGCGAATAAAGAGCAGCTCATACACGGTTATCGGACGAGCTTCGCGCGGAACGTCAATGCCCTGACGCGCATATTCGTAGAGTTTCTTGCCCTGGTATTTCAGGGCGGAATACATCGACGGCACCTGCATCGTGTCCCCGCGGAAGCTCTCCAGCGCAGCGTCAAGCTGTTCAGCACTGAAGGTCACCGGACGTTCTTCCACGACCAGGCCATCCGCGTCGGAGGTATCCGTGCGCTGGCCGAGCTTCGCGATAACGCGGTAACGCTTATCGGAGTCGAGCAGATACTGGGAAAACTTTGTCGCCTCTCCCAGGCAGATCGGCAGCATACCGGTCGCCAGCGGATCGAGCGCGCCGGTGTGGCCCGCCCGGTTGGCGTTATAAAGACGCTTCACTTTTTGCAGCACGTCGTTGCTGGATGCCCCCTGCGGTTTGTCCAGCAGCAGCACGCCATGCACGTCGCGACCACGACGACGAGGACGACTCATTAGTCCTCCTTGCTGTCGTCCGTCGGGTTAACACGACGTTCGTCGTCATGTTTCACCACGCTGGTCACCAGATTGGACATACGCATACCTTCTACCAGCGAGTTGTCGTAGAAGAAGGTCAGCTCAGGCACGATACGCAGACGCATCGCTTTGCCGAGCAGAGAGCGGATAAACCCGGAGGCTTCCTGCAGCGCTTTAATGCCGTTCTTCACGGCCGCTTCGTCCTGATCGTTCAGGAAGGTGACGAACACTTTGGCGTAGGCCAGGTCACGGGACATTTCCACGCCGGACACGGTGGTCATCACGCCGATGCGAGGGTCTTTAATTTCGCGTTGCAGGATAAGCGCGATCTCTTTTTGCATTTCCTGCGCCACGCGCTGTGGGCGACCAAATTCTTTCGCCATAATAAATTCTCCAGACAAAAAAGGGGCTTAAGCCCCTTTTGAAATAATTGCCGGATGGCGCTTCGCTAACCCGGCCTACGATCTCAATTAATCGATGCTGCGTTGGATCTCGATGATTTCGAACACTTCGATCATATCGCCAACGCGTACGTCGTTGTAGTTCTTCACACCGATACCACATTCCATGCCGTTACGGACTTCGTTAACGTCATCTTTGAAGCGGCGCAGAGATTCCAGCTCACCTTCGTAGATAACCACGTTGTCACGCAGTACGCGGATTGGGTTGTGACGCTTGATGGTACCTTCGGTAACCATACAGCCCGCGATCGCACCGAATTTCGGTGATTTGAACACGTCACGCACTTCAGCCAGACCGATGATCTGCTGTTTCAGCTCAGGAGACAGCATGCCGCTCATCGCCGCTTTCACTTCGTCGATCAGGTTATAGATGACGGAGTAGTAGCGCAGATCCAGGCTTTCCGCTTCGATCACGCGGCGAGCAGAAGCATCAGCACGCACGTTGAAGCCTACCAGGATGGCGTTGGACGCAGCAGCCAGGGTCGCGTCGGTTTCGGTGATGCCACCTACGCCAGAACCGATGATCTTCACTTTCACTTCGTCGGTAGACAGTTTCAGCAAGGAGTCGGAGATCGCTTCCACAGAACCCTGAACGTCAGCTTTCAGCACAACGTTCACTTCGTGAACTTCACCCTCGGTCATGTTAGCAAACATGTTCTCGAGTTTAGATTTCTGCTGACGAGCCAGTTTAACTTCACGGAATTTGCCCTGACGATACAGTGCCACTTCACGCGCTTTCTTCTCGTCACGCACGACGGTCACTTCGTCACCGGCAGCCGGCACACCGGACAGACCGAGGATTTCAACTGGAATGGACGGACCCGCTTCCAGCACTTCCTGACCCAGTTCGTTACGCATCGCACGAACACGACCGTATTCGAAGCCACACAGAACGATATCGCCCTTAAGCAGGGTACCTTCACGAACCAGAACGGTTGCAACCGGGCCACGACCTTTATCCAGGAAGGATTCGATCACCGCACCGCTCGCCATACCTTTACGCACGGCTTTCAGCTCCAGAACTTCAGCCTGCAGCAGGATAGCGTTCAGAAGGTCGTCAATACCGGTACCCGCTTTAGCAGATACTGGGATGAACTGTGCTTCACCGCCCCACTCTTCCGGCATAACGCCATACTGAGACAGTTCGTTTTTAACACGGTCCAGATCGGCTTCTGGCTTATCGATTTTGTTGACTGCAACAACCAGAGGCACCTGCGCCGCTTTCGCGTGCTGGATAGCTTCGATGGTTTGCGGCATTACGCCGTCGTCTGCAGCAACAACCAGCACAACGATATCCGTTGCCTGAGCACCACGAGCACGCATAGACGTAAACGCTGCGTGGCCTGGGGTATCCAGGAAGGTAATCATACCGTTGTCGGTTTCTACATGGTAAGCACCGATGTGCTGGGTAATACCACCCGCTTCGCCAGAGGCAACTTTCGTAGAACGAATGTAGTCAAGCAGAGAAGTTTTACCGTGGTCAACGTGACCCATAATGGTCACAACCGGTGCACGCGGTTCAGCCGCAGCGCCAGTATCACGGTCGCTCATTACGGCTTCTTCCAGCTCGTTTTCACGACGCAGGATAACTTTGTGGCCCATCTCTTCGGCAACCAGCTGCGCGGTTTCCTGGTCGATAACCTGGTTGATGGTCGCCATTGCACCCAGCTTCATCATCGCTTTGATGACCTGAGAGCCTTTAACCGCCATCTTGTTCGCCAGTTCGCCAACGGTGATGGTTTCGCCGATCACGACGTCACGGTTAACAGCCTGAGCGGGCTTCTGGAAGCTCTGCTGCAGAGCGGAACCTTTACGCTTGCCACCTTTACCACCGCGAACAGCAGCGCGTGCTTCTTCACGATCGGCTTTGGATTCAGCGTGCTTGTTACCTTTCTTCGCCGGACGCGCAGCTTTTGCATTACGACCACGGCCACGGCCGCCTTCTACTTCACGGTCGTTGTCATCTTCAGCCTGACGTGCGTGCTGAGAAGTGGTGACGTGATAGTCGCTGGTGTCTTCAGTCGGTTCAACGGTATTCACACCGTTCTTCTCGTTTTCTTCTGCCATACGGCGTGCTTCTTCAGCGACGCGGCGAGCTTCTTCTTCGAGCTTGCGGCGTGCTTCTTCTTCGGCTTTACGCTTCAGTTCGGCAGCTTCATTTTCACGACGGGCTTTTTCAGCCTGGGCAGTTTTGGTCATTTCGTCTGTCTGTTGATTGCTCACTTTGTCTTTTTCCGCAGCGTCACGCTTCACTTTATCACTGGCGTCGCGTTTCGCTTTTTCTGCGGCCTCACGTTCAGCTTTTAATTCTGCCTCGCGTTTGGCGGCAGCTTCCGCCTCACGCTGAGCTTGTTCTTCCGCTTCACGCTGTGCCTGCTCTTCCGCGGCAAGGCGTTCTGCCTCTTGCGGATCACGTTTTACAAAGGTGCGCGTCTTGCGGACTTCAATTTGTACCGATTTACTTTTGCCACCGGTACCAGGAATATTCAACGTGCTGCGCGTTTTGCGCAGCAGCGTTAACTTGTCAGGCGTAGAACCGTGCTCACGGTTCAGGTGCGTTAACAAGGTTTGTTTTTCTTGCGCGGTCACCGAGTCATCAGCGGACTTCGGGATCCCTGCATCAGCAAATTGCTGTACCAGGCGGTCCACGGAGGTCTGAATCTCAGCAGCCAGCGATTTTACAGTTACATCAGTCATGCTGTTCCTTCCTGCTACAGTTTATTACGCTTCGTCGCCGAACCAGCAAATATTACGTGCGGCCATGATGAGTTCGCCGGCTTTCTCGTCGGTTAAACCTTCGATATCAGCCAGGTCATCAACGCCTTGCTCAGCGAGATCTTCCAGCGTACAAACACCACGGGCAGCCAGCTTGAACGCAATCGCACGATCAAGACCTTCCAGATTCAGCAGGTCATCAGCCGGCTTCTTATCGCCAAGGCTTTCTTCCTGAGCCAGTGCCAGGGTGGTCAGTGCGTTTTTAGCGCGTTCACGCAGGGCTTCAACGGTTGGTTCATCCAGACCGTCAATTTCCAGCAGCTCTTTCATTGGCACATAGGCCAGTTCTTCCAGCGTAGAGAAACCTTCCTCAACCAGAACAGTGGCGAAATCTTCGTCAATGTCGAGGTATTTGGTGAAGGTATCGATCGCCGCATGGGCTTCAGCCTGATGCTTGGCCTGCAGGTCGTCAACGGTCATTACGTTGAGTTCCCAGCCGCTCAGCTGTGACGCCAGACGTACGTTCTGACCGTTACGGCCAATCGCCTGCGCCAGGTTGCCCGCTTCAACAGCGATATCCATGGTGTGTTTGTCTTCGTCAACAACGATAGACGCCACATCTGCCGGAGCCATTGCGTTGATCACGAATTGCGCCGGGTTGTCATCCCACAGAACGATATCAATACGTTCGCCGCCCAGCTCGGTAGATACCGCCTGAACACGCGCACCACGCATACCGACGCAAGCACCGACCGGGTCGATACGCTTGTCGTTCGTTTTCACCGCAATTTTCGCACGGGAGCCCGGATCGCGAGCCGCCGCTTTGATTTCGATGACTTCTTCACCGATTTCCGGTACTTCGATACGGAACAGTTCAACCAGCATTTCCGGTTTAGAACGGGTCACGAACAGTTGAGCACCACGCGCTTCAGGACGCACGGCGTACAGCACACCACGGATACGGTCGCCCGGGCGGAAGTTTTCACGCGGCAGCATGTCTTCACGCAGGATCACCGCTTCAGCGTTACCCGGCATCCCTTCGGATTTGATCTCCAGAGAGATGTTGTCGCGGTTTACTTTCTTCACCACGCCGGTAATGATTTCGCCTTCCTGATCGCGGAACTGATCAACCACCAGTGCGCGCTCGGCTTCGCGCACTTTCTGCACGATAACCTGTTTCGCGGTCTGGGTAGTGATACGGTCAAAGGTGACAGATTCAATCTGATCTTCAACGTAGTCACCCACGTTCAGACTTTCGTCTTCAAAACGTGCCGCTTCCAGCGTGATCTCTTTGGTCGGCTGGGTCACTTCTTCAACAATTACCCAACGACGGAATGTATCGAAGTCACCGCTTTTACGATCGATTTCTACGCGAACATCGATCTCTTGTTCGTATTTTTTCTTGGTTGCTGTAGCCAGTGCACTTTCCAGCGCTTCGAAAATCTTCTCACGCGGCAGTGATTTCTCGTTGGAAACGGCTTCAACAACAGCCAAAATTTCTTTGTTCATCGCGGGCTTTTCACCTCAATCCAGACTGTTAAAAGTGGGGAACCAGGTTCGCCTTCTGGATATTACTCAGCGCGAACACTTCATCTTTGCCTTCGACTGTCACCGTGATCATTTCACCATCAACGGCTTTGATAATTCCCTGCCATTTACGGCGGTTCTGTACGGCCATACGCAGAACGAGAGCCACTTCTTCACCGGTAAAGCGCACATAGTGCTCGGCCGTGAACATCGGACGATCGAGGCCAGGTGAGGAAACTTCCAGGTTGTACGCAACGGTAATTGGGTCTTCAACATCAAGAACCGCACTCACCTGGTGGCTGACATCAGCACAATCATCAACATTGATGCCATCTTCACTATCAATATAGATGCGCAGCGTCGATGTACGGCCGCGAACGAATTCGATGCCGACCAGTTCGTAGCCCAGTGCTTCGACCGGTGCAGTAATCATCTCTGTTAATTTTTGCTCTAATGTGGACAAGCCCACCCCCAAGACATAAAAAAAGGGCGTAAAGCCCAGTTATTCTGTAGTCAGATAACAAAAAACCCCGATAAATCGGGGCTTTAGATAACTGAACCCTATAGCCACAACTGTGGCCTGGAGCACTCTCCGAAAGAATTTTTTCAAATCCAGCTACGAAGGCTCTGAGTCTTCACAGTATATTTGAAAAAGAACTTTATGGGAAAGTGGTTGCGGGGGCCGGATTTGAACCGACGACCTTCGGGTTATGAGCCCGACGAGCTACCAGGCTGCTCCACCCCGCGCCTGAAACGTGGCAAATTCTACGCGTTTTGGACAGAATTTGCAAATAATGCTGGGATTTGGTACCGAAGACGGGACGTAAAATCGGCGTTTAGTATATTGATAGTTGACCCCACCTGTCAACCCAACTTCCATCAGACGAAACAGACCAAATTTTTTACAAAAAACGCACGAGTCTCTTCCGGTATTCGATAAAAGATGATTAAATGAATACTCACTTATTTTGCATAAAAATGCACAAGAGAGCGAAAGCGGTCTCTAATCAGTCAATCAAGCAGGGTTTTATTCTATGACGACGATTCTCAAGCATCTTCCGGTAGGACAACGTATTGGCATCGCTTTCTCAGGCGGCCTGGATACCAGCGCTGCACTGCTGTGGATGCGCCAGAAGGGAGCGGTTCCGTATGCATATACTGCGAACCTGGGTCAGCCGGATGAGGACGACTACGATGCTATTCCTCGTCGCGCGAAAGAGTATGGCGCAGAAAACGCGCGCCTGATTGACTGCCGTAAGCAACTCGTCGCGGAAGGTATTGCGGCTATTCAGTGTGGTGCGTTCCATAACACCACCGGCGGTCTGACCTATTTCAACACCACTCCACTGGGTCGCGCCGTTACCGGCACGATGCTGGTTGCCGCGATGAAAGAAGATGGCGTGAACATCTGGGGTGACGGCAGCACCTATAAAGGTAACGATATCGAACGTTTCTATCGTTATGGCCTGCTGACCAACGCCGAGCTGCAGATCTACAAACCCTGGCTGGATACCGACTTCATCGACGAGCTGGGTGGCCGTCATGAAATGTCCGAGTTTATGATTGCCTGCGGCTTTGACTACAAGATGTCCGTTGAGAAAGCCTACTCCACCGACTCCAACATGCTGGGTGCGACGCACGAAGCGAAGGACCTGGAATTCCTGAACTCCAGCGTGAAGATCGTTAACCCAATCATGGGCGTGAAGTTCTGGGATGAGAACGTGAAGATCGCGGCAGAAGAGGTGACCGTACGTTTCGAGCGTGGTCATCCGGTTGCCCTGAACGGCAAAACGTTCTCTGATGACGTAGAGCTGATGCTGGAAGCGAACCGCATTGGCGGCCGTCACGGTCTGGGCATGAGTGACCAGATTGAGAACCGTATTATCGAAGCGAAAAGCCGTGGCATTTATGAAGCCCCGGGGATGGCGCTGCTGCATATCGCTTATGAGCGTCTGCTGACCGGGATCCACAACGAAGACACCATTGAGCAGTATCACTCTCATGGTCGTCAGCTGGGTAAACTGCTGTATCAGGGTCGCTGGTTCGATCCGCAGGCACTGATGCTGCGTGATGCGCTGCAGCGCTGGGTGGCGAGTGCCATTACCGGTGAGGTCACTCTGGAACTGCGTCGCGGCAACGACTACTCCATCCTGAACACCGTGTCTGACAACCTGACCTATAAAGCAGAGCGTCTGACCATGGAGAAAGGTGAGTCGGTGTTCTCGCCAGATGACCGTATTGGTCAGCTGACCATGCGTAACCTGGACATCACCGATACCCGTGAAAAGCTGTTCAATTATGTTGAGAATGGTCTGCTCTCCGCAAGCTCCGGTAACGGCCTGCCGCAGGTGGAAAACCTGGAGCACAGCGATAAGAAGTAATCGCTATTCAGAAATGCAGAAGGCACTCTTAGGGTGCCTTTTTTATGCCCTTTTGTAGGGCGGGTAAGCGCAGCGCCACCCGCCATTTTGCCCGGTGGCGCTGCGCTTACCGGGCCTACGAAAACAAAAAGTACAGACGAAAAAAAAGACGTCTTTCGACGTCTTTCTTCTGGAATATTGGTACCGAGGATGGGACTCGAACCCACAAGCCCGTTAGGGCACTACCACCTCAAGGTAGCGTGTCTACCAATTCCACCACCTCGGTACGGAATACTTACTGCGGGATATCGCTGGTTGGCTTCGCCGGTGCAGCTGGCTGAGTCTGCTCAGTTTTCGCTGGCGCGCTCAGGTTTTCCCACTCGCTTCCTTTACTGGTCTTGTTGCTGTTGATATTGCCCAGCACCAGACTGATGATGAAGAACAGCGTAGCCAGAATCGCTGTCGTACGGGTCATGAAGTTCGCAGAACCACTTGAACCGAACAGCGTACCGGAAGCGCCTGCTCCGAAGGAGGCTCCCATATCAGCGCCTTTACCTTGCTGCAGCATAATCAGCGCTACGAGAGCGATGGCTACAATAAGGAAAATAACTAAAAGAGCTTCGTACATAATCAACCTGTTCCTTGCGGATTTGCCGCATACCAATGCTTCGACCAATTAGCAGGATTTTTGTTTCCCACTGAAGCGGGTGTGAATACTAACCAAAGCGAATGGCCTTCGCAAGGGCATTTTTGAGCCATTGTATCAACTGCGGAAAAAAACAGCAAAAAGCCATTAATTGCTTAAAACAAAGGCGACAAAAGTCGCCTTTTTAAACAGTTAGCGTGCAAGTTTATGCAGCTTTAACGGCATCAGCAATACGGTGGGCAAATTCAGTCACCTGCGCTTCATCCTCACCTTCCACCATAACGCGAATCAGTGGTTCAGTTCCGGACTTACGCAGCAGCACGCGGCCACGGCTTCCCAGCGCCGCTTCAACGTCAGCCATTACCGCTTTCACATTGTCATTTTCCAGCGGATCGCCTTTACCTGCCGTGAAACGCACGTTCACCAGGATCTGCGGGAACATTTTCATGCCGCTGCAGAGATCGTGCAGGCTCATATGGTTACGGGCCATCGCTGCGACGACCTGAAGCGCAGCCACGATGCCGTCACCGGTGGTGGTTTTGTCGAGCAGGATCACGTGGCCTGAGTTTTCTGCGCCAATGCGCCAGCCTTTCTCCTGAAGCTTCTCCAGCACGTAACGGTCACCCACTTTCGCGCGAACAAACGGGATACCCAGCTGTTTCAGCGCCAGCTCCAGGCCCATGTTGCTCATCAGCGTGCCGACGGCACCACCGCGCAGTTGACCCTGACGCAGCCCTTCACGGGCGATGATGTAGAGGATCTGATCGCCATCAACCTTGTTGCCTTCGTGGTCGACCATGATCACGCGATCGCCGTCGCCATCCAGCGCAATACCCAGGTCGGCCTTCTCTGCCAGCACGCGCGCCTGCAGGGCACGCACGTCCGTCGCACCAACCTGCTCGTTAATGTTCAGACCATCCGGCTCGCAGCCAATGGTGATCACTTTGGCGCCCAGCTCGCGGAATACGTTTGGCGCAATGTGGTAGGTTGCACCGTTGGCGCAGTCCACCACAATTTTAAGGTGGGCAAGGCTCAGTTCGTTCGGGAAGGTGCCTTTGCAAAACTCAATATAGCGACCCGCGGCATCGACGATACGGTTTGCTTTACCCAGCTCTGCGGAGTCCACGCAGGTGATCTCTTTTTCCATTTCGGCTTCAATGGCTTCTTCCACTTCATCCGGCAGCTTGGTGCCATCAATGGAGAAGAACTTGATGCCGTTGTCATAGAACGGGTTATGGGAGGCCGAAATCACAATTCCCGCTTCCGCGCGGAAGGTACGGGTCAGATACGCAACAGCCGGCGTTGGCATTGGGCCAGTAAAGGAAGCTGACAGCCCCGCGGCTGCCAGTCCGGCTTCCAGCGCCGATTCCAGCATATAACCTGAAATACGGGTATCTTTACCAATAATGATCTTACGGGAACCATGACGTGCGAGTACCTTGCCAGCAGCCCAGCCAAGCTTAAGGACAAAATCAGGCGTGATAGGCGCATCGCCGACACGCCCACGGATACCATCGGTCCCAAAATATTTACGATTACTCATAGCGTTTGTTTTCCTTCGCTGCCAGTGTGGCTTCCACCACGCGCATGGCTTCTACTGTTTCTTTGACGTCATGGACACGAATAATATGCGCGCCTTGCATCGCCGCAATGACCGCGCAGGCCAGACTACCACTCAGGCGCTCGCTCGGCCCTACGTTAAGCAATTGGCCAATCATCGATTTTCTCGACATCCCCACCAGCAGCGGCAGGCCGAAGTGATGGAATTCCGATAAGCGCGCAAGCAGTGCATAGTTGTGGGAGAGATTTTTACCGAAACCGAACCCCGGGTCGAGCAGCAATTTCTCTTTTGGGATGCCTGCACGCTCACAGCGTTCAATATGCTCAATAAAGAAGCGATTCACATCAGCAAAGACATCGTCATACTTCGGCGCCTCCTGCATGGTTTTCGGCTGCCCCTGCATGTGCATCAGGCACACAGGCAACCCTGTCTCAGCAGCGGCTTCGATTGCACCGGGTTCAGTCAGCGAGCGGATATCATTAATAATGTGAGCACCCACTCTCGCCACTTCACGAATCACTTCTGGTTTGGAAGTATCGACGGAGATCCATACCTCAAAACGTTGTGCGATTGCCTCAACGACCGGCACCACGCGCGCCAGCTCTTCTTCCACCGATACATCCGCTGCCCCTGGGCGCGTCGATTCACCGCCGACATCAATGATGGTAGCACCTGCGTTGATCATTAAATTCGCGTGCTTAACCGCGTCGATAAGCGTGTTGTGCGTGCCGCCGTCAGAGAAGGAGTCAGGGGTAACATTCAGGATACCCATCACATGAGGATGTGAGAGATCGAGATGCGAGTCCTGGGCGAAGAGTTTCATGGCTAAATCCCTGGTATCAATATGGTTAAATGAAAAAGAAAAACCCCGGAGCAAGCTCCAGGGTTTGAGATACAGACAAACGCTTCAACAGCAGTGACTTACTTGTCGCCCAACTGTTCTGACATGGTGTTGCCCGGGTTCGGCGTACGCGGTTCATCGACCGGACGCGGCGCACGCGGGGTGCCATTGTTGTCAGAATTGTTGGAAGCACCTGGGTCTTCCCAGCCTGCTGGCGGACGCACTTCGCGGCGAGCCATCAGGTCGTCAATCTGCGGTGCATCGATGGTCTCATATTTCATGAGCGCATCTTTCATCGAATGCAGGATGTCCATATTGTCGTTCAGGATCTGACGCGCGCGACCGTAGTTACGTTCAATCAGCGCTTTCACTTCCTGGTCGATGATACGAGCCGTCTCATCGGACATATGTTTCGCTTTTGCCACGGAGCGGCCCAGGAATACTTCACCCTCTTCCTCTGCATAAAGCAGCGGACCGAGTTTGTCGGAGAAGCCCCACTGAGTGACCATGTTACGTGCCAGGTTTGTCGCCACTTTAATGTCGTTCGACGCACCGGTAGAAACATGTTCCGGCCCGTAGATGATCTCTTCCGCCAGACGACCACCGTACAGGGTTGAAATCTGGCTTTCCAGTTTCTGACGGCTGGCGCTGATCGCGTCGCCTTCAGGCAGGAAGAAGGTCACACCCAGCGCACGACCGCGCGG
The DNA here is from genome assembly GCF_001729765.1 of Enterobacter kobei. NCBI lineage: Bacteria > Pseudomonadati > Pseudomonadota > Gammaproteobacteria > Enterobacterales > Enterobacteriaceae > Enterobacter > Enterobacter kobei. Next base: position 4,292,267 of record NZ_CP017181.1, read on the forward strand.
AATAATCGTCACTTTGTGTACCGGATCGTGCTCCGGTACCAGGCGGCCAATAATCGCGTGACCGGCTTCGTGATATGCCGTGGACTCTTTCTGCGCTTCCGTCATCACCATGGAGCGACGTTCCGCACCCATCATGATTTTGTCTTTCGCTTTCTCGAACTCCACCATGGACACCACGCGCTTGTTACCGCGAGCGGCGAACAGAGCAGCTTCGTTGACCAGGTTAGCCAGATCCGCACCGGAGAAGCCCGGGGTACCACGCGCAATAATTGCCGCGTCGATATCTGGCGCCAGCGGTACGCGACGCATGTGCACTTTCAGAATCTGTTCACGACCACGAACATCTGGCAGACCGACCACAACCTGACGGTCGAAACGGCCTGGACGCAGCAGCGCCGGGTCAAGTACGTCCGGACGGTTAGTTGCGGCGATAACGATAATACCTTCGTTACCTTCGAAGCCGTCCATCTCAACCAGCATCTGGTTCAGAGTCTGTTCACGTTCATCGTGACCACCGCCCAGGCCCGCGCCACGCTGGCGGCCTACGGCGTCGATTTCATCGATGAAGATAATGCACGGTGCTGCCTTCTTAGCCTGCTCGAACATGTCACGCACACGAGATGCACCCACACCCACGAACATTTCGACGAAGTCAGAACCTGAAATAGTAAAGAACGGTACCTTCGCTTCACCTGCGATAGCTTTCGCCAGCAGGGTTTTACCGGTACCCGGAGGGCCGACCATCAGCACGCCTTTCGGGATCTTACCGCCCAGTTTCTGGAAACGGCTCGGCTCGCGCAGGTATTCAACCAGTTCACCGACTTCTTCTTTCGCTTCGTCACAACCTGCAACGTCAGCGAACGTAGTCTTAATCTGGTCTTCCGTCAGCATACGCGCCTTGCTCTTACCGAACGACATGGCACCTTTGCCACCGCCGCCCTGCATCTGGCGCATAAAGAAGATCCAGACGCCGATGAGAAGCAGCATCGGGAACCAGGAAATGAAGATTGAAGCCAACAGGCTTGGTTCTTCTGGCGGCTCGCCTACCACTTTGACGTTTTTGGTCAGAAGGTTATCAAGCAGCTTAGGATCGTTCACCGGGATGTAAGTCGTGTAACGGTTACTATCTTTCTTGGTAACGTTGATCTCACGTCCGTTGATACGCGCTTCGCGAACCTGGTCCTGATTGACCTCCTGCAGGAAGGTAGAATAATCCACCTTGCGGCCATTCGACTCGCTGGGCCCAAAGCTCTGGAATACTGACATCAGCACAACGGCAATGACCAGCCAGAGTATTAGGTTTTTCGCCATGTCACTCAAGGGATTAACCTCATATTACAACTGTGTTAAAAACAGCGTCAGGATACTCTATATCCAGTTTCATTCAAACTTTCGCCTGAAATCTACCGGTTATCATTTTCGCCCGGTCGCTACAATATACACTTCGCGGGAACGGGCCCGGGAAGAGTCCGGCTTACGAACTTTGACCTTCGCAAACAGGGAGCGAATTTCCTTAAGATACTCCTCGAAACCTTCGCCCTGAAACACCTTCACAACAAAACTACCACCAGGCGCTAGTACATCACGACACATTTCTAACGCTAGCTCCACCAGATACATGGCGCGGGGGATATCCACCGCCGGTGTTCCACACATATTTGGTGCCATATCTGACATGACAACCTGGACCTTACTGTCACCTACACGATCAAGTAACGCTTTAAGCACTAATTCATCACGAAAGTCGCCCTGAAGGAAGTCGACACCGACGATAGGATCCATTGGTAAAAGATCGCACGCGATGATTCGGCCCGTTCCGCCGATCTGCGTTACCGCATACTGGGACCATCCGCCAGGTGCCGCACCGAGGTCAACAACCGTCATCCCCGGCTTAAAAAGTTTGTCACTTTGCTGTATTTCATCAAGTTTAAACCAGGCACGGGAACGCAACCCCTTTTTCTGCGCCTGTTGAACATATTTATCGCTAAAGTGTTCCTGAAGCCAGCGGCTGGAGCTGGCAGAACGCTTTTTACCTGTCATTTAACATTTCCGTCCTGGTTCATCGTTACCTGCCTGTGACGTAAATTTCTACGCAGCTATTTGGCGATATAAGGGAGATGGCGGTAGAATGAACCGTTTTCAATCCCAACGTAAGCAAAAATATACGATGAATCTGAGTACTAAACAAAAACAGCACCTTAAAGGTCTGGCACATCCGCTCAAGCCTGTAGTGATGCTTGGCAACAATGGTTTGACCGAAGGGGTGCTTGCCGAGATTGAACAAGCGCTGGAACACCACGAGCTGATCAAGGTGAAAATCGCCTCTGAAGACAGAGACACTAAAAACCTGATCGTGGAAGCCATCGTGCGCGAAACCGGCGCCTGTAATGTACAGGTCATCGGTAAAACGCTGGTGCTCTACCGCCCATCTAAAGAGCGTAAAATCTCGCTGCCACGCTAAGGATATCCTGAATCGAACACATTTTCTGTGTGAAACGAGGGATTTCTGTCAGCAGGCGAGCAAAATGCCATGCTCCTTGAGTTGATAAAAGGCCGCTATGCGGCCTTTTTCTTTTCTTTACAATGTATCAACATCTTACCAGAGATGCGAATTACAGGTATTCAACCTTAATAATTTCGTATTCCACTTCACCGCCAGGCGTGCGAATGGTAACAACATCATCCTGCTCTTTGCCAATCAGGCCGCGAGCAATCGGAGAGTTCACGGAAATCAGGTTCTGTTTGAAGTCTGCTTCATCATCACCCACGATGCGATAGGTCTGCTCTTCGTCGTTGTCCAGGTTCAGCACGGTCACGGTTGAACCAAAGATCACACGCCCATTGTTAGGCATCTTGGTGATATCGATAACCTGCGCATTGGACAGTTTTGCTTCGATATCTTTGATACGTCCTTCACAGAAGCCCTGCTGCTCACGCGCCGCATGGTATTCAGCGTTCTCCTTCAGGTCGCCATGCTCACGCGCATCCGCGATAGCGGCGATAATTTCAGGGCGACGAACGGATTTCAGGAAATCCAGCTCTTCGCGCAGTTTTTCGGCACCACGTAAGGTCATCGGAATAGCTTGCATTTGTTATACCTCTTAAACATTCCTGTTGGGAGCAGTGTTCCCTGCCCCTGCCCCCCTAAGCGGGCAAGAAGCAAAAAGAAAACCGACCCGGGAGCAACGCCCCAGGTCAGCAGCAATTTTTCAATTTGATACGCATTTTACCGCGAAGTTCACTATGGGTCATCGTTTACTTTGCAGTGCTATGCACCGTAGTATGACGGTTTGTTTTCGGGTTGTTAGCGCGAGATTATGCGATTTTCCAGATTTATCATCGGATTGACTACCAGTATAGCGTTCAGCGTTCAGGCCGCGAATGTTGATGAGTACATTAATCAGCTACCCGCAGGTGCTAACCTTGCATTGATGGTGCAGAAGGTCGGGGCGCAGACGCCAGAGATTGACTATCACAGTCAACAGATGGCGCTGCCTGCCAGTACCCAAAAGGTGATCACGGCCCTCGCCGCGCTGCTTCAGCTCGGCCCTGACTTTCGTTTTACCACCACGCTTGAGAGCAAAGGCAACATTGAGGGCGGTGTACTGAAGGGCGATCTTATTGCCCGTTTTGGCGGCGATCCGACCTTTAAGCGCCAGGATATCCGCAATATGGTGGCGGTGCTGAAAAAATCCGGTGTGACGAAAATCGAGGGTAACGTGCTGATCGACACCTCGATTTTTGCCAGCCATGATAAAGCGCCAGGCTGGCCGTGGAACGACATGACGCAATGCTTTAGCGCACCACCCGCCGCCGCGATTGTTGACCGCAACTGCTTTTCAATTTCCCTTTACAGCGCGCCCAAACCGGATGATTTAGCGTTTATCCGCGTGGCATCCTACTACCCGGTGACCATGTTTAGCCAGGTGCGTACGCTGGCCAAAGGCTCCCCGGATGCCCAGTATTGTGAACTGGACGTGGTGCCTGGCGATCTTAACCGTTTCACGCTCACCGGCTGTCTGACCCAGCGCGCCGATCCCCTGCCGCTGGCCTTTGCAATACAAGATGGCGCGAGCTACGCGGGTGCCATTCTGAAGGATGAACTGAAGCAGGCAGGCATTAGCTACTCCGGTACGCTGCTCCGCCAGACGCAGGTCAACCAGCCCGGAACGGTCATCGCCAGCAAACAGTCGCCTCCGCTGCACGATTTGCTGCGAATTATGCTGAAAAAGTCTGACAACATGATTGCTGATACGGTGTTCCGCATGATCGGCCACGCGCGTTTTGGCGTGCCGGGAACCTGGCGCGCGGGCTCAGACGCTGTGCGCCAGATCCTGCGCCAACAGGCGGGAATCGATCTGGGTAATACCATTGCTGTCGATGGTTCCGGATTATCGCGTCATAATTTGATCGCACCGGCAACCATGATGCAAGTGCTTCAGTACATTGCACAACATGACTCTGAGCTAAACTTTATTTCAATGCTGCCGCTTGCCGGGCATGACGGTTCTCTGCAGTATCGCGCCGGGCTTCACGCGGCCGGCGTAGATGGCAAAGTATCCGCTAAAACAGGTTCACTGCAGGGCGTTTACAATCTTGCAGGGTTCATCACGACAGCCAGCGGACAACGCATGGCCTTCGTACAGTATCTTTCCGGCTATGCCGTCGAACCGACCGATCAGCGCAACCGTCGTATTCCGCTGGTTCGCTTCGAAAGCAGGCTTTATAAAGACATTTATCAGAATAACTAGCGATGAAACTACTCATAGTTGAAGATGATCTGTTATTGCAGGAAGGACTCGCGCTGGGGCTTGCCAACGAAGGGTATGCTCTGGATTGTGCCGGTACCGCGGCAGAGGCGGATTCCCTGATCCAGAGCGGCGAGTACAGTCTGGTGATCCTCGATTTGGGTTTGCCGGACAAAGACGGCGCGACGCTGCTCACCCAATGGCGTCGGCGCGGCATCGCTAACCCGGTGTTGATCCTGACAGCACGCGATGCGATTGAAGATCGTATTACCGGCCTCGATGCTGGCGCAGATGACTATCTGGTGAAGCCCTTTGCGCTCGCAGAACTTCAGGCCCGCGTGCGGGCGCTTATCCGGCGCTATCAGGGGCACAGCGATAATCTGCTGACGGACGGCGACATCACGCTCAATCTGCAAACCCAGCAGGTACTGCGTCAGTCCCAGCCCGTTGAAGTGACCCCAAAAGAGTTCGCCCTCCTGACCCGCCTGATTATGCGCAGCGGGCAAACGGTGCACCGTGAAACGCTGCAACAGGACATTTACTCCTGGCAGGACGATCCCGGCTCTAACACCCTGGAAGTCCACATCCATAACCTGCGTCGCAAGCTTGGCAAAGACAGGATAAAAACCGTCCGCGGCGTTGGCTATCGTCTGGAGAGCCAGAAATGAACAGCATGCGTCGGCGATTAATGGTGTTGCTGGCGGTCATTCTGTTATTTTTCCAGCTGATAAGCGTGATTTGGTTGTGGCATGAAAGCCGTGAGCAGATTGGCTTTCTGGTGAATGAAACGCTGTCTGCAAAAGCCCGCAATAACCATGTCGAAAAAGAGATCCGCGAGGCGATTGCATCTCTTCTGGTCCCTTCCCTGGTGATGGTCAGTTTCACACTGCTGTTTTCATTCTGGGCGGTCACCTGGATAACCCGGCCTCTGAATAAACTCCGCGACAGCCTCGCTAATCGTTCGGCGGATAACTTAACGCCGCTGCCTATGTATTCCGACATGGAAGAAATAGGCGCCGTTACCACCTCTCTCAACCAGCTACTCGCCAGGCTGGACAGTACCATTCAGCAGGAGCGTCTCTTCACCGCAGACGCCGCCCACGAACTGCGAACGCCACTGGCCGGGATCCGGCTTCATCTGGAGTTAATGGCGCAGTCAGGCTCTCCGCAGGCAACAACGTTAATCAGCCGTATCGATCAGCTCATGCATACCGTTGAACAACTGCTGATGCTGGCCCGTGCCGGACAGGCGATGGCGAGCGGTCACTATGAGACCATTAACTGGACGGACACGATCATAACGCCCCTTGGTCTTGAGCATGAAGCCAAAGAACATACGGTGATATGGCCGGCCAAAAGTACCCTTACGGTGCAGGGTGACGCGGTGCTTTTGCGACTGATGCTGCGTAACCTGCTGGAAAATGCCGGACGTTACAGTCCACCAGGCACAACAATCACCGTGGCACTAACCGAGGTTGCGGGAGGTACGCTGGTCAGCGTGAGCGATCAGGGGCCCGGCATCGATGAAGCACATCGACAGTCGATCACCGAGCCGTTCCGTCGGCTTGATCAGCGCTACGGCGGTAGCGGCCTGGGCCTGAGTATCGTACAGCGTATCCTGCAACTCCACCGCGGTAAGCTGGCGCTGGAGAACGGTGCTGAAGGCGGCCTGATAGCAAGCTGCTGGCTCCCCTCAACGCTGGAATAAAAAAAGCCCCCGGAATGGGGGCTTTAGACAGATATCAGTGCTTGTAGATGAACTCGACACCTTCTTCGTCGTCTTCATCCCAGTCATCGTCCCAGTCGTCTTCCTCTTCCGCTTCCAGCTCTTCGAGCTGCTGACGGTGGTAGTCATCCCACATGAATTCGACTTTTTCTGGCTGTTTCGCTTCTTCAGCCTGAACGACCGGGTTTTCGATGATAAAGGTCATCACATCCCAGCAGAGGTCTTTCACGCCAACCTGGCTTGCCGCGGAGATCAGGTAGTATTTATCTTCCCAGCCCATCGCTTCAGCAATCGCTTTAGCTTTCGCTTCCGCTTCAGCTTTATCCATCAGGTCGATCTTGTTGAAGACCAGCCAGCGCGGTTTAGACGCCAGTTTTTCGCTGTATTTTTCCAGCTCACCGATGATGATCCGGGCATTTTCAACCGGATCGGAACCATCAATAGGATCGATATCAATGAGGTGCAGCAGTACGCGGCAACGCTCAAGGTGTTTCAGGAAGCGAATGCCGAGACCGGCACCTTCCGCTGCACCTTCGATCAGACCCGGGATGTCAGCAACAACGAAGCTCTTCTCGTTATCCATACGGACAACACCCAGGCTCGGTACCAGCGTGGTAAACGGATAGTCCGCCACTTTTGGTTTCGCCGCAGAAACCGCGCGAATAAAGGTCGATTTACCGGCATTTGGCATACCCAGCATGCCCACGTCTGCCAGTAGCATCAGCTCCAGCTGCAGATCGCGCTTATCGCCCGGCGTTCCCATCGTTTTCTGACGCGGAGTACGGTTAACGGACGATTTGAAGCGGCTATTGCCCAGACCGTGCCAGCCGCCTTTTGCAACCATCAGGCGCTGACCGTGTTTGGTCATGTCACCCATGGTTTCACCGGTGCCCTGGTCAATCACGCGCGTACCAACCGGCACTTTAATGGTCACGTCTTTACCGCGTTTACCGGTACAGTCGCGGCTCTGACCGTTCTGACCACGTTCAGCGCGGAAGGATTTTTCGAAACGGTAGTCGATCAGCGTGTTGAGGTTCTCATCCGCCTCCAGCCACACATCACCACCATCCCCGCCGTCGCCGCCATCCGGGCCACCTCGAGGAATATATTTTTCACGGCGGAAGCTCACGCAACCGTTGCCGCCATCACCAGCCACAACCAGGATCGTTGCTTCATCAACAAACTTCATTTTACTCTCCGTAACTCATTCGCCTGAGCGGGGACCGCTTCATTTTTGCGCCAACGTCCCCAAAGACGATGACCAATGGCGGAATACATCGCGCCCGCAACCACGACAAACGCACCGAGATAGCCCAACAGGTTGAGCATCGGTCTGACGAAGACATCGGGCCAGGCCATTGATAACAAATCTGAAAATAACAGGGTAAACAGCGGAGTCAGCGTGATCAATGCGCTAACCTGTGCTGCCTGCCAGCGCGCCATTGCTTCAGCAAGCGCGCCATAACCAACCAGCGTGTTAAGCCCACAAAAAATGAGGCACGCCAGCTGCCAGTCGCTCAGCTGGGTAATGACCCCCGGCTTTGCTAACGGCAATAATGCAACTGTACATAAAGTGTACAGCAAAAAAAGGATCTGCTGTGAGGCCAGGCGCCGCAATAACACCTTTTGCGCGACGCCATAGCTTACCCAGACCGTAGCTGCTCCCACACCAAAAATCACACCCCAGGTGTAATCCGTCAGGCGGGTAAAAATTTCGATCAGGCTGGTGTTAAAGAACATCACCAGACCACACAGCAACATGCTCGCCCCGATAATCTGCGTCCCACGCATCTTCTCCTTGAGGATAAACACGCTGGCGACCATCATGCCCACAGGTGAAAGCTGACCAATCACCTGTGACGCTGTAGGGCTAAGATACTGCAGAGAAGAGCTGAACAGGATGAAGTTACCAAACAGACCGCCCGTCGCGATAGCCAGCAGCACCAGCCAGCGCGGTTTGCGGAAAAGTCGCAAAGGCGGAAGCTTACCTTTGATAGCCAGAATGGCGCCGAGGCCGATGCTTGCCATCAGAAAGCGATAAAAGACCACCGTAGGCGGCTCCATCACTTCCAGTACTTGCTTCATTGCAATTGGCAGCGCACCCCAGCACATTGCGGTCGTGAGCGCCAAAAGAATACCAATGCCGGCCTGCTGCTTCATGCCCGTTTTCCCTACAGAAAATTTTCCGGGTTTCCAATGTAAAAAGCCCCGCAACACGTTGCGGGGCTTTAATCCGTTACCGGACCGAGAAAACCTTACTCAGCAACGATGCTGATGTATTTACGGTTGTTCGGGCCTTTAACTTCAAATTTCACTTTACCGTCTGCTTTAGCAAACAGAGTGTGGTCACGACCGCAACCTACGTTGTTGCCAGCGTGGAATTTGGTACCACGTTGACGAACAATGATGCTACCCGCCAGAACGGATTCGCCACCGAAACGCTTAACGCCCAGGCGTTTAGCTTCTGAATCGCGACCGTTACGTGTGGAGCCGCCAGCCTTTTTATGTGCCATTTAAATCTCTCCTCAGGTCTTAGGCGCTGATGCCAGTAATTTTCACATCAGTGAACCACTGACGGTGGCCCTGCTGCTTACGGTAGTGTTTACGACGACGAAACTTAACGATTTTAACTTTCTCGCCACGACCGTGAGCAACAACTTCAGCTTTGATAACGCCGCCATCAACGAAAGGAACGCCGATTTTGACTTCTTCACCGTTTGCGATCATCAGAACTTCTGCGAACTCAACAGATTCGCCAGTTGCGATGTCCAGCTTTTCCAGGCGAACGGTCTGACCTTCGCTTACTCGGTGTTGTTTACCACCACTTTGGAAAACCGCGTACATATAAACTCCGCTTCCGCGCACATCCTCGTATGATTCAGAGTGCGCTATAAATATTCACAATAGGGCGCGAATATTACGCAAAACGCGAGCCTTTGACAAGTGCTACCATCAATACATGAAGAAAAAAAACACAACACGTACGGTAACGTTTATCTGAGCCGTTTTTTCAGTACAATCAGCACTACTATTGATAAACCGAAACCCTTCGTTACCCCATTGAAGATGGGATCAACAGGATGAAAAGCCCGGCTTTTGCGATGAATTTAGAAAAAATCAATGAGTTAACCGCGCAAGATATGGCGGGTGTGAATGCAGCAATCCTGGAGCAACTCAACTCTGACGTTCAGTTGATCAATCAGTTGGGCTATTACATTGTCAGCGGCGGCGGTAAACGCATTCGCCCGATGATTGCCATTCTGGCTGCCAGAGCCGTTGGCTATCAGGGAAATGCCCACGTCACGATCGCCGCACTGATCGAATTTATTCACACAGCGACGCTTCTGCATGACGATGTTGTGGATGAATCCGATATGCGTCGCGGTAAGGCCACGGCCAATGCCGCCTTCGGTAATGCCGCCAGCGTTCTGGTCGGGGATTTTATCTATACCCGCGCCTTCCAGATGATGACCAGCCTGGGCTCGCTGAAAGTGCTGGAAGTGATGTCAGAAGCCGTAAACGTCATCGCTGAAGGCGAAGTGCTGCAGCTGATGAACGTCAACGATCCGGATATCACTGAAGAAAACTACATGCGCGTCATCTACAGCAAAACAGCACGCCTGTTTGAAGCGGCCGCGCAGTGCTCCGGCATTCTGGCTGGCTGTTCTGAGGCTCAGGAAAAAGGGCTCCAGGACTATGGTCGCTATCTGGGGACAGCCTTCCAGCTAATTGATGATTTGCTGGACTACAGTGCGGACGGCGAAACGCTCGGCAAAAACGTGGGCGATGACCTGAACGAAGGCAAACCGACCCTGCCGCTGCTCCATGCGATGCGCAACGGAACTGCAGATCAGGCGAAAATGATCCGTGAGGCGATCGAACAGGGAAATGGTCGCCATCTTCTGGAACCGGTACTGGAAACTATGGCGATCTGCGGTTCACTGGAATGGACGCGTCAGCGTGCCGAAGAAGAGGCTGATAAAGCCATCGCTGCCCTTCAGGTTATTCCAGACAGCCCGTGGCGTGATGCCCTTATTGGCCTTGCCCACATCGCTGTTCAACGCGATCGTTAATCCTTTCACGCCTCCCCGTTTCCATCTCGGGGAGGTTCTAAAACACCCCAGTAAATTCCGTATTCATGTAAATTCATCGGTTTAGAGACCGCATGAATAAAGGCATGTCTTATTCTGAATATCCCTTCAAGTAACGCGAACTTTTTAGAACAAGAGTTTGAAATGGGTATAGTAAGCCAGTCGTTTCAGAAGAAACGGCGTAGGTGAATCCGCACTTAAGGACAGCGTTATGGATACGAAATTTATCGACTGGCATACGGCAGATATCATTGCGGCACTGCGCAAAAGAGGGACGTCACTGGCAGCAGAGTCCCGCCGCCATGGTCTGAGTTCTTCCACCCTGGCCAACGCCCTGACCCGCCCCTGGCCAAAGGGAGAATTAATTATCGCGACGGCGCTGGAAACGCACCCGTGGGTGATCTGGCCCTCGCGCTACCACGATCCCATTACCCATGAATTCATCGACAGAACGCGCATGATGCGCCAGAGAAAGTTAAAGAAAGAACCACAGGAATAACGCGCTTTTTAGCAGGAACAGCAACCCCCCGGTCATCTCTGGCAGGGGGCTGCCGGAACGATTACTCGCCCTTCACACGCTCGATATTGGCACCCAGCGCGCGCAGTTTGTCTTCGATACGCTCATAACCACGATCGATGTGGTAAATACGATCCACCACCGTAGTACCTTCCGCAATACACCCCGCCAGCACCAGGCTTGCAGACGCACGCAGATCGGTTGCCATCACCTGAGCACCTGACAGTTTCTCCACGCCGTGGCAAATCACGGTATTGCTCTCGATCTCAGCATGCGCACCCATACGGATCAGTTCCGGTACGTGCATAAAGCGGTTCTCGAAAATGGTCTCTGTGATGAAGCCTGTCCCTTCGGCAACCAGGTTCAACAGGGTGAACTGCGCCTGCATGTCCGTTGGGAACGCCGGATGCGGCGCCGTACGTACATTGACCGCTTTTGGACGCTGACCGTGCATATCGAGGCTGATCCAGTCTTCGCCGATTTCGATATCCGCGCCTGCATCACGCAGTTTCGCCAGCACCGCATCCAGGGTATCAGGCTGCGCGTTGCGACAAACAATCTTACCGCCAGAGATCGCTGCGGCCACCAGGAAGGTGCCGGTTTCGATACGGTCGGGCAGAACGCGATACACACCGCCGCCCAGACGCTCAACGCCTTCGATGGTGATACGGTCAGTACCCTGGCCGGAGATCTTCGCCCCCAGCGCCACGAGGAAGTTGGCAGTATCCACAATCTCTGGTTCACGCGCGGCGTTTTCGATGATGGTCGTGCCTTCTGCCAGCGTTGCCGCAGACATGATGGTGACGGTTGCGCCCACGCTCACTTTGTCCATGACAATGTGCGCGCCTTTCAGACGACCGTTGACGGAGGCTTTAACGTAACCTTCTTCCAGCTTGATCTCAGCGCCCAGTTTCTCCAGACCATAGATATGCAGATCAACCGGACGCGCACCGATGGCGCAACCGCCCGGCAGTGAAACCTGACCCTGACCAAAACGAGCCACCAGCGGGCCAAGCGCCCAGATGGATGCACGCATGGTTTTCACCAGATCGTAAGGCGCAGAGAAGTTGTTCACGTTGCTGGCATCGATCCAGACGGAACCGTTACGCTCAACTTTCGTGCCCAGCTGGGTGAGCAGCTTCATGGTGGTGTCGATATCTTTCAGCTTCGGTACGTTCTGAATTTCTACCGGCTCTTCCGCGAGCAGCGCAGCAAAGAGGATTGGCAGCGCGGCGTTTTTCGCGCCAGAAATTGTGACTTCGCCCTGGAGACGCGTTGGCCCCTGTACACGAAATTTATCCATTGTGTGCTCTCTTATAAATTCAACCGTGCTGCGGGCCTGTCGCCCTCAGCTCAAAAACCGTTTAGTTTGCGATCGCGTGCCCACTCTTGCGGGGTGAACGCTTTAATCGACAGGGCGTGGATGCGGTTATCCGCAATATATTCCATCAGCGGCGCGTACACAGCCTGCTGTTTCTTCACACGGCTCATACCGTCGAACATCTCACCCACAGCAATAACCTGGAAGTGACTGCCATCGCCAGTGACGTGGGCTTCCTGAAGGGAGAGTGCATTCATCAGCACTGTCTGGATTTCATGATTTTCCATGGGTTCTTAATCATCTGATAGTGAAAACAAGCCCAACATCTTAGAGCAAAGTGGCGTCGTCTTAAACAAGCAAAAAGCCCCGACGATGAAACTGTCAGGGCTTTCGGAAGTAACGCACTGAAAATATTAACGAGGCAGGACGTCCGGAGGCAAATTGTAGAGTTGGGCAAGGGTAACGACATTATCGCTCGCGCCATGAAGCCTGACGCTTGTCCCCTGCTTTTTCCCCACAGCGACCAGATGGGCGAGCAGCGCAACACCTGCCGTATCCACCCGCGTGACGTCGGTTAAGTCGATGAGCGTCACGCCCTGCATCGCGTCGTGGCGTTTATCCCACAGTGGGTTCAGCAGGTCCTGATCAAGTTCACCGGACAGCTTTAACGTCTCACCTTCACGCGACCAGCTGAGTTGCTGCGACATTACTTTTTCTCGTCCAGAGTAATTTTCTGACGCGCAATAGACTGCAGTTGCGCGGTCAGGCCATCAATACCTTTGGTGCGCAGCAGGTCACTCCACTCGTTCTGTTTGGTGGTGATCATGCTTACCCCTTCGGCAATCATGTCATAGGCCTGCCAGTGCCCGGTCTGGCTGTTTTTACGCCACTGGAAATCCAGGCGCACCGGTGGACGGCCGTTAGGATCGTTGATCGTCACGCGGATAGGCACAATGGTGGCATCACCCAGCGGCTGCTCGGGAGCAATCTGATAGGTCTGGCCGTGGTACATCGCCAGCGCCTGACCATACGCCTGTTTCAGGTATTCACGGAACGCAGCAAAGTAGGCTTCACGCTGCGCAGGCGTCGCATCTTTGTAATAACGTCCCAGCACCAGCGCACCAGCATATTTGATCTGCACATAGGGCAGCAGTTCCTGGTCTACCACGTCACGCAGATAATCAGGATTCGCGCGAATTTTTGGCTGTTCGTTTTTGAGACGGTCGAAGGTTTTCTTCGCAGCTTCGTCCATCAGTTTGTACGGGTTGCTTTGATCCGCAGCATGAGCCGCAGTCAGGGGAGCAATGACCAGCATGGCAACCATTAACAGTCGTTTAAACATGAATGACTTCTCCTGAATTAATTCGTCGCACCTGGGGTCGGCGCAGCGTTGGTATGGTCTTCACTCTGCGCAGGGGCATCGTCAGACTTTTTATCATCCCCTTTACTGTTGTAAAGGAACTGACCAATCATATCTTCCAGCACCATCGCGGACTTCGTATCCTGGATAACGCTACCGTCTTTAAGGATAGTCGTTCCAAGCTCAGGGTCTTCAAAGCCAACGTTGAGTGCCAGGTATTGCTCTCCCAGCAGGCCGGAAGTACGGATTGACAGGGAGCTGGTGTCCGGAATGTGGTTGTAACGCTCTTCGATATCCATCGCAACGCGCGGCAGATACGTTTTCTCATCAAGCGTTATGTCTGATACACGCCCAATAACAACGCCACCAATACGCACCGGTGAGCGCGCTTTCAGGCCGCCGATATTATCGAAGGTGGCATAGACACGGTACGTCGGCTCGGTGCGCACTGAGGTGATATCCGCCGCTCGCAGACAGATAAACAGTGCGGCCAGCAGCGCCAGCAGCAGAAACACGCCGACCCAAATTTCATTTTTTCTCGTTTGCATGAACTCAATTCCCAAACATCAGTGCGGTGAGCACAAAATCCAGACCCAGTACGGCCAGCGACGAATGTACGACAGTACGTGTAGTTGCACGGCTAATGCCCGCCGACGTCGGAATGGCATCATAACCATTGAACAAGGCGATCCAGGTGACCGTAATGGCAAATACCACGCTTTTAATCAGGCAGTTAACCAGATCCATTCGCAGATCGATGGCATCCTGCATGGCGGACCAGAAGAAACCGGCATCAATGCCTTTCCAGTGGACCCCCACCAGCGAACCACCCCAGATCCCCACGGCGACAAACAGAATAGTCAGTAGCGGTAACGAGATCACCCCCGCCCAGAAACGCGGAGAGATGACCCGACGCAGCGGGTCGACCGCCATCATCTCCATGCTGGAGAGTTGCTCGGTGGCGCGCATCAGGCCAATTTCTGCCGTGAGTGCTGATCCTGCACGACCGGCGAACAGCAGCGCCGCCACAACCGGCCCCAGTTCACGCAGCAGTGAGAGCGCCACCAGCATCCCGAGGCTGGTTTCCGCACTGTAGGTGGTCAGAACGAGGTAGCCCTGCAGCCCCAGCACCATACCGATAAACAGGCCGGAGACAATGATGATGAGCATCGACAGCACACCGACATTATAAAGCTGCCGCACCAGCAGAGGCGCGTGCTTGCGAAACTCCGGCTTGCCAACCAGCGCGTTGAATAACATTAATCCGGCACGCCCGAACGTCCTGATGGTTTTTATGCCACGGTGTCCAAGGGCGGCCAACGCATTTAACAGCATGAGTGGCTTAACTCCCTAATCCCAGTAAATCGTCACGATAATCGCCCGCCGGGTAGCGGAACGGTACGGGTCCGTCAGCAATACCATCGAGGAATTGCCGCACGCGCGGATCGCAATTTTCCTGAAGCGCCTGGGCGCTGCCGTGTGCGACGATCTTTTTGTCCGCCACGATATAGGCGTAATCGGCAATGCTCAACACTTCCGGTACATCGTGAGACACCACAATACAGGTTACGCCGAGCGCGCTGTTCAGTTCAGAGATAAGCTTCACCAGCACGCCCATCGTGATGGGATCCTGTCCGACAAACGGTTCGTCGAACATGATTAAATCGGGTTCTAATGCAATGGCTCGCGCCAGTGCGGCACGTCGCGCCATCCCGCCAGACAGTTCTGAAGGCATCAGTTTGGCAGCCCCCCGCAGACCGACAGCTTCAAGCTTCATCATCACCGTGCTTTTCAGCAGTTCAGGCGGCAGGCTGGTATGTTCGCGCAGCGGATAAGCCACGTTATCAAAGACGTTCATGTCGGTGAACAGCGCCCCCGACTGAAAGAGCATACTCATACGTTTGCGGACAGTATACAGGCGCGAGCGCGACATCTCCGGGATGTTTTCGCCATCGAAGAGGATTTCACCGCTATCAGGTGGTATCTGCCCACCAATAAGGCGCAGAAGGGTCGTTTTACCGATCCCGGACGGCCCCATGATGGCGGTAATTTTGCCACGCGGTACGGTCAACGAAATATCATCGAATATCAATCGATTACTACGCGAGAAACTCACACCGCGGACATCGACTAAATTCGCCATCGTTTGGCTCATTTATGGTTCCTTTCTTACCCTGCTCACGTTTAAGCGTGCAGCCTGAATCAGCCCTAAACTCAGCATTTTTACAGAATATTAGCCATTGAGGTTAGCGAAAGCTGGCATTTGTTTTACTTTTCCGGCGCATAAAGTCAAAATTAGGAATTCGTTACGCCTCAGACCGTATGCAGTCCAGCCATTCCCGCGCGATGGACCGACAAGTATACCTGAAGAAAGGACTTTTGATGCTTTTAGCAACAGCACTGTTAATAATTGGTTTACTTTTGGTGGTCTACAGTGCTGACCGTTTAGTGTTTGCTGCATCAATCCTGTGTCGCCTGACGGGCGTACCGCCGGTTGTCATCGGGATGACCGTTGTCAGTGTTGGCACGTCGCTTCCTGAAATCATCGTCTCTGTCTCGGCATCGTTGCACGGTCAGTTAGACCTTGCAATTGGCACCGCGATTGGCTCTAACATCGTCAACATCTTACTGATCCTGGGCCTGGCGGCGCTGCTCCATCCATTTCGCGTGCATTCTGATGTTCTGCGCCGGGAATTGCCGCTAATGTTAATCGTAAGTCTGCTGGCAGGCTGCGTATTTTATGATGGCGTACTGAGCTACAGCGACGGCATTTTCCTGCTGGCGCTGGCCGTCATTTGGCTGCTGTATAGTGTTAAAATCGCCCGCCAGGCTGAGAAACTGGGTCATGACAGCCTCACGCGTGAGCAGGTCGCCGAACTCCCGCGCGAAGGTACGCTACCGGTCGCCCTGCTCTGGCTTGGCGTCGCGCTGATTATTATGCCGATGGCAACGCGCATGGTCGTGGATAACGCGACGGTGTTGGCGAACTTTTTCGCCATGAGTGAACTGACGATTGGCCTGACGGTGATTGCTATCGGCACCAGCCTGCCGGAGCTGGCCACCGCCATTGCGGGGGCACGTAAAGGGGAAGATGACATTGCCATTGGTAATATCATCGGTTCCAACATATTTAATATCGCGATTGTGATGGGTCTGCCGGCCCTGATTACGCCAGGGCCCTTCAACCCTCTGGCATTCTCTCGCGATTACGGAGTGATGTTGTTGGTCAGCGTGATATTCGCCCTGCTCTGCTGGCGGCGGCAACGACAGATCGGCAAAGGCGCAGGTGCGCTGCTGACAGGTGGATTTATCGTATGGATGGCGATGCTGTACTGGCTCTCGCCTCTTCTCTCTGGGTAAACGGAAACGCATTATGTCGCAAATAGAATTGCAGCCGGGTTTTGACTTTCAGAAAGCAGGCAAAGACGTTCTGGAGATTGAACGTGAAGGTCTGGCGCAGTTAGATCAGTACATTAATCAGGATTTTAGTCTGGCCTGTGAGAAGATGTTTTACTGTGCCGGTAAAGTCGTGGTGATGGGGATGGGCAAATCCGGTCATATTGGCCGCAAAATGGCGGCAACCTTTGCCAGCACCGGAACCTCCTCCTTCTTTGTCCACCCGGGAGAAGCCGCACACGGCGACCTGGGGATGGTCACGCCGCAGGATGTTGTCATCGCGCTGTCCAACTCCGGTGAATCCAATGAAATCCTGGCGCTAATCCCGGTACTGAAGCGTCTGCAGGTGCCGCTGATTTGCATGACCAGCCGCCCGGAAAGCAGCATGGCGCGTGCAGCCGATATTCACCTGTGCGTAAAAGTACCCAAAGAAGCCTGTCCTCTCGGTCTGGCGCCAACGTCCAGTACCACCGCGGCCCTGGTCATGGGCGATGCACTTGCCGTTGCGTTGCTGGAAGCGCGTGGTTTTACGCCGGAGGACTTCGCGCTTTCCCACCCGGGTGGCGCGCTGGGGCGCAAGCTGCTGCTTCGGGTAAACGACATTATGCACACCGGGGATGAGATCCCTCACGTCAGTAAAGAGGCCTCCCTGCGTGATGCGCTGCTGGAAATCACCCGCAAGAATCTGGGCATGACGGTCGTGTGTGACGACCTGATGAAAATTCAGGGGATCTTCACCGATGGCGACCTGCGTCGCGTGTTCGACATGGGTGTAGATGTCCGTACACTTGGCATTGCCGATGTGATGACGCCCGGCGGGATTCGCGTGCGTCCGGGTACGCTGGCCGTGGATGTGCTGAACCTGATGCAGTCCCGCCATATCACCTCCGTTATGGTTGCCGATGGCGACCAGTTGCTGGGTGTGGTACATATGCATGATCTGCTGCGCGCAGGCGTAGTGTAATGAAGGATAAGACAATGAGTAATGCGGGTGCATCCCTTGCAACCTGTTATGGACCGGTTAGTACCCAGATGATGGCAAAGGCGGAAAATATTCGTCTGCTCATCCTTGATGTCGATGGCGTACTCTCCGATGGCCTGATTTACATGGGCAATCATGGCGAAGAGCTGAAAGCGTTTAACGTCCGCGATGGCTACGGAATTCGCTGCGCGCTCACCTCGGGTATCGAGGTGGCTATCATCACCGGGCGGAAAGCTAAACTGGTAGAAGACCGCTGTGAAACCTTAGGGATTACCCATCTGTATCAGGGGCAATCCGATAAAATGGCAGCGTTCAACGATTTACTGGGTAAACTGGCGATCGCGCCGGAAAACGTGGCCTATGTCGGGGACGATTTGATTGACTGGCCAGTGATGGCTGAAGTCGGTCTCAGCATTGCGGTTGCTGACGCTCACCCGCTGCTGCTCCCACGCGCTGACTACGTTACCCACATCAACGGTGGCCGCGGTGCCGTACGTGAAGTCTGCGACCTGCTTCTGCTGGCGCAGGGCAAGCTTGATGAGGCCAAAGGGCAATCAATATGAGTAAAACCAGACGTTGGGTTATCATTCTGCTTTCGCTTGTCGCACTGGTATTGATTGGCGTGAACCTGGCCGATCGCGACGATACGCAAAAGGAAGTGATCAACAATAACGATCCAACCTACAAAAGCGATCACAGCGACACCGTGGTCTATAGCCCGGAAGGTGCGCTGAACTATCGCCTGGTTGCCCAGCATGTGGAATATTTTTCCGATGAGGGCGTTTCGTGGTTTACCCAACCCGTCATGACCACATTCGATAAAGACAAAGTGCCGACGTGGTCAATTAAGTCAGATCGGGCCAAACTGACAAATGACCGTATGCTTTATCTGTATGGCCACGTTGAAGTCAACGCCCTGACCGCTGACTCGCAACTGCGGAAAATTACGACCGATAATGCCCAGATCAACCTGGTAACCCAGGACGTGACCTCGCAGGATCTGGTCACACTGTATGGCACAACATTTAATTCCAGCGGTTTAAGAATGCGCGGGAACTTACGCAGCAAGAACGCCGAGCTGATTGAAAAGGTTAGAACCTCCTATGAAATTCAAAACAAACAAACTCAGCCTTAAAGTAATTATCGCCAGCGCGATGCTGGCGGCCAGTCTCCCCGCGCTTGCTGTAACGGGCGATACCGACCAGCCGATCCACATCGAGTCTGACACTCAGTCCCTCGATATGCAGGGTAACGTCGTCACCTTCACGGGTAACGTCGTGATGACGCAGGGCACCATCAAAATTAACGCTGATAAAGTGGTCGTTACCCGTCCGGGTGGCGAGCAGGGCAAAGAGATCATTGATGGTTACGGCAACCCGGCCACCTTCTACCAGATGCAGGACAACGGCAAGCCGGTGAAAGGCCGCGCCTCGCATATGCACTATGAGCTGGCGAAAGACCTGGTTATCCTGACCGGAAACGCGTATCTGGAACAGCTGGACAGCAACATTACCGGCGACAAGATCACCTATCTGGTGAAAGAGCAAAAAATGCAGGCCTCCAGCGAGAAAGGCAAACGCGTAACCACCGTGCTGGTTCCGTCTCAGCTGCAGGATAAAGGCAAGGGTCAGGCCCCGGCACAGAAGAAGAGTAACTAATTCGTTATGGCAACATTAACTGCAAAAAATCTCGCGAAGGCCTATAAGGGCCGCCGTGTCGTAGAAGATGTCAGTCTGACCGTCAACTCCGGCGAAATTGTGGGCCTGCTTGGCCCTAACGGTGCGGGTAAAACCACCACCTTCTACATGGTGGTTGGCATTGTCCCGCGTGATGCCGGCAACATCATCATCGATGATGAAGACATCAGCCTGCTGCCACTGCACGCGCGCGCGCGTCGTGGCATCGGCTATCTGCCGCAGGAAGCCTCTATTTTCCGCCGCCTGAGCGTCTTTGATAACCTGATGGCGGTTCTGCAAATTCGTGACGACCTGACCAGCGAACAGCGTCAGGATCGCGCCAACGAGCTGATGGAAGAGTTTCACATCGAGCACCTGCGCGACAGCCTGGGTCAGGCATTGTCCGGCGGTGAACGCCGTCGTGTTGAGATTGCGCGCGCGCTGGCTGCAAACCCTAAATTTATCCTTCTGGATGAACCGTTTGCCGGTGTTGACCCAATCTCCGTCATCGACATTAAACGTATCATTGAGCATCTGCGTGACAGCGGGCTTGGCGTGCTGATCACCGACCACAACGTGCGTGAAACGCTTGCCGTCTGTGAGCGCGCGTACATTGTGAGCCAGGGCAATCTGATCGCCCACGGTACGCCGCAGCAGATCCTCGAAAACGATCATGTTAAGCGCGTCTATCTTGGGGAAGACTTCAGACTCTGATAGGGTAGAGGTAACGTAACGCCGAACCGGAGAAAAATGCTCTGAACATGAAGCAAGGTTTGCAATTAAGGCTCAGCCAACAACTGGCGATGACGCCGCAGTTACAGCAGGCAATTCGTCTGTTGCAACTGTCCACCTTAGAACTCCAGCAGGAGCTCCAGCAAGCGCTGGACAGCAATCCCCTGCTGGAGCAAGCCGATCTTCATGATGAGGTAGATACACAGCAGTCCCAGGATACAGAATCGCTCGATACCGCAGATGCACTCGAACAAAAAGAGATGCCGGACGAGCTTCCTCTGGATGCCAGCTGGGATGAAATTTATACCGCCGGCACCCCTTCCGGTACGCGTGCAGACTACCAGGACGATGAGCTGCCGGTTTATCAGGGCGAAACCACCCAGTCGCTGCAGGATTACCTGATGTGGCAGGTGGAGCTGACCCCGTTCTCCGATACCGATCGTGCCATTGCCACCTCCATTGTCGACGCCGTTGATGACACCGGCTATCTGACCGTCACGCTGGACGACATTCTGGAGAGCATGGGCGATGAAGAGATTGAGCTGGAAGAGATTGAAGCCGTTCTGAAACGTATTCAGCGTTTCGATCCCGTAGGCGTGGCAGCGAAAGATCTGCGCGACTGCCTGCTGATCCAGCTTTCTCAGTTCAGCAAAGAGACGCCATGGCTCGACGAAGCACGCTTAATCATCAGCGATCATCTGGATCTTCTCGCTAACCACGACTTTCGTAGCCTGATGCGCGTTACGCGCCTCAAAGAAGAGGTGCTGAAAGAGGCGGTGAATCTGATTCAGTCGCTCGATCCGCGGCCTGGTCAGTCGATCCAGACCAGTGAACCCGAGTACGTGATCCCGGACGTGCTGGTCAGAAAACATAACGACCGCTGGGTCGTTGAACTGAACTCTGACAGCATCCCTCGCCTGCAAATCAACCAGCAGTACGCCTCCATGTGCACCAGCGCGCGCAACGACGCCGATAATCAATATATTCGTAGCAACCTTCAGGAAGCGCGATGGTTGATCAAGAGTCTGGAGAGCCGAAATGATACCCTGCTTCGCGTGAGCCGCTGTATCGTCGAACAGCAGCAGGCATTCTTTGAGCAGGGCGAAGAATATATGAAACCGATGGTACTGGCGGATATCGCTCAGGCCGTCGAGATGCATGAATCAACCATTTCCCGCGTCACCACGCAGAAGTATCTGCACAGTCCGCGCGGTATTTTTGAGCTTAAGTATTTCTTCTCCAGCCACGTGAGTACCGAGGGCGGCGGCGAAGCGTCGTCAACGGCGATTCGCGCACTGGTGAAGAAGTTGATCGCCGCGGAGAACCCCGCGAAGCCACTGAGTGACAGTAAGTTAACCACCATGCTGTCCGATCAGGGTATTATGGTGGCACGTCGTACTGTTGCGAAGTATCGAGAGTCTTTATCCATTCCGCCGTCAAACCAGCGTAAACAACTGGTCTGACACAACCGATAAGGAAGACACTATGCAGCTCAATATCACAGGACACAATGTCGAGATTACTGAGGCCTTACGTGATTTTGTGAACGCTAAGTTCGCGAAACTCGAGCAGTATTTCGAAAGGATCAACCAGGTCTACGTTGTGTTGAAAGTGGAGAAAGTGACTCATATCTCGGATGCGACCCTGCATGTAAACGGGGGTGAACTCCATGCCAGTGCGGAAGGGCAAGACATGTACGCTGCTATCGACGGCTTGATTGATAAGCTTGCGCGACAGCTCAATAAACATAAAGATAAACTGAAACAACACTAATTGTCCGGGCAGTTAACGGGTGCAGGACGGCCTGTTGTGAAAAACAACAGGCCATTTGTACAGTTAGCGCTTAGGTGAAATTATGATGAACAACGATTCCGCTCTTCAACTGAGCAATGTCCTTAACCAGGAATGTACCCGCAGTGCCGTTCACTGCCAGAGCAAAAAACGTGCGCTGGAGATCATCAGTGAACTGGCTGCAAAACAGCTGGGCCTGCCGCCGCAGGTGGTGTTCGAAGCGATCCTGACCCGTGAAAAGATGGGCAGTACCGGTATCGGCAACGGCATCGCGATCCCGCACGGCAAACTGGAAGAGGACACCCTGCGTGCCGTCGGTGTGTTTGTGCAACTGGAAACGCCAATTGCCTTTGATGCCATTGATAATCAGCCCGTCGATCTCCTCTTCGCGCTGCTGGTTCCTGCCGACCAGACCAAAACCCATCTACACACGCTTTCGCTGGTCGCTAAACGTCTGGCCGATAAAACCATCTGCCGTCGACTGCGCTCAGCCCAAAGTGATGAAGAGCTTTATCAGATTATCACTGAAGCAGAAGGCAATCAGGATGACGCGTAACCAGGAGATGGCCTTCACATCTGTTGTCCTGAGGAGAAACGGAACATGGTGCTGATGATTGTCAGCGGTCGTTCAGGGTCGGGGAAATCCGTTGCCCTGCGCGCGCTGGAAGACATGGGTTTTTACTGCGTAGATAACCTGCCGGTGGTGTTATTGCCCGATCTGGCGCGTACCCTGGCGGAGAGACAAACCTCTGCTGCCGTCAGTATCGACGTTCGTAACATGCCCGAGTCGCCTGAAATCTTCGAGCAGGCAATGAGTAACCTGCCTGACGCATTCTCGCCTCAGCTGCTGTTTCTCGATGCCGATCGCAATACCCTGATCCGCCGCTACAGCGATACCCGGCGTTTGCACCCGCTTTCCAGTAAAAATCTCTCGCTGGAAAGCGCCATCGACGAAGAGAGCGATCTGCTGGAACCGCTGCGTTCACGCGCCGACCTGATTGTCGATACCTCAGAGATGTCCGTTCATGAACTGGCGGAAATGCTGCGTACCCGCCTGCTGGGCAAACGCGAGCGCGAACTGACGATGGTGTTCGAATCCTTTGGCTTTAAGCACGGTATTCCGATTGATGCGGACTATGTTTTCGACGTGCGCTTCCTGCCGAACCCGCACTGGGATCCTAAACTGCGTCCTATGACCGGCCTGGATAAACCCGTAGCGGCGTTCCTCGACAGGCACACAGAAGTTCACAATTTTATCTACCAGACGCGAAGCTACCTTGAGCTATGGTTACCTATGCTGGAGACAAACAATCGTAGCTACCTGACGGTGGCGATTGGCTGTACCGGCGGTAAACATCGTTCGGTCTACATTGCCGAACAGCTGGCCGACTATTTCCGCTCGCGCGGCAAGAACGTTCAGTCCCGTCATCGCACGCTGGAAAAACGTAAAACATGACCGTAAAACAAACCGTTGAGATCACCAACAAGCTGGGAATGCACGCACGCCCGGCGATGAAACTGTTTGAGCTGATGCAGGGTTTTGATGCAGAAGTTCTGTTGCGCAATGATGAAGGCACCGAAGCGGAAGCGAACAGCGTTATCGCCCTGCTGATGCTGGATTCTGCCAAAGGGCGCCAGATTGAGGTCGAAGCCACCGGCCCTCAGGAAGAGGAAGCGCTGGCGGCGGTGATTGCGCTGTTTAATGCCGGGTTTGACGAAGATTAGGTCTGCCATTCTGGCGGGTGGCGCTGCGCTTACCCGCCCTACATGAGTTTATTGTTCTCCATAAACCCTTCCCCTCCCAACTGACGCATCTGGCGCATGATCCACGCCTGACGGCTTCGCACGTAGCCTGATGGGGCACTGGCCTTAAAGCGAAGAGGATTAGGCAGTACAGCGGCTAACAGCGCGGCCTCCGACATGCTTAGCCTGCTGGCAGGTTTATTAAAATAGCGTTGTGATGCAGCTTCGACACCAAATACCCCCTCCCCAAACTCGGCAATATTGAGATAGACGGTCAGAATGCGCTTTTTGCTCCAGACTGTTTCCATTCCCAGGGTCAGCCCCGCTTCCAGCCCTTTTCGCACCCAGCTTCGGCCATCCCACAGGAAAAGATTTTTTGCCGTCTGTTGCGACAGGGTAGACGCACCGCGCACGCGATTTTCATGGCGTTCGTTATGGGCAAGCGCCTTTTCAATCGCGGCCACATCGAACCCCCAGTGCTCCGGGAACTTCTGATCTTCCGCCGCGATGACTGCCAGCCCCATCCACGGTGAGATCTCGTCCGTACTCACCCAGTCAGAATGCGCGACATAGCCAAAATCACCGGAGAACCACGCGCTGAGCTGACGCTCAACCATAACGGCTGAAAACGGTACTGGCAAAATGCTGAACACGGCCAGTCCGCCTCCCCAGAACACCGCCAGCACGAGTACGATGCGCAAAAGAAGGTATTTCACCCATTTTCCTGCGGAAGACTGTCGGCTCATGCCGTCAGCACCAGTACCCGGGCTACCAGTTTTTCAATACCCTCAGCCGCTTGCGCGATATTCTGCGCCAGCATGTACGCGGGCGTGGTGACGATTTTGTTCTCTTCATCCACGACAATGTCGTCGACCGGGCACGGAACGTGTTCGCCCCCCATCTCCTCGATGACCTCAGCAGTATCGATATCGGTCCCGATTGTCAGCCGTAACGGGAAATCAAAAATGTTTGGCAGCATGGCCGGTGCAATGCAGATAAAGCCCAGCGGCTTACCCGCCGCATGCATCGCCTGCGCCAGCGCTTTTAAATCCGCGTCCACCTTGCAAGCCGCGCCTTCAGCAGCAAAAGTGCTGAGATTTTTCGCGGCACCGAAGCCACCCGGCACAATGAGCGCATCCAGTTCAGCAGCATTTGCCTGGGCCAGCGGACGAATTTCTCCCCGGGCAATACGCGCGGCTTCAATCAACACATTACGGGTTTCGGCCATTGGCTCGCCGGTCAGATGGTTAATGACATCCGCCTGATTTTTATCTGGCGCAAAACACATCACCTCTGCGCCCTGTTTTGCCAGGGCCAGTAGGGTAATTACGGCTTCATGTATCTCTGAGCCATCATAAACACCGCATCCGCTCAGGACGACACCCATTTTTTTCATCTTGACGATCCTTCTTTGCAACTTGCTGAAGCACATTAATAATTTTGATTAAAACGCTATGCTTCACACATTTCACTGATTCATGTAACAAACCATTTAAGATTTGCTATCTTATCTGCGTGCGGCCTAAATTTTTCAGGCGGCGCCCATTCGAAAATAACGTTTAAAAACAGGCGCAGCCACGATTTCCCTGGTGTTGGCGCAGTATTCGCGCACCCCGGTTAAACCGGGGTCATTTTTTTCTGGCGTCCACCCAGGCTTTAAGCACCGCCACATCGTTCTGCCACTCTTGTTTCATCTCTTCAACCCAATCACCCACGTTATCTTCCCAGGCGGGTAAATCAGGCGACTGAATCTGTTGGCCCAGCTGCTGCAGGTGGCGTAACCCGACCGAGCCGGCGGCCCCTTTGATTTTATGCCCTTCTTCCACGATGCCCTTCTGGTCCCGTGCCGTCAGGTTTGACTCCAGCACGCTCAGATAGCCCGGCATCATTTTTTCAAACACAGCCAGACCGTCGGTAATCAGTTTCGGGCCGACCAGGTCAATGTACTGTTCCAGCATCGCGGTATCGAGTATCGTTTGGGCTTTTGCGCTATCAACAGACGTCATGGTGCTCTCCTCTTCATCACGGGTATCCCAGAACTTCTTGATCATGGCG
Organism: Enterobacter kobei; assembly: GCF_001729765.1. Taxonomy (NCBI): domain Bacteria; kingdom Pseudomonadati; phylum Pseudomonadota; class Gammaproteobacteria; order Enterobacterales; family Enterobacteriaceae; genus Enterobacter; species Enterobacter kobei. Next base: position 4,318,405 of record NZ_CP017181.1, read on the forward strand.
GTCAGAGCAGGCACCGCCAGCGGCTTGCTGAGTACATCGTCCATACCGGCGTCGAGATACTCTTTTTTGTCTTTCAGTACGTTTGCCGTTAGCGCCACCAGCGGCGGCAGTTCGTCAGCCGCGTACTGACGCGTCAGTTCACGCGAAATATCCAGCCCGGTCATATCCGGCAACTGGATATCCAGCAGAACGAGGTCATATTCGCCCGGTGTAAACATCTCCAGCGCGGCTTTACCGGTCATTGCCACATCCACGCTGTTGCCCAGTTTTTCCAGCACAGAGCGCGCCACAATGACGTTCAGCTCAATATCTTCCACCAGCAGGACGTGCAGGGCTGGCAGCGGCATATCGTCGTTTTCAAAGGTATCCTCAACTTCTTCCGCCACCGCTGGCGCATGCACCGTCAGCGTAAAGGTTGATCCTTTGCCCGGCTGGCTGGCAACGGTAATATCACCGCCCATGCTCTTCGCCAGCCGTTTAGACACCGCCAGGCCAATACCGGTCCCGGTGGCAGGTTTTCCGCCGTTGCTGTCCTTCACCTGGTAGTACATCGCGAAAATTTTGTCCTGCTCTTCCTGTGGAATACCGATCCCGGAGTCCTCCACCTCGAAGTGCAGCATGTCGCCTGCGTCATAGCGGATACGCACCGCCACCTGCCCTTTCTGGGTAAATTTCACCGCGTTGCTGATCAGGTTCCACAGGATCTGGCGCAACCGCGTACCGTCGGTAACCACTTTATGCGGCAGCGGCAGGGTGGGCTCCATGACGAACCTCAGCCCTTTCTGCTGCGCCTGAAGACCAGACAGATTTTCCAGATCGGCAAGGAAACTGGTGAAATCAATCGGCTGGTTATCAAGCTGAACCTTACGGCGTTCCATCTTATCCATATCGATAATATCGTTGAAGATATTACCCAGCGTAACCGCCGAGACATGAATTGTTTTCAGGTACTTTTCCTGCTCTGCAGTGAGATCGGTATCCAGCAGAATACGGCTCAGCCCCACAATGCCATTGAGCGGCGTACGCAGTTCGTGGCTAATGGTGGAGATGAAGGTGGTTTTATCGCGGCTGGCGCGCTCCAGGGCATCCTGATAGCGCTTACGCTCGGTGATATCACGGCCGAAGCCCATCAGGCCGTGGCGTTTCCCTACGCGGTCATAATAGGGCACCTTACGGATCTCAAAGCAGGCTTTGCGGCCATCCGGATAATCCAGCCACTGCTCGTAGGTCAGCGAGACGTTATGGCGGAACACTTTTTCGTCCGTTTCCATGACCTTGGCGGCCGCCTCCTCAGAGTAAACGTCCTGCGGCTTCAGATGAATCAACTGCTTCTCGCTTTTTCCGGTCAGGAGTTCCATTGCCCGGTTACAGCCGGAAAACTCTTTATCTTCGTTACGGTAGAACACCAGATCCGGCGAAGCATCCAGGAACGAACGCAGGAAAGAGGATTGCTGCTCAAGCTGGATCTGCGTCACCTCGCGCTCTTTCATTTCAACTTTCAGCTGTTCCAGCGTGGCCTGACGCTCCGCCTCCGCCTTCTCACGATCTGAAATTTCCTGATTCAGCTGCGCAATATTGTCTTTAAGCTGAACGTTGAGTTTCAGATCGCGCTCGCGCATCTCCTCCAGTTTATCCACCAGTTTTGACAAGCGCTGACGAGACTCCTCAAGCTGTTCAACCACGACGGAAAGGAAATAGACGGCCCAGGGGGTAATAAGCAAGCCAAAGAAGATAGAGCGGATGACGTCGATACTCTCGACCTGGCCATGCAGAACCATGGTGACAGCCATTTGCACGACAATGGCCAGTACGACCAGCGCCAGCGCCAGCAGCATGGAGAAACGCACCAGCCCAAGCTTCATCATCAGGTCGACGTAATACTGGGCAAGCATTCGAATTTGCTTCATAGAGGATCCCTTCACGACTTTATCGCTCAATAATACTCAAATTCGGGGCAGGACGTTGAAGGTTGTGAGAAAAAGTGCGGGGTGAAACAGGAGATTAGCCTCGCTCCCGGTCAACCGGAAGCGAGGAGAGGTCTGTCAGGAGCGTTTCAAAAGCAGCCAGAGGCTGATCAGGAAGAAACTGGCACTCGGTAGCAGCGCGCCAATAATCGGCGGGATACCGTACACCAGCGTCAGCGGTCCGAAGATTTGATCGAGAACGTAGAAGACAAAGCCGAAGCTGATCCCCGTCACCACGCGCACGCCCATCGGTACGCTACGCAGCGGACCGAAGATAAACGACAGCGCCATCAGCATCATTACCGCCACGGACATCGGCTGGAAGATCTTGCTCCACATGTTGAGCTGATAACGTCCGGCATCCTGCCCGCTCGCCTTCAGGTACTTCACATAGTTGTGCAAGCCGCTGATAGAGAGCGCATCAGGATCCAGCGCCACGACGCCGAGTTTATCCGGCGTGAGGTTGGTCTTCCACGTGCCGCTGACGGTCTGCGAACCGGTGATCTGTTTTGGATCGGTCAGGTCAGATTCATCCACCTGCGACAAACGCCACTGCTTATGTTCGGGGTCAAACTTTGCCGAAGAGGCATGTCGTACTGACTCCAGGCGGCGCTGGTCATTGAAGGCGTAGATGCTCACGCCGCCCAGTTCATCATCGCCTTTTACCCGTTCGATGTAGACGAAGTTTTTACCATCTTTCGCCCACAGCCCTTGCTGCGTCGAGAGTAGTGAACCACCGTACATCGCCTGAGCACGATAGTTACGCGCCATCTGCTCGCCCTGCGGTGCCACCCACTCACCAATCGCCATGGTCAACAGCACCAGCGGGATAGCGGTTTTCATTACCGACAGCGCAACCTGCATACGGGTAAAGCCTGAGGCCTGCATCACCACCAGCTCGCTGCGCTGTGCCAGCATGCCCAGCCCGAGGAGTGCCCCCAGCAGGGCCGCCATTGGGAAGAAGATCTGCACATCTTTTGGCACGCTGAGCAGGGTGTACATCCCCGCGCCCAGCGCGTCATAACTGCCCTGCCCGGCTTTTTTCAGCTGGTCGACAAATTTGATAATGCCGGAGAGCGACACCAGCATGAACAACGTCATCATGATGGTGGTAAAAATGGTTTTACCGATATAGCGGTCAAGAACGCCAAACGCCTGCATTAGATGGCTCCTTTACGCGAAAATCGGGCACGTATGCGGCGCACTGGCACCGTATCCCACAGGTTTAATCCCAGCGCCAGTAAGATGTACAAGCTGTTAACGAACCACGTCCAGACCATAGGATCCAGCTTACCCTTCGCGCCGTTAGAGCGAATAGAGGTTTGCAGCAGGAAATAGATCAGGTAAAGCAGCATCGCTGGCAGCATAGAGAGCACGCGCCCCTGACGCGGGTTCACCACGCTCAGCGGAACCACAATCAGTGCCATCATAAACACGGTGAATACGAGCGTAATACGCCAGTGGAACTCCGCACGCGCTCTGTCGGTGTCAGTGTTCCACAATGTACGCATATCCATTTGCTCGGTATCCGTCGGATCGAGCGCCACCGCCTGATGGCCGATAATAGCCTGATAGTTCTGGAAATCCGTAATACGGAAGTCGCGCAGCATCGCGGTGCCTTCAAAGCGAGTGCCTTTATTCAGCGTGACAATCTGCGAACCATCCTTACTCTGAGCCAGCTGACCGGAATCGGCCACCACGACGGATGGACGTGCGTTACCTTTAGGTCGCAGCTGGGCCAGGAATACATCGTTGAATTTACTGCCGTCAACGCTCTCAATGAACAGCACAGAGTTACCGTCGGTCGCCTGCTGGAACTGCCCCTGCGCTAACGCCGCCATGCCGGGGTTCGCTTTCGCTTCGGCCAGCACTTCGTCCTGATGACGAGAAGACATGGGGCCCGCCCACATCACATTCACTGCCGCCACGATCCCCGTGAACAGCGCCAGTATCATCGCCGCTTTCACCAGTACGGCTTTGCTCAGGCCACAGGCATGCATCACCGTGATTTCACTCTCGGTGTACAGCTTGCCGAGCGTCATGAGCAGGCCGAGGAAAAGACTCAGCGGCAGGATCAGCTGCGCCATTTCCGGGATCCCTAAACCAAGCAGGGAAAGCACCAGATTCGTTGGAATTTCGCCGTCAACGGCCGCACCGAGGATCTTAACCAGCTTCTGACAGAAAAAAATCAGCAGCAGGATGAAGAGGATCGCCAGTTGGCTTTTGAGCGTCTCCCGCACCAGATATCTTATGATTATCACTTTAAATACGCCCGTAAAAACCCGTCTCTTTGCTGGAAAATCGCTTGTTTCATGGCTTAAACGTCATTTATTCTCTTGAGTCGTCGAAATCATCGCTAAGATTAAAACATCCGGCGGATTCACGCTTCAGGACTTTTTCTGACGTGTCGAAACCGTAGTAACGTAAGATTAACACGAAGTCACCACAACAGCGGACATGAGTTACGAAAGGTTTCAATTCTATCCGTAGCAGCCGCTGTTGTCTTTAAGATTCAGGAGCGTAGTGCATGGAGTTCAGTGTAAAAAGCGGTAGCCCGGAGAAACAGCGGAGTGCCTGCATCGTTGTGGGTGTCTTTGAACCACGCCGACTCTCCCCGATCGCCGAGCAACTCGATAAAATCAGTGACGGCTATATCAGCGCCCTGCTGCGCCGTGGCGAACTGGAAGGCAAACCTGGGCAGACGCTGTTACTGCACCATGTTCCAAACGTCCTGTCAGAGCGTATTCTACTGATTGGCTGCGGCAAAGAGCGCGAGCTGGACGAGCGTCAGTATAAGCAGGTCATTCAGAAAACCATCAATACGCTGAATGATACCGGTTCAATGGAAGCCGTCTGCTTCCTGACCGAGCTGCACGTTAAAGGCCGTAACACTTACTGGAAAGTCCGTCAGGCGGTCGAAACCGCAAAAGAGAGCCTGTACAGCTTCGATCAGCTGAAGACCAATAAAAGCGAGCCGCGTCGTCCGCTGCGTAAAATGGTCTTCAATGTGCCAACCCGTCGCGAACTGACCAGCGGCGAACGCGCTATTCAGCATGGTCTGGCGATTGCCGCCGGTATTAAAGCGGCGAAAGACCTCGGCAACATGCCGCCGAACATCTGTAACGCTGCCTATCTGGCCTCTCAGGCGCGCCAGCTGGCAGACTCCTACAGCAAAAACGTCATCACTCGCGTCATCGGTGAACAGCAGATGAAAGAGCTGGGGATGCACTCCTATCTGGCGGTCGGCAACGGCTCGCAGAACGAATCCTTAATGTCGGTCATCGAATACAAGGGCAACCCGTCGGAAGATGCGCGCCCTGTCGTGCTCGTCGGTAAAGGCCTGACCTTCGACTCCGGCGGCATCTCCATCAAGCCTGCCGAAGGCATGGATGAGATGAAGTACGACATGTGCGGCGCGGCGGCGGTTTACGGCGTGATGCGCATGGTCGCGGAGCTCCAGCTGCCCATTAACGTGATCGGCGTTCTGGCAGGCTGCGAAAACATGCCTGGCGGACGCGCCTATCGTCCGGGTGACGTGCTGACCACGATGTCAGGCCAGACCGTTGAAGTGCTGAACACCGATGCCGAAGGCCGTCTGGTGCTGTGCGACGTGCTGACCTACGTTGAGCGCTTCGAGCCTGAAGCGGTGATTGACGTCGCCACATTGACGGGTGCCTGCGTGATTGCACTGGGCCACCACATCACCGGACTGATGTCGAACCACAATCCGCTGGCGCACGAGCTTATCGGGGCATCTGAACAGGCTGGCGATCGCGCATGGCGTCTGCCGCTGGGTGACGAGTACCAGGAACAGCTGGAGTCTAACTTTGCGGATATGGCGAACATCGGCGGTCGTCCTGGCGGGGCTATCACCGCGGGCTGCTTCCTGGCACGCTTCACCCGCAAGTATAACTGGGCACACCTGGATATCGCGGGTACCGCATGGCGCTCCGGTAAAGCCAAAGGCGCCACCGGTCGTCCGGTGGCGCTGCTGTCGCAGTTCCTGCTCAATCGTGCGGGTTTTAACGGCGACGAGTGATGTAAAACGCCGGGTAGCGGCTTCGCCTTACCCGGCCGACAACGTCGCTCAACCGTAGGCCGGGTAAGCGTAGCGCCACCCGGCTTTGCATTTAAATCCACGACAAGAAGCCCCATATATGAAGAATGCAACGTTCTACCTTCTGGACAACGACACCCATCAGGATGGCCTCAGCGCCGTCGAACAGCTGGTGTGTGACATTGCCGCAGAACGTTGGCGCGCAGGTAAACGCGTTCTGATTGCCTGTGAAGATGAACAGCAGGCGATTCGCCTTGATGAAGCCCTGTGGGCCCGCCCACCGGAGAGTTTTGTCCCGCACAACCTGTCGGGCGAAGGTCCGCGCGGTGGCGCCCCGGTCGAGATCGCCTGGCCACAAAAGCGCAACAGCAGCGCGCGCAATATTCTCATTAGCCTGCGGGCAGACTTTGCAGATTTTGCCACCGCTTTCACAGAAGTGGTAGACTTTGTCCCTTACGAAGAATCTTTGAAACAACTGGCGCGCGAACGCTATAAAGCGTACCGCCTGGCTGGTTTTAACCTGAATACGGCAACCTGGAAATAATGGAAAAGACATATAACCCACGCGATATCGAACAGCCGCTTTACGAGCACTGGGAACAGCAGGGCTATTTCAAGCCTAACGGCGACGAAAGCAAAGAGTCCTTCTGCATCATGATCCCGCCGCCGAACGTCACCGGCAGTTTGCATATGGGACATGCTTTCCAGCAGACCATCATGGACACCATGATCCGCTACCAGCGCATGCAGGGTAAAAACACCCTGTGGCAGGCGGGGACTGACCACGCGGGTATCGCGACCCAGATGGTGGTTGAGCGTAAAATTGCCGCTGAAGAAGGAAAAACCCGCCACGACTACGGTCGCGACGCCTTCATCGACAAAATCTGGCAGTGGAAAGCGGAATCCGGCGGCACCATTACCCGTCAGATGCGCCGCCTCGGCAACTCCGTGGACTGGGAGCGCGAGCGCTTCACCATGGATGAAGGCCTGTCCAATGCCGTGAAAGAAGTTTTCGTCCGTCTGTACAAAGAAGACCTGATTTACCGTGGCAAGCGCCTGGTGAACTGGGATCCGAAACTGCGTACTGCCATCTCTGACCTGGAAGTGGAAAACCGCGAGTCGAAAGGCTCCATGTGGCACATCCGCTATCCGCTGGCCGACGGCGCAAAAACCGCAGACGGTAAAGATTATCTGGTCGTTGCCACCACCCGTCCGGAAACCCTGCTGGGCGATACCGGCGTGGCCGTTAACCCGGAAGATCCGCGTTATAAAGATCTGATCGGCAAATTTGTGGTGCTTCCGCTGGTAAACCGCCGTATTCCGATTGTGGGCGACGAACACGCCGACATGGAAAAAGGCACTGGCTGCGTGAAAATCACTCCGGCGCACGACTTCAACGACTATGAAGTGGGTCGTCGTCACGCCCTGCCAATGATCAACATTCTGACCTTCGACGGTGATATCCGTGAAAGCGCAGAAGTGTACGACACCAAAGGCAACGAATCTGACGTTTACTCCAGCGAGATCCCGGCTGAATTCCAGAAACTGGAACGTTTTGCCGCGCGTAAAGCGATTGTGGCTGCCGTTGACGCACTCGGCCTGCTGGAAGAGATTAAACCTCACGACCTGACCGTGCCGTACGGCGATCGTGGTGGCGTAGTTATCGAGCCAATGCTGACCGACCAGTGGTACGTCCGTGCCGATGTGCTGGCGAAACCGGCGGTGGAAGCGGTTGAAAACGGCAGCATCCAGTTTGTGCCGAAGCAGTACGAAAACATGTACTTCTCCTGGATGCGTGATATTCAGGACTGGTGTATCTCCCGTCAGCTGTGGTGGGGTCACCGCATCCCGGCATGGTATGACAACGAAGGCAACGTCTACGTTGGCCGCAGCGAAGACGAAGTGCGTCAGGAAAACAACCTGAGCGCTGACGTTGCGCTGCGTCAGGACGAAGACGTACTGGATACCTGGTTCTCTTCCGCGCTGTGGACCTTCTCCACCCTTGGCTGGCCTGAGAACACCGACGCGCTGCGTCAGTTCCACCCAACCAGCGTGATGGTGTCCGGTTTCGACATCATCTTCTTCTGGATTGCGCGCATGATCATGATGACCATGCACTTCATCAAAGACGAAGACGGCAAGCCTCAGGTTCCGTTCCATACCGTCTATATGACCGGTCTGATCCGTGATGATGAAGGCCAGAAGATGTCCAAATCCAAGGGTAACGTTATCGACCCACTGGATATGGTTGACGGTATTTCGCTGGAAGATCTGCTGGAAAAACGTACCGGCAACATGATGCAGCCGCAGCTGGCAGAGAAAATCCGCAAGCGCACCGAGAAGCAGTTCCCGAACGGGATTGAGTCTCACGGTACCGACGCCCTGCGCTTCACCCTGGCGGCGCTGGCCTCGACCGGCCGCGACATCAACTGGGACATGAAGCGTCTGGAAGGTTACCGTAACTTCTGTAACAAGCTGTGGAATGCCAGCCGCTTCGTGCTGATGAACACCGAAGATCAGGATTGCGGCTTCAACGGCGGCGAGATGACCCTGTCCCTGGCGGACCGCTGGATCCTGGCGGAATTCAACCAGACCGTGAAAGCGTTCCGTGAGGCGCTGGACAGCTACCGCTTCGATATCGCAGCGGGCATTCTGTATGAATTCACCTGGAACCAGTTCTGCGACTGGTACCTGGAGCTGGCGAAGCCGGTGATGAACGGCGGTTCTGAAGCGGAGCTGCGCGGCACGCGCAACACGCTGATTACCGTTCTGGAAGGTCTGCTGCGCCTGGCGCATCCGGTCATTCCATTCATTACCGAAACCATCTGGCAGCGCGTGAAAGTGATTGCAGGTATCAATGCCGATACCATCATGCTGCAGCCGTTCCCGGAATTCGATGCTGCGCGCGTTGATGAAGCCGCTGCTGCCGATACCGAATGGCTGAAGCAGGCGATTGTTGCCGTGCGTAACGTTCGTGCAGAAATGAACATCGCCCCGAGCAAGCCGCTGGAACTGCTGCTGCGCGGCTGCAGCGAGGCTGCCGTGCGTCGCGTGAACGAGAACAGCACCTTCCTGAAAACGATGGCGCGTCTGGAAAGCATCACCGTGCTGCCTGCAGATGACAAAGGTCCGGTTTCCGTGACCAAAATCATCGACGGCGCCGAGCTGCTGATCCCGATGGCAGGTCTGATCGACAAAGATGCTGAGCTGGCGCGTCTGGCGAAAGAAGTGGCGAAAGTCGACGTAGAAATTGGCAAAATCGAAAGCAAACTGGCGAACGAAGGCTTTGTCGCCCGTGCGCCGGAGGCGGTCATTGCCAAAGAGCGTGAACGTCTGGTTGCCTTCGCGGATGCGAAGACCAAGCTGATTGAGCAGCAGGCGGTTATTGCTGCCCTGTAATGCTTTTACCCCTTACGCTTCAGGGCGTAAGGGGTACCCTTCCTGAAAACTCCTCGCTTGCACTCCCTTTTCTGCGGTGCTATTAACAGCAGTTGTGTGTCAATTTTTGTCATGAGTAATACTATGAGCGTGATTACCCCCGTCGCGACGACGATGCGTCGGATCACTGAGCAGGACAATCCGGCTATTGCCACCGTTATCCGCACCGTTTCTGCGGAGTATGGGCTGACAGCGGATAAAGGCTATACCGTTGCTGACCCCAATCTTGACGAGCTTTTTCAGCTCTACAGCCAACCGGGCCACGCCTATTGGGTCATAGAGCAGGACGGCCAGGTAGTAGGCGGTGGCGGCGTTGCGCCGCTGAGCTGCAGCGAGCCGGACATCTGTGAGCTACAGAAAATGTATTTCCTGCCGTCCGCTCGCGGACAAGGGCTGGCAAAAAAACTGGCGCAGCTCGCCCTTGATCATGCTCGTACTCAGGGTTTTACGCGCTGTTACCTCGAAACAACCGCCTTCCTCAAAGAGGCCATCGGCCTGTATGAACATCTTGGCTTTGAGCATATCGATGCGCCGCTGGGCTGCACGGGCCACGTCGACTGCGAAGTGAGAATGCTGAAAAATCTGTAAATTTTGTTCCTGCCCCCTTCTGTTAAGCGGCCGTAAACTGAATGCTCTACACTCTCAGTTCACACCACAATGGGGGAAACACGATGTCGAAGATAAAAAGCTACGCCGCACCGCAGGCGGGTGCAGAACTTGAGCTGTACGAATACGATGCGGGCGAACTAAAAGCAGAAGACGTCGAAGTGCAGGTTGATTACTGCGGGATCTGTCACTCGGATCTCTCGATGATCGACAACGAATGGGGCTTCTCGAGCTATCCACTGATTGCCGGGCATGAAGTCATTGGTCGCGTCGCGGCGCTCGGTAGCGCCGCCCAGGACAAAGGGCTGAAGGTCGGCCAGCGCGTAGGTATTGGCTGGACGGCACGCAGCTGCGGTCATTGTGATGCTTGTATCAGCGGCAACCAGATCAACTGCCTTGAAGGCGCGGTGCCAACCATTCTGAACAAAGGCGGATTTGCCGATAAACTGCGTGCCGACTGGCAATGGGTTATCCCCCTGCCGGAGAGCATTGATATTGAATCCGCCGGTCCGCTGCTGTGTGGCGGTATCACCGTCTTTAAACCACTGCTGATGCACCACGTCACTGCGACCAGCCGCGTAGGCGTCATTGGTATTGGCGGCCTGGGACATATTGCCATCAAACTGCTGCACGCAATGAGCTGTGAAGTGACGGCGTTCAGCTCGAACCCGGCAAAAGAACAGGAAGTGCTGGCGATGGGTGCGGATAAAGTGGTGAACAGCCGCGATCCTGAGGCGCTGAAGGCGCTGGCGGGTCAGTTTGATCTGATCATCAACACCGTCAACGTCGATCTCAACTGGCAGCCATACTTTGAAGCGCTGGCCTACGGCGGTAACTTCCACACCGTGGGTGCGGTGATGAAGCCTCTGCCGGTTCCGGCGTTTACCCTGATCGGCGGGGATCGCAGCGTATCCGGTTCCGCAACCGGTACGCCGTACGAGTTGCGCAAGCTGATGAAGTTCGCCGGACGCACCAAAGTGGCGCCCACCACCGAGCTTTATCCGATGTCGAAAATTAACGAAGCTATCCAGCACGTACGCGACGGGAAAGCCCGGTATCGCGTGGTGTTGAAAGCGGATTTTTGATGTGAGTTTGCCGGGTGGCGGCTTCGCCTTACCCGGCCTACTTTTACCGCTGTGCCAATACGTTAAATACTTCTGCCACCGCAACCGCCCCCGGATCCATCACGCCATCCAGGTTCTCTTTGTTCACATACGACGAGCGCCCTGCTCCTGCTTTCTCCATTTTTGCCGTTGCTTCTGCCCCCTGCTGCGCTGCCTGCGCCGCTGCCTGAAGATCATTTTTCTGCAACGCCTCCAGCGCCGGTTGTAGCGCATCGATCAGGGTGCGATCGCCGAGATCCGCGCCGCCATACTGCTTCATTTGCGCCAGCCCGCTCAGCAGCGCATCCGGAAGCGATTTTCCGTCATGCAACTTTTGCCCGGCTGCCGTAAAGAAGATCGACATCAGTACGCCACTCGATCCGCCCATCACCGTTGCCAGCCGCTCCCCTACCAGCAGCAGAAGCTTAGAGACATCATCAAGCGGAAGCGCATGCTCCTCCAGACGCTGCGCAATATCCCGCGCGCCTTGCGCAAAGGTGGAGCCGGTATCGCCGTCGCCCACTTTGGCATCCAGCGCGTTCAGACGATTTTCCAGTTGGATCAGCGTCCTGGCTACCGAGGAGACAGACTTTTCGACCTGTGGGTTTTCCGACGGAGTGTATTCCACGCGGTCATGGATGGCACTATGTGCGACGGTACGCAGTGGCGCAAACGCCACGGGTTTCTGCCAGCCCAGCGTTTCCACCTCTTCATGAAGCGCTTTTTCGAACAGATCGTTGAGCTTCAGCAGCGTCAGCGAAAAACCCTTCATATCCAGAGCGCTTACCAGCGGGGCCGGGCCAATAAGATAAGCAATACTCTCTTTCAGCGCCGAGTGCGCCAGCTCTTTGGTCAGTAACGCCATTTCCAGCGCCGATACGCCACCAAGATTGTTAATCAGCACCGCAAAGCGCCCTTCACCCGCCTGCGCTTTCAGCGGGGTCACCAGCGTGTCGATAATCGCTTTGCTGTTTTGTGTGTCGACAACGGAAGCGCCCGGCTCACCGTGGATCCCCAGCCCCAGCTCGACATGACCCTGCTTAATGCGTCCCTCTTCATCGTCACTGCCCGGCAGGTTGCAGGTTTGCATCGCCACGCCCAGACTCCAGAGGTTATCGCAGGCCTGTTGCGCAATATCCCGCACTTCACTCAACGATTTCCCCTGCTCCGCCGCATAGCCCGCAATCTTATGCACCAGCGCCGTACCGGCAATACCGCGCGGCTGTTTGTTGTCGGGCAGCGCGATATCGTCCGCCACAATCACCATTTCGACCTTCAGCCCGTAACGTTTGGCCTTCTCGGCCGCCAGACCGAAGTTCAGCCGATCGCCGGTGTAATTTTTGACAATCAGCAGACAGCCGCGATCGCCCGTGACCGCGACAATGGCATTCAGCACCGCATCCACGCTCGGCGAGGCAAACAGATCGCCGCAGACGGCAGCCGTCAGCATGCCTTTGCCGACAAACCCGGCATGCGCGGGCTCGTGGCCAGAGCCGCCGCCGGAGATCACCGCCACGCGGCTTTTGTCCCAGTCACCGCGCGCGACAATCCTGATGGCAGGATCAATATCGAGTTTGACGAGATTCGCGTGTGGCGCAGAAAGCAGTATGCCTTCAATGGCATCGTTGACCAGCTGTTTGCGATCGTTAAAGAAGAATCTGGACATAGTTTCCCACTATTTTGTTAACCGTATGCAAAAGCATAGTCCGCGCTGGATAATGCGCCGCAAAGTCAGCAATTTACTCAGCCATTTTGCCGTCAGGTTGCCTATACTCCACCCAGGACTAAGAGAGGAAGCGCATTATGAGTACACCATTGTTAATTGCCCGGACGCTGGAAAAAGAGCTGTATCTGCTGCCCGCGATGGCGAACCGCCACGGCCTGATCACCGGCGCGACCGGGACGGGGAAAACCGTCACCCTGCAGAAGCTGGCGGAGTCGCTTTCAGAGATTGGCGTGCCGGTCTTTATGGCTGACGTGAAAGGCGATTTAACCGGTGTGGCTCAGGAGGGTACCGCCTCTGAAAAATTGCTCGAGCGGCTGAAGAATATTGGCATCACGGACTGGACGCCGCACGGCAACCCGGTGGTGGTATGGGATATCTTCGGTGAGAAAGGCCACCCGGTCCGCGCCACCGTCTCCGACCTCGGCCCGCTGCTGCTCGCCCGTCTGCTTAACCTTAACGATGTCCAGTCCGGGGTACTGAATATTATCTTCCGCATCGCCGATGACCAGGGACTGCTGCTGCTCGATTTCAAAGATCTGCGGGCCATTACCCAGTACATCGGGGATAACGCTAAATCTTTCCAGAACCAGTACGGCAATATCAGCAGCGCTTCTGTCGGCGCGATTCAACGCGGGTTGCTCACTCTTGAACAACAGGGTGCCGAACACTTCTTTGGTGAACCGATGCTGGATATCAAAGACTGGATGCGCACCGACAGCAGCGGCAAAGGCATCATCAACATTCTGAGCTCAGAGAAGCTCTACCAGATGCCGAAACTCTACGCCGCCAGCCTGCTGTGGATGCTCTCCGAGCTTTATGAACAGCTGCCCGAAGCGGGTGACCTGGAAAAACCGAAGCTGGTGTTCTTCTTTGACGAAGCGCACCTGCTGTTCAACGACGCCCCACAGGTCTTGCTGGATAAGATTGAACAGGTCATCCGCCTGATCCGCTCCAAAGGCGTCGGCGTCTGGTTTGTCTCGCAAAACCCGTCGGATATCCCCGATAACGTGCTCGGGCAGCTCGGCAACCGCGTCCAGCATGCCCTGCGCGCCTTCACGCCAAAGGATCAGAAAGCGGTGAAAGCCGCCGCGCAAACCATGCGTGCGAATCCAGCCTTTGATACCGAAGCCGCCATTCAGGCGCTGGGCACCGGTGAAGCGCTGATATCGTTCCTTGATGCGAAGGGCAGCCCATCCATCGTGGAACGTGCGATGGTGATTGCGCCCTGCTCGCGTATGGGGCCCGTCACTGATGATGAACGTAACGGCCTGATTAACCATTCTCCGGTTTACGGTAAGTACGAAGACGAGGTGGATCGCGAGTCCGCGTTTGAGATGCTGCAAAAAGGCGTGCAGGCAACAACGGAGTCCCAGGATGCCCCTGCCGCAAAAGGGCAGTCCGTCGCCGTAGATGATGGCATTCTCGGTGGACTCAAAGACATTCTGTTTGGCAGCACCGGTCCGCGCGGCGGCAAACGCGACGGCGTGGTGCAAACCATGGCGAAAAGCGCGGCGCGGCAGGTCACCAATCAGATTGTACGCGGCATGCTGGGGAGTTTGTTAGGCGGCCGTCGCCGGTAGACGGGGAACCCACGGGCGCCCCAGCGCCGAACCCTGTACGCCGTTTTCCTGCAGATAGCGGTCAATTTCCACCATCCCCGTCCAGCGGTTCTCACACCAGAGCGGTGCCAGAAGCGTTGGACGGCGGGCGCTGGCCGAGATGCGATGGTAAACAATCTCTGGCGGCGTGTGGCGAATCATCTCCCCCGCGGTCACCGTATAGTCCTCAAGCTCAATACCGCTCAACCGCCCCGCTTGCCAGGCTTTCGCCATAATGCTTCCCGTAACGATGTGCAGCGGATGCAGCTTGATACCGTCCACGCCTGTCTCAACGACCTTTTCCAGCGTCTCCAGGCCGTGCTGCTGCCCTTCGCCAGGGAGACCGACAATCAGGTGTGAACAGACCTTCAACCCACGCGCGCGCGCGAGGCGTGTGGTGCGCTGGTAACAGGCGAAATCATGGCCACGGTTAATGCGGTGCAGGGTTTTGTCATGTGCGGTCTGCAAGCCCAGTTCCAGCCAGATCTCGTAGCCTTGCTCCTTATACTCGCTGAGCAAGTCCAGCACCGCTTCCGGCACACAGTCCGGACGCGTACCGACGCACAACCCCACAATGTTCGCCTGCGTGACTGCCTGCTGATACATGGACCGCAGCACCTGCACTTCCGCCCAGGTACTGGTGTACGCCTGGAAATAGGCCAGATACTGCTTTGCGCGGTTAACCCGGCTGGCCTGATGTGCGAGCTGCTCTGCAATAGATTTATGCTGCTGAGCTTCGTCAGCAAAGGAGGCCACGTTACAGAAAGTGCAGCCACCGCGCCCGATGGTGCCATCGCGATTCGGACAGCTAAAACCGCCGTGCAGCGTCAGCTTGTGAACCTTTTGCCCGTAGCGCTGCAAAAGATCCCCACCAAACATATTGACTAATTTCTGTAACTGCATAATCTGATAGACCGTCCCAAAGAAAGGGGACAAGCCTGCCATTTTTAGCCTCTGTCGGCGATGACCTGGATCAATCGCCCTGGACGGCCTTTATCTATATGAATAAATACTCAGGATTACTGCAGTTTCATTCACACCACCTGTGATTACTTTTCCTTATGTTCTGATTGTTTTTTTCATTTATAGCGCCAGCACTGAAAAACAGTGACTTTATGCGGGTTTAGAACCCATGCCAGATTATTGTTCTGCGTTAAAACCACTATTCAGCACGCTACGTTGATAATACCGCTTACATATAGTGAGACAGATCACACTCCGTTGCGGTCTACAAGGGCTTTTAATCAATGTAAAAATAGTTAAATATCCTTTATTTACAAACACATAGTCACTCTTTAGCACATTTTTGGATAAATAAGATTGCCATTTGACCTGTGTACCAATTCCCGATAAGTTGGAAATCCGCTGGAAGCTTTCTGGATGAGCGGCCTGCTCATCATATTTATGCAGTAATTGAGATTCCCTCTGAAGCAAGTCCTCAAACTTGTTTACCTGCGCGAAAGGATGAAAAGAGGGCGAATGCGAGGTACGCGTATGAAGCGCAAACCCCGTCGCCATGCTCTTTCTGCGCCTGTGCGCCACGGTAAAGTTCAGAGAGAAGCCCGACGAGCCTGGGGAGGTTCACTGATATGTTGTACGATAAATCCCTTGAGAAGGATAACTGTGGTTTCGGCCTGATCGCCCACATAGAAGGCGAACCTAGCCACAAGGTAGTGCGTACCGCTATTCACGCACTGGCCCGTATGCAGCACCGTGGCGCCATCCTTGCTGATGGTAAAACCGGCGACGGTTGTGGCCTGCTGCTGCAAAAACCGGATCGTTTCTTCCGTATCGTTGCGGAAGAGCGCGGCTGGCGTTTAGCCAAAAACTACGCTGTCGGTATGCTGTTCCTGAACCAGGATCCTGAAAAGGCTGCCGCTTCACGCCGCATCGTCGAAGAAGAACTTCAGCGTGAAACCCTGTCGATTGTCGGCTGGCGCGATGTGCCAACCAACGAAGGGGTGCTCGGTGAAATCGCCCTCTCCTCACTGCCTCGTATTGAGCAGATTTTTGTTAACGCGCCTGCGGGCTGGCGTCCGCGCGATATGGAACGCCGCCTGTTTATCGCCCGTCGCCGCATTGAAAAACGTCTCCAGGACGATAAAGAGTTCTACGTCTGTAGCCTCTCCAACCTGGTCAATATCTATAAAGGTCTGTGTATGCCGGCTGATCTGCCGCGCTTTTACCTGGACCTGGCGGACCTGCGTCTGGAATCGGCCATTTGCCTGTTCCACCAGCGCTTCTCCACCAACACCGTTCCACGCTGGCCGCTGGCGCAGCCGTTCCGCTATCTGGCGCACAACGGCGAGATCAACACCATCACCGGTAACCGCCAGTGGGCTCGCGCCCGTACTTATAAGTTCCAGACGCCACTGATCCCTGACCTGCACGACGCTGCGCCGTTCGTGAATGAAACTGGCTCGGACTCAAGCTCCATGGACAACATGCTGGAGCTGCTGCTGGCGGGCGGGATGGACATCGTGCGCGCCATGCGTCTGCTGGTGCCACCGGCATGGCAGAACAACCCGGATATGGACCCTGAGCTGCGCGCCTTCTTCGACTTTAACTCCATGCACATGGAGCCGTGGGACGGCCCGGCGGGCATCGTTATGTCCGACGGTCGTTTTGCCGCCTGCAACCTGGACCGTAACGGTCTGCGTCCGGCGCGATACGTCATCACAAAAGACAAGCTCATCACCTGTGCCTCTGAAGTCGGTATCTGGGATTACCAGCCTGATGAAGTGGTCGAGAAAGGCCGCGTCGGTCCGGGCGAGCTGATGGTTATTGACACCCGCGGTGGGCGCATCCTGCACTCTGCCGAAACCGATCACGATCTGAAGAGCCGTCATCCATACAAAGAGTGGATGGAGAAGAACGTGCGTCGTCTGGTGCCGTTTGAAGATTTGTCGGACGAAGAAGTGGGCAGCCGCGAGCTGGACGACGATACGCTAGCAAGTTTCCAGAAACAGTTTAACTACAGCGCGGAAGAGCTGGACTCGGTTATCCGTGTGCTCGGTGAAAACGGCCAGGAAGCAGTCGGCTCCATGGGTGACGATACCCCATTTGCCGTGCTCTCCAGCCAGCCACGCATCATTTATGACTACTTCCGCCAGCAGTTCGCGCAGGTTACTAACCCGCCAATCGATCCGCTGCGTGAAGCCCACGTGATGTCCCTGGCCACCAGCATCGGTCGCGAGATGAACGTCTTCTGCGAAGCCGAAGGCCAGGCGCACCGTCTGACCTTTAAATCGCCGATCCTGCTGTACTCCGACTTCAAACAGCTCACCACCATGACCGAGGAGCACTACCGCGCCGACACGCTCGACATTACGTTTGACGTGAACGACGCGAGCCTCGAAGAGACGGTGAATGCGCTGTGTGACAAAGCCGAACAGATGGTGCGTAACGGTACCGTTCTGCTGGTGCTGTCTGACCGCAATATCGCGAAAAACCGTCTGCCGGTGCCTGCGCCAATGGCGGTGGGTGCTATCCAGACGCGTCTGGTGGATAAGAGCCTGCGCTGCGATGCCAACATTATTGTTGAAACCGCCAGCGCCCGCGACCCGCACCACTTTGCCGTGCTGTTAGGTTTTGGCGCGACGGCGATCTACCCGTACCTGGCCTACGAAACGCTGGCCCGTCTGGTGGATACCCGCGCGATCGACAAAGATTACCGTACTGTGATGCTGAACTACCGTAACGGCATCAACAAAGGCCTGTACAAGATCATGTCCAAAATGGGCATCTCGACCATTGCCTCTTATCGCTGTTCGAAGCTCTTTGAAGCGGTCGGCCTGCATGAT
Organism: Enterobacter kobei; assembly: GCF_001729765.1. Classification (NCBI taxonomy): domain Bacteria; kingdom Pseudomonadati; phylum Pseudomonadota; class Gammaproteobacteria; order Enterobacterales; family Enterobacteriaceae; genus Enterobacter; species Enterobacter kobei. Next base: position 4,336,700 of record NZ_CP017181.1, read on the forward strand.
GACGTGGCAAATCTCTGCTTCCAGGGCGTGGTTAGCCGTATCGGTGGAGCCGGTTTTGCTGACTTCCAGCAGGATCTGGTGAACCTGTCCAAACGTGCCTGGCTGGCACGTAAGCCGCTGGATCAAGGCGGTCTGCTGAAATACGTTCACGGTGGTGAATACCACGCCTATAACCCGGACGTGGTGCGCACGCTGCAGCAGGCGGTGCAGAGCGGTGAATACAGCGATTATCAGCAGTATGCTGAGCTGGTGAACAACCGTCCGGCGGCGACGCTGCGCGATCTCATTGCCCTGAATCCGGGTGATGAAGCGGTCAGCATTGACGACGTTGAGCCTGCTTCCGAGCTGTTCAAACGCTTCGACACCGCGGCAATGTCCATTGGCGCACTGAGCCCGGAAGCCCACGAGGCGCTGGCCGAAGCCATGAACAGCATCGGCGGTAACTCCAACTCCGGTGAAGGCGGTGAAGATCCGGCGCGTTACGGCACCAATAAAGTGTCCCGTATCAAGCAGGTGGCATCCGGTCGTTTTGGCGTGACGCCTGCGTACCTGGTCAACGCCGACGTGATTCAGATTAAAGTCGCTCAGGGTGCGAAACCGGGCGAAGGCGGTCAGTTGCCGGGGGATAAAGTTACCCCGTACATCGCCAAACTACGCTACTCGGTGCCGGGAGTGACGCTGATCTCCCCGCCACCGCACCACGATATCTACTCTATCGAGGACTTAGCGCAGCTGATTTTCGACCTGAAACAGGTCAACCCGAAAGCGATGATCTCCGTGAAGCTGGTTTCCGAACCGGGCGTGGGCACCATCGCTACCGGCGTGGCGAAAGCCTATGCGGATCTTATCACCATCGCCGGCTATGACGGCGGCACCGGCGCAAGCCCGCTCTCCTCCGTGAAATACGCGGGCTGCCCGTGGGAGCTTGGCCTGGTGGAAACCCAGCAGGCGCTGGTGGCTAACGGTCTGCGTCACAAGATCCGCCTGCAGGTGGACGGCGGCCTGAAAACGGGTCTCGACATCATTAAAGCGGCGATCCTCGGCGCGGAAAGCTTCGGCTTCGGTACCGGCCCAATGGTTGCGCTCGGCTGTAAATACCTGCGTATTTGCCACCTGAACAACTGCGCAACCGGCGTTGCTACCCAGGACGAGAAGCTGCGTAAGAACCACTATCACGGTCTGCCGTTCAAAGTGACCAACTACTTTGAGTTCATCGCCCGCGAAACCCGCGAGCTGATGGCGCAGCTGGGCGTGAAACGCCTGGTGGACCTGATTGGCCGTACCGACCTGCTGAAAGAGCTGGACGGTTTCACCGCTAAGCAGCAGAAGCTTGAGCTGTCTAAGCTGCTGGAAACCGCGCAGCCGCACCCTGGCAAAGCAGTCTACTGCACCGAGAACAACCCGCCGTTCGATAACGGCGTGCTGAACGCGCAGCTGTTGCAGCAGGCGAAACCGTACGTGGACGACAAGCAGAGCAAAACGTTCTGGTTTGATATCCGCAACACCGACCGCTCCGTGGGCGCCTCCCTCTCCGGCTACATCGCGCAAACGCACGGTGACCAGGGGCTGGCGGCGGATCCGATTACCGCGCACTTCAGCGGTACAGCGGGTCAGAGCTTCGGCGTATGGAACGCAGGCGGCGTTGAGCTGTATCTGACCGGCGATGCCAACGACTACGTCGGTAAAGGCATGGCGGGTGGTCTGCTGGCAGTGCGCCCTCCGGTCGGCTCTGCCTTCCGCAGCCACGAAGCGAGCATCATCGGTAACACCTGTCTGTACGGCGCGACCGGCGGTCGTCTGTTCGCCGCGGGCCGTGCGGGTGAGCGTTTTGCGGTGCGTAACTCCGGTGCCATCACCGTGGTGGAAGGCATTGGCGATAACGGTTGTGAATACATGACGGGCGGGATTGTTTGCGTTCTGGGTAAAACCGGCGTGAACTTTGGCGCAGGCATGACGGGCGGTTTTGCCTACGTCCTGGATGAAGACGGTGAGTTCCGCAAACGCGTGAACCCGGAACTGGTGGAAGTGCTGGACGTTGATACGCTGGCTATCCATGAAGAACACCTGCGCGGTTTGATTACCGAACACGTGCAGCATACCGGTTCTTCGCGCGGCGAAGAGATCCTGGCGAACTGGCCGGCGTTCTCAGCGAAATTTGCGCTGGTTAAACCGAAGTCCAGCGATGTTAAAGCCCTGTTGGGTCACCGTAGTCGTAGCGCAGCAGAGCTGCGCGTGCAGGCGCAGTAAGGAATTCAGATGAGCCAGAACGTATACCAGTTTATCGACCTGCAGCGTGTTGATCCGCCAAAGAAACCGCTGAAGATCCGTAAAATTGAATTTGTTGAGATTTACGAGCCGTTTTCAGAAGGCCAGGCCAAAGCGCAGGCAGACCGCTGCCTGTCCTGCGGTAACCCTTATTGCGAATGGAAATGCCCGGTCCATAACTACATCCCGAACTGGCTGAAGCTGGCCAACGAAGGGCGTATTTTTGAAGCCGCCGAACTCTCACACCAGACCAACACCCTGCCGGAAGTGTGCGGCCGCGTATGTCCTCAGGACCGCCTGTGTGAAGGTTCCTGTACCCTGAACGACGAGTTTGGTGCGGTGACCATCGGTAACATTGAGCGCTACATCAATGATAAAGCGTTCGAGATGGGCTGGCGTCCGGATATGACCGGCGTGAAGCAAACCGATAAGCGCGTGGCGATCATCGGTGCGGGCCCGGCGGGCCTGGCCTGTGCGGACGTGCTGACCCGCAACGGCGTGAAGGCGGTGGTCTTTGACCGTCATCCGGAAATCGGTGGTCTGCTGACCTTTGGTATTCCGGCCTTCAAGCTGGAAAAAGAGGTCATGACCCGTCGCCGTGAAATCTTCACCGGCATGGGCATTGAGTTCAAACTGAATGTGGAAGTGGGCCGCGACGTGCAGCTCGACGATCTGCTGAAGGATTACGACGCGGTGTTCCTCGGCGTGGGCACCTATCAGTCCATGCGCGGCGGTCTGGAGAACGAAGACGCGCCGGGCGTGTTTGATGCCCTGCCGTTCCTGATTGCCAATACCAAGCAGATTATGGGCTACGGCGAAACCGCCGACGAACCGTTCGTCAGCATGGAAGGCAAACGCGTGGTGGTGCTGGGCGGCGGTGATACCGCGATGGACTGCGTGCGAACCTCTATTCGTCAGAATGCGGCGCACGTCATCTGCGCCTACCGCCGTGACGAAGAGAACATGCCGGGCTCTAAACGCGAAGTGAAAAACGCGCGTGAAGAGGGCGTGGAATTCCAGTTCAACATCCAGCCTCTGGGTATTGAAGTGAATGCTAACGGCAAAGTGAGCGGCGTGAAGATGGCGCGCACGGAGATGGGTGCGCCGGATGCGAAAGGCCGTCGTCGTGCAGAGATTGTCGCAGGCTCTGAGCATGTGATCCCGGCTGATGCCGTGGTGATGGCGTTCGGTTTCCGTCCTCACAGCATGGAGTGGCTGGCGAAGCACAGCGTTGAGCTTGACTCTCAGGGTCGTATTATCGCCCCTGAAGGCAGCGATAACGCTTTCCAGACCAGCAACCCAAAAATCTTCGCGGGTGGCGATATCGTTCGCGGATCTGACCTGGTGGTGACAGCCATTGCCGAAGGGCGTAAAGCGGCCGACGGGATTATGAACTACCTGGAAGTGTAAGAAAAAAGCCGGAGGGTATTTACCCTCCGGCTTTTTTTATGCGGTTTACAGCCATTGATTATCACCCTACCCCGCATGCAGCTCCGCTTTTAAGGAGTGCCGCGAAGAGAAGGGTTACTTCGTCAATAAACTCCAGGACAAATCACTTTCCAGCGTAGTTTGATCTGTCAGATGGCTGAACGCGCTATCGTTGAGAACCGGCGAGAGCGTTACGTTGAAACTCATCTGCTGGCCGGAAGGAACCTGGTTATTCTCAAGCGCAATCACCGCCTCGTTATTACGCAGGTAGAGAGGTGTCGGCGTACCGTTTTCAGGCGTAAAATTTAGCTGATCAACTGTTTTACCCACACTGTAACTTTTGCCATCGACGGTCATGTTGTCAATTTTGACCGCGACACCACCGGACTGCCCAAAAAGAAACCGCCCCTTATCTCCAGCTGTACCGCGCAGTAACACCGCCATCTGCTGAGTCTGAGGACAGAAAACGTTGACCGTGATGTCACGATCGGCCATTTTGTGCCAGTCCTGTTGCGTCGCTTCGATCGTATCCCGACGCATCTCGTGATAATCCACCACCGGCTGTGAGAGGCTGATCTGGCAGTCTTCAGCATGGGTTACCCCTGTCATACCGAGCATCAGCAAGGCTACTAAGCCCGATAAGTGTCGACTGTTCATCGGCAGACTCCGTTCACTTCTTCGTAGAAGGCATTTTCGTCACGCTTATCAGCCAGAGTGTAATCAATCTTACACAGTCGGTTATTGTTACCGTCTAGCGCGTAGAGGGCGCTCAGCTGATCGGCATCGTTAATAAAGACGTGGCCATCATCAACCGTGGTCACGATATAGTTACCTTTCTCATCAACAATCGAGATCCCTTTATTCAGGGGCTGACCGTTAGCCTGCTTTACGCTCAGCATGACGCGGCGGCTGTTGAGTACTTTGAAATCAATCTCGCTGACCGAAGCATGGCCTGCGGCGATATATTTCGTGCCGTTAGCAAGCGTCATACTCTGCGGCAGCTTGTTAGCATCAATTTCTATGCGGGAGTTATGCCATTCGTTGAGAGAAGGCACCACGGCCTGGCCCCATGGATCGGTCCAGACGGTGCCTTGCGGAGTGGAAATTTCAACGCCGCTCTTCTTCTCGCTCAGTCTGGCAATCGCGAAGGTATCCTGAATCGAATACGGCGAGAAAGTCACGCCCTCTTTATGCATGGCCACGCCACCCGACAATGTCGCACTGTAGTTCCGCTGATTATCACCACTGGCTCCGCTCCCCACGCTTAGCTGCGTATAGTGGAGGTTAGTGTTGATGTTGCCATTGAAGCTGTTGTCTTTGGTATCCTGATCGCGATCGGCTGAGATGTAATAGTGCGTATTGTCTCCCAGCGAGCCGCTGTTAGACACGCCATAGGTGGTGCTATCACCCTGTTTACGCATATAGGAGCTGATCGACTGACTGCCACCGAGCGGGATGCTCACGTTGACGTAGAACATCTCATTGTCCTGATCGTCATCGACATTACCGACCGCACTTTGCCAGTTCATGGACACTGACGCGTACGAAAAGGTCTTGCCCCAGGACAGCAGGAGATAACGTGAGTCATCCCTACCACCATTGGTCTGGTTGTAGTTGAACCCTGCGCTAAACACCCCCGCCAGAGGGGAGGAGAAACGAACGTTGCCAGAATAGGTATTGTCATATCCCTGATAATCGTCATCCATTGCGTCAGCCATTTCGCGGTACTCGCCGCTGTAATGCGTCGCACTGCCTGAAAGACCGACATACTCGTTCAGGATATAATCACTTTGCAGATCGGTTTTTACTCCGCTGCTGCTGTCACCAAAGCTTGCACTGCTGACTGCTGCGCCCGTTGAAAGAGTCCAGTCATCGTTTATCAGGAACTCTGTTCTGCCGCCTGCTGCCTGGTAGTTTTCCGCAGCTGCACCAGAAGCCAGGAGATTCATCCACGGTGAGATGCGCCAGCCGTCAGAAATGTTCATTACCAGCGGATCGCTATATTCGCTTTCGATGCTGCGCACCTGACCTACAGAAAGGGTCAGCCCCTGTGGGCGTGAAAGGTTGCGCGCCCTTACCTGAGACGCCGGGACAATAAACCGGTTAGTCGCACCATCGGACTCTACCACCGAGACGTCCAGATCCACATTGTTGCGAACCACGGGCACGTCATCCAGCGTGAAGGGGCCAGCAGGGACAAGGGTACTGAAGACCAACTGCCCGTTCTGGCGGACTTCTACACGTGCCTGGGAAGACTGGGCGATACCGGAAACACTCACGCCAGAGCTTGTTTTCGCCAGGCCGCTGGTTGGCATAAACTGCACGCCGGTAATCGGCACGCCGCTCAACACGTTAGACATGGCGTTGATTTCACCCACCTGCATCGTCATCTTCTGCGCGGCAAATACATGTTCTGCATAGGTGTAAATGCTTTCAGCATTTCGGCTACCGTTGTCATCCGTCAGGATATAACGGCTGCGCAGCGCCCAGTCCATCGTGTTGAATCCGGCTTCCAGGCTGGCCTGAGAGTAGCGGCTAGTGTCGTTGTCGCCATAGTCGTTATGGGTACTGAACAATGAATAGTTCAGCAGCGCCGCCGTTCCGCCATGCTGAAAGTTTTTGATATCTGCTGACAGACTGTTCACCGCTTCAGCTGGCAGATAGAGTTCAACGGCTTCCTGGTTAGGCAAAGCGTTGATGATGGCTTTAGGATAGTTATCACGAATATCGTGACACGCCTCATCAGACTTTATTGGCACAGGCATCAGCCCGGCAAACTCCATGAGATCGTTGTCAAAGCAAAGCACGCCATCTTTGTTGAAACGAACTGCAGCCATTCCTCGCTCTTTCCCATTGATCTTCACCGAAACGGAGTGGGTTCCGGGTAAAAATCGCGGTGCTTCAGCGAAGTAATGGTTGAGATCTGTATTCAACCCCAGCGTTTGCATAATCCCCGTATCGAAGGTGACTTCCCTCGCCAGGACGGATGTCGAATCAAGTAATACCAGAGGTAATGTGCCGCAAAGAATGGCGCGGACACAAAATGCAAGGCGGCTTTGTTTAATCACCGTCATATCCCTATTTATTTAATTCCGATGTAAAGCTCGGTACCTCAACGCCATAGCGGCTGGCCGGGAAAAACTTAACGCTGCTGTCACCGCTGACTTTCTTTTTCATATCAGCCGTTAGCGTTTCGCCAGGAAGAATGTAGGTTTTGGACAGAGTGGCACTCACACCTGAAGGCAGCAGCATTACGTTCTGCCCAAGACGGACCACATATTTGCTAGGGTTTTTCACGGTGACAGACGCGCCGTTTGAAGACCACTTAAGGAACTTCCAGGCATCAGTAACCACTCCCAGAGATGCCGGACGAATAAGCACGGGGATATCCTGGCGAATGTTTATACCGATCTTGATTTTTTTATCATCGTTTTTAGGTGGAATACCGTCGAACGTGACGCGTTTATAATGCTCAACGTCCAACGGTTGTTTATTCTGAAGAATAAAGCGCAACTGCTGCGTCTGACCTAGCTCAAGACGTACCACTGGCTGCGTCGCAATAAGCTTAAGACCGGTATCATCCGGCAGATCAACGACATTCGTATATAAAAGTGAAGGGTGCGAGTCGGTATTCTTGACGTTTATCGTTCCACTGTGCGTCGCTTCATCAATGATTAACAGACTGGTTTCAGGCACCATGCCTTCTGCATGTACAGCAACACTGGCAGACAATAATGTGGCAGTAATAAGTGTATTAATTAAAGTGAATTTTAAACCTTGCATAATAATATCTCCTTGAAAGCAACAACAGAACAGTCCATGTTTATCGCTCCGTTAAAAAGAGAGTAAATGCAGCGCATTTACTCTCCGGTAATTAAATAACATTTACTCGATTAAAAAGTCTTACAGATAACGCAGACTGATTGTTACCTGACCGTCAAGCTGGGTGTCATCAGTGATCGCCAGCGTGGTGGTATCCTGGATCGCCAGGGAGGTTACCAGTGGGAAGGTTGCAGTTTCGAACGCCAGAGGAGCCAAAGAGCCAACAGTCGCAACGGTGAAATCACGATAGTTGTCGCCCTGAGTAGAACCGTTGCTGCTCTTAGTCCATACACCTGCAGAGCCCTGCTGGTAAATTGGATCAACAGTAGCACCATCAGCCACTACGCTGTCAGTTTTAACAAACATTGAATAAGAACCGATGCTTACTGGTGTTGCACCTGTAGTTTTACCGACACCATAAAGCTGGCTTTCAGAAGTCTGAGAATCCCCACCAAACATGCCATTCTCAACTTCGAGTTTCGCGTTTGAATCTTTGCGATCGTCAACCATGTTCCAGGAGACTTTCGTTGCCGCGGTGCAATTAATGGTCAGGTCGATATTTTTCTGACCCAGCTGGTTAACCGCTGTAGCACTCAAATTGCCCAGATTAATTGTACCGTAGTCAACGGTACCACCATTACTTAATGTTGGCGTACATGCTGCATTTGTCAGCGTACCCTTAACCTTCAGAACAGCGGTAGGGTTAGCAGCAAATGCTGATGTTACACACAGAGAAAGGGCGGTAGCGAGTAATACTTTTTTCACTTGTTAATCCTTAACATACGAGAAATTGCAATATTAAATCACGTAATGGTAAATGCCTTTACCGATTACTGATTGTAGTCATGCTTGTCAGCATGCGCCCATAATATTATTTTTATAAATACATGCAATTTAGCAAAATTAATTTTGATATTAAGAATATCAAAAAAATGATTATTTCCTTAATTTATTAAGGAATTACTCGTTTAAAAAGGAGATTAACATCAAAAAAATAATATTACCCAAAATTTACCTTTACTTTTATCACTGTTTTGATATTGGCTTAAATCACAATAATTCACAGGAATTATAAATCCATTTAATTATTAACCAAGTGATGAAGAATCAAGAGGTATAAACAATGCTTGTTTATACCTATCGTCACGATTATTTGAAATAAGAATAAAAAAAAGCCAGTGATATCACTGGCTTTTAATAAACAGGCCGCAAGCGGATTTATTTCACTACGCGTAGTGCTGGACGACCACCGCGCGGCGGCGGTGTGTCATCAGGATCGTCGTCGTCGTGATGGTCGGGCTTATCGCCGTCGATCACCGACATGACCGTTTCACCTTCAGCGCCAGCTTCTTCATCGTCATTGACGTGAATTGCGTCTTCGTCATACGCCGCTTCCGGCTCAAACATGGTGCCTGCACCGTTTTCACGCGCATAAATCGCCAGCACCGCAGCCAGCGGCACAGAAACCTGACGCGGTACACCGCCGAAACGCGCGTTAAAGCGCACTTCGTCGTTGGCCAGTTCGAGGTTACCCACCGCGCGTGGCGCGATGTTCAGTACGATTTGTCCGTCGCGTGCATATTCCATTGGAACCAGCACGCCCGGCAACGTCACATCCACAACCAGGTGCGGCGTGAGCTGGTTATCCAGCAGCCATTCATAGAAGGCGCGCAGCAGATACGGACGGCGTGGGGTCAGTTGTGACATTTCCACAGTCATTAGCCTCGGCCGAGACGCATTTCACGTTCCGGTTCAGTTAAAGATGCCAGGAAAGAGTCGCGCTCAAATACGCGGGTCATATAGCCCTTCAGCTCTTTCGCGCCAGGACCGCTGAACTCTACGCCCAGGGTTGGCAAACGCCACAGCAGCGGCGCCAGGTAGCAATCCACCAGGCTGAACTCATCGCTCAGGAAGAAGGGTTTTTGACCAAATACAGGGGCAATGGCCAGCAGCTCTTCGCGCAGTTGCTTACGCGCTGCATCGGCTTCAGAAGCGGAACCGCTGGTGATGACGTTCATCAGCGAGTACCAGTCTTTTTCGATACGCTGCATGTACAGGCGGCTTTCACCACGCGCAACAGGGTAAACAGGCATCAGCGGCGGATGCGGGAAACGCTCATCCAGGTATTCCATAATGATACGGGATTCCCACAGGGTCAGCTCGCGATCCACCAGCGTCGGTACGCTTTGGCTCGGGTTGAGATCGATCAGATCCTGAGGCGGGTTATCCTTTTCCACATGCTCGATCTCAAAACTGACACCTTTCTCGGCCAGCACGATACGAACCTGATGGCTATAAATGTCAGTAGGACCAGAAAACAGCGTCATTACCGAACGTTTGTTGGCAGCGACAGCCATGAAAACCTCCAGGTATATTCAGAATTTTTACTGCTACCGGCCCAACAGGGGCCAGCCAGATGTTGTATCGCCCATCCCAGAGAAGACACATTGTTCAGGAATCGAACAAAAATCGAGTATTCACCGACATTTGGGCAGAAAATTGGATGATAGTTTACCAGATTTTGATGGCTTTGTGGTGAGGGGATTCTGGAAAAGAGGAAAAAGAGAAGATATATGCATGGATATTGTGGATAACCTGCGCATTATCCATAAAAAAACCCGCCGAAGCGGGTTTTTCGCCAATCGTTCTGCGTAAGCAGAATGGATTAACGTTTGGAGAACTGTGGACGACGACGTGCTTTACGCAGACCCACTTTCTTACGTTCAACCTGACGAGCGTCACGAGTAACGAAGCCAGCTTTACGCAGTTCAGAACGCAGGGATTCGTCGTACTCCATCAGAGCGCGGGTGATACCGTGACGGATCGCACCAGCCTGACCGGAGATACCACCACCTTTAACGGTGATGTACAGATCCAGTTTTTCTACCATGTCAACCAGTTCCAGCGGCTGGCGAACTACCATGCGGGCAGTTTCGCGACCGAAGTATTGTTCCAGAGAACGCTGGTTGATTACGATTTTACCACTGCCCGGTTTGATGAAAACGCGAGCTGCGGAACTTTTGCGGCGACCAGTGCCGTAGTATTGATTTTCAGCCATTGCCTATAATCCCGATTAGATGTCAAGAACTTGCGGTTGCTGTGCCGCGTGGTTGTGCTCGTTGCCTGCGTAAACTTTCAGTTTACGGAACATAGCACGACCCAGCGGGCCTTTTGGCAGCATGCCTTTAACCGCGATTTCAATCACACGCTCAGGACGGCGAGCAATCATCTCTTCAAAGGTCGCTTCTTTGATACCACCGATGTGGCCGGTGTGGTGGTAGTACATTTTGTCAGTACGCTTGTTGCCGGTTACAGCAACTTTATCAGCGTTCAGAACGATGATGTAATCACCGGTATCAACGTGCGGAGTGTATTCCGCTTTATGCTTACCGCGCAGGCGACGAGCCAGTTCAGTAGCCAGACGGCCCAGAGTTTTACCGGTCGCGTCAACAACATACCAGTCGCGCTGTACGGTTTCTGGTTTAGCTGTAAAAGTTTTCATTAAAAGCTTACCCAAATAATAAGTTACACGTTGGTGAACACCCAAACGTTTAGTCAGTTGAGGTTCACACGACAAAGTCCGGCAAACCTACCCCTTCGAATAGCACATGCCGACACATAGAAAGTTTCGGGAAAAAAACCTTCTCGTAACGTGGGGTCGCAAGATTATAGAGAAGTTGAGGTCAAAGATCGACCCTTAAATGTGATTTGGAATGGGTTTTTCGGGGGTTAAGTATTGTGCGGTCTGGTGCCCTCACCCCCGGCCCCTCTCCCACAGGGAGAGAGGAGCATTTACCTCACCCCCAGCCCCTCTCCACGGGAGAGGGTGGCATTTATGGCATATGCTCCCGCTTCAGGTATTCCTCGCTCTGCATCTCCTGCAGCCGCGACAGGCAGCGCTGGAACTCAAACTTAAGGCGCTCGCCCTGGTAGATCTTATATAAAGGTACCTCGGCGCTGACCACCAGCTTAACGTGGCGCTCATAAAACTCGTCCACCAGGGCAATGAAGCGTCGCGCTTCACTTTCCATCAGTTTCGTCATCACCGGCACATCCAGTACCATCACGGTGTGGAAGAGACGCGAAAGCGCAATGTAGTCGTGCTGACTACGGGCATCCACGCAGAGCGTCGTAAAGGAGACCGCCAGCGTTTGGTTTTCGACGCCGAGCGTTGGCAGCGGGCGATGGTTTATCTCCAGCGTCGGTGCATGTTCACGTTTTGTGCCCGCCAGCGCCAGCCACAGTTTATCCATCTCGCGGGTAGTCTCCGCATTGAGCGGCGAAAGCCACAAATGGGCCTGGGTCAGCGTGCGTAACCGGTAATCCACCCCGGCATCCACGTTCATGATGTCGCAGTGTTGCTTAATAGCATCAATAGCGGGTAAGAAGCGCGCCCGTTGCAGGCCGTTGCGATAGAGCTCGTCGGGCGGAATATTCGAAGTCGCCACCAGCGTGATCCCTCGGGCGAACAGGGCTTTCATCAGGCCGCCTAGCAGCATGGCGTCGGTGATGTCAGACACAAAAAACTCATCGAAGCAGAGCACGTCTGTTTCCGCCTTGAATCTGTCGGCCACAATCTCCAGCGGATCGCTTTTGCCCTGCAGCGCGGTCAGTTCCTCATGCACCCGCAGCATAAAACGGTGAAAGTGCAGACGCTGCTTACGTGCGCCAGGCAGGCTGAGATAGAACAGGTCCATCAGCCAGGTTTTTCCGCGCCCGACCCCGCCCCACATATATAAACCACGCACCGGAGCCTGAGTCTGTGGCGTTTTTTTACCGAGCAATCGTCCAAATGCCGCTTTTAGCCCACTGCTCTGATCAACGTCAGCGGGTTTTGCCGTGAGTTCCTGATAAATCATCTCCAGGCGGTTTACCGCCTCACGTTGAACATCATCTGGTTGGTGCGTGCCCTCGTTAAGGGCCTGTTGATATCGCGACGCAGGGGACAGGTTTTGCATAATCTTATTGTTATTCCTTCAATTAACGCTCACCAGCAGGCGTGACTGATGAAAAAAAGGCCGTTCTACACTACGCGATGATACGTCAGGATTCCACTTCTGCGGAAATAGCGGTTATAGTGGCATTATCAGGCACAGGCAGGAGCCGAGCCAACACCCTACGGAACAACAAGACAACGGGAGAAGTTCATGACCTGGGAATATGCGCTAATCGGTTTAGTCGTCGGCATCGTGATCGGTGCTGTGGCCATGCGTTTCGGTAACCGCAAATTGCGTCAGCAGCAGTCACTGCAGTACGAACTGGAAAAGAACAAAGCAGAGCTGGAAGAGTATCGCGAAGAGCTGGTTAGCCACTTTGCCCGTAGCGCTGAGCTGCTGGACAATATGGCAACCGACTACCGTCAGCTGTATCAGCATATGGCGAAGAGCTCCAGCAGCCTGCTGCCGGAAATGACCGCGGAAACGAACCCGTTCCGCAACCGTCTGGCAGACTCGGAGGCCGGTAACGATCAGGCTCCGGTTCAGATGCCTCGTGACTATTCTGACGGCGCATCCGGTCTGCTACGCGGTGGCGCAAAACGCGATTAATCGCACAACCTGAATATATTTTACGGGCGCATCCCTTGCGCCCGTCCTTTCTTCCCGTCCCCAGCTATTATTTAGTCAAACGCCTCATTGTTCAGCGGTATAAAATTCAATAACATCATTATGATTTTGGGCCGTTCTTCTTTCATTCCAGGATACGAGAGTCAGCATCAATGAAGAAAAAAAACCAGCTGTTGAGCGCTTTAGCGTTAAGTGTCGGGTTATCCCTCTCGGCGTCCTTCCCTGCCAGTGCGGCGTTGCCCTCACAGGTGCCGGGACAAGCAGCCATTCCAAGCCTCGCGCCGATGCTGGAAAAAGTGTTGCCTGCGGTTGTCAGCGTGCAGGTTGAAGGCACGGCAGTACAAAGCCAGCGCGTACCGGAAGAACTGAAAAAATATTTTGGCGATGAGGGCCCTGACCAGCAGGCACAACCCTTTGAAGGTCTGGGTTCCGGCGTCATTATTGATGCGGCCAAAGGCTATATCCTGACCAACAATCATGTCATCAGCCAGGCCGATAAAATCAGCGTACAGCTGAACGATGGTCGCGAATTTGACGCCAAACTGATTGGCGGCGATGACCAGAGTGACATCGCACTGCTGCAGGTACAAAACCCGAGCAACCTGACCCAGATTGCCATTGCGGATTCCGACAAACTCCGCGTCGGTGATTTTGCCGTTGCCGTGGGCAACCCCTTTGGTTTAGGACAAACCGCCACCTCCGGCATTATCTCTGCGCTGGGGCGTAGCGGCCTGAATCTGGAAGGTCTGGAAAACTTTATCCAGACCGATGCCTCGATCAACCGCGGGAACTCCGGCGGGGCGTTGCTCAACCTTAACGGTGAGCTGATTGGGATTAACACAGCGATACTGGCGCCGGGCGGCGGCAGTATCGGGATCGGCTTTGCTATCCCGAGCAATATGGCCAAAACGCTGGCACAGCAGCTTATCCAGTTTGGCGAAGTCAAACGCGGGCTGTTGGGTATCAAAGGCATGGAGATGAGTGCGGATATTGCGAAAGCGTTCAATATTAACGTGCAGCGTGGTGCTTTTGTCAGTGAAGTGCTGCCAAACTCCGGCTCGGCAAAAGCAGGCATCAAATCAGGCGATGTAATCGTCAGCCTCAACGATAAGCCATTGAGCAGCTTTGCTGAATTGCGCTCGCGTATTGCCACGACTGAGCCCGGTGCGAAGGTGAAACTCGGTCTGATCCGTGACGGTAAGCCGTTGAACGTCGAAGTGACGCTGGATAAGAGTACCTCGTCATCGGCCAGCGCGGAGCTTATCGCCCCTGCGCTGCAAGGGGCAACGTTGAGCGACGGGCAACTGAAAGACGGTACGAAAGGCATTCGCATCGACACCGTTGAGAAGAGCAGCCCTGCCGCGCAGGCCGGATTGCATCAGGAAGACGTCATCATTGGCGTAAACCGTAATCGCGTGCAATCCATCGCTGAACTTCGCAAAGTGCTGGAGAGCAAGCCGGCGGTCATTGCCCTGCAGGTGATGCGCGGCAATGAGTCCATCTACATTCTGTTGCGCTAAGCATTTGCTATCCCGGACATCACCGCTGCGTGTGATGTCCGGATAACTCATGTTATGCTGCAAATCGTTCCTTTTATCACGACACGCGCATCATGCTTTCAAAGCTCTTACGTTCCATTGTTATCGGTTTGATTGTCGCTGGCCTGCTGCTGCTGGCGATGCCGTCTTTGCGTCAGTTCAATAAACTGTCCGCTCCCCAGTTCGACAGCGCGGATGAAACGCCAGCAACCTATAACACGGCCGTTCGCCGTGCCGCCCCTGCCGTGGTTAACGTTTATAACCGCGGCCTCAATAGCTCGGCCCATAACCAGCTTGAGATCCGCACGCTGGGCTCCGGGGTGATTATGGACGAGCGCGGCTACATTATTACCAACAAACATGTGATCAACGATGCCGACCAAATCATCGTTGCCCTGCAGGATGGCCGCGTGTTTGAAGCATTGCTGGTGGGTTCTGACAGCCTGACCGACCTTGCCGTGCTCAAAATCAATGCCACCGGGGGTTTGCCGGTCATTCCGATTAACCGCAAACGCACGCCACACATTGGCGACGTGGTCCTGGCTATTGGTAACCCTTACAACCTCGGCCAGACGATCACGCAGGGGATTATCAGCGCAACCGGTCGAATTGGCCTTAACCCGTCAGGGCGGCAGAATTTCCTGCAAACCGATGCGTCAATCAACCACGGTAACTCGGGTGGCGCGCTGGTTAACTCGCTGGGCGAACTGATGGGCATCAATACCCTCTCGTTCGATAAGAGCAACGACGGCGAGACGCCGGAGGGGATCGGCTTTGCTATTCCCTTCCAGCTGGCGACCAAGATTATGGATAAGCTGATTCGCGACGGGCGCGTCATCCGCGGCTATATCGGCATTGGCGGGCGCGAAATTGCACCGATGCATACCCAGGGCGGCGGTATCGATCAGATTCAGGGCATTGTGGTCAACGAGGTATCGCCTGGCGGTCCGGCGGCTAACGCGGGGATTCAGGTGAATGATGTCATTGTCTCGGTTAACGGCACACCGGCCGTCTCTGCCCTGGAGACGATGGACCAGGTGGCAGAAATTCGTCCGGGTTCGATCATCCCTGTTGAAGTCATGCGTAACGATAAAAAACTGACGCTGCATGTGACGGTTCAGGAATATCCGGCAACAAACTGACAGCCATAAAAAAACCGAAGCCAGTCAGTGCTTCGGTTTTTTTTTGCCGGGTGGCGCTAACGCTTACCCGCCCTACGGCAGTTGGCTCGTTTTACTTATTAACGAACTCTTCGCCCAGCGTGATATCTTTCTTCAGCGTATCCAGCATGCCTTCCATCGCGTTTTGCTCAAACGCGCTCAGCGTACCGATAGACTTACGTTCTTCAATACCATTTTTACCCAGCAGCAGCGGCTGAGAGAAGAAGCGGGCATGTTCGCCATCGCCTTCAACGTAAGCGCATTCAACAACGCCTTTTTCGCCCTGCAGAGCGCGAACCAGTGACAGACCGAAACGTGCCGCCGCCTGGCCCATAGACAGCGTTGCAGAACCGCCACCCGCCTTCGCTTCCACCACTTCGGTGCCCGCGTTCTGGATACGTTTGGTCAGGTCAGCCACTTCCTGCTCGGTAAAGCTCACGCCTGGGATCTGCGACAGCAGAGGCAGAATGGTGACACCAGAGTGACCGCCAATGACAGGCACTTCCACTTCTGTTGGCTGTTTGCCTTTCAGCTCAGCAACAAAGGTGTTGGAACGGATGATATCCAGCGTGGTCACGCCGAACAGTTTGTTTTTATCGTAAACACCTGCTTTCTTCAGCACTTCTGCCGCGATAGCGACGGTGGTGTTCACTGGGTTAGTGATGATGCCGATGCACGCTTTCGGGCAGACTTCAGCGATCTGCTGCACCAGGTTTTTCACGATGCCCGCGTTGACGTTGAACAGATCTGAACGATCCATGCCTGGCTTACGCGCCACGCCTGCAGAAATCAGCACCACATCAGCACCCTGCAGTGCAGGACGTGCATCTTCACCGGAGAAGCCTTTGATTTTTACAGCTGTCGGGATGTGGCTCAGGTCAACCGCCACACCTGGGGTTACCGGAGCAATATCGTACAGGGAGAGTTCTGAGCCTGAAGGCAGTTGGGTTTTCAGTAGTAGGGCAAGCGCCTGGCCGATACCACCAGCAGCGCCGAGGACTGCGACTTTCATCCTAAACTCCTTATTATGGTTAACTTAAGTATCTGTAAATCCGTTGCCGCGACCTTAATTCAGCAAGTCTTTAATTACAATTTTCGAAGCTAAAGAATTTGAGGTCACGCGTCTTTATCTCCCATCAGAAGGCTATCTGACGACAGAAGGCAACGCATTAAGAGGGGGTTACAATACACCCTGCCCCGCCACCAAAACAACATCATTTTGATAACATTTAATTTACTTTTAAGCTTATTTGCGTGGCGTGACCCAGGCATGTTTTCTGATAACGAAATCTGATAAAATCACTCCCTTTCATAACATTATTTCAGCCTTGCGCTGAGTAGATAATTTGCATAAAAATTCATCCACATGCATAATAATGTTGTTTCTTTCGTCATATTCCGGGTGACTTATGCGAAGCTCGTCTAAGCAAGAAGAATTAGTAAAGGCGTTTAAAGCGCTACTCAAAGAAGAGAAATTCAGTTCTCAGGGAGAAATTGTTCAGGCGCTGCAGGAACAAGGTTTCGATAACATCAATCAGTCGAAAGTCTCCCGCATGTTAACGAAGTTTGGCGCGGTACGTACCCGTAACGCGAAGATGGAGATGGTCTATTGCCTGCTGGCTGAACTTGGCGTGCCGACCACTTCCAGCCCCCTCAAAAATCTGGTTCTGGATATCGACTATAACGACGCCGTGGTGGTGATCCACACAAGCCCTGGTGCCGCACAGCTGATTGCCCGCATGCTGGACTCGTTAGGTAAAACGGAGGGCATCCTGGGTACCATCGCAGGCGACGACACCATTTTTACCACCCCGGCCAGCGGTTTCTCCGTAAAAGATCTCCACGAAGCGATTCTGGTTCTGTTCGAACAGGAACTGTAATCCTCTCTCCCCGTAGCGCTGCTACGGGGAACATCCTGCTCCAGCCTCGTTTTCCCCTGCATTCCACTGCCTCTGGTTTTAACAAATAGTGCTTTTTACCGCCTATTAACATTCATCTGGTGAATGATAAATCAAAAAATCGCACAAAAAATCAAAAGCAGATATCCATATGATTTTCTTAGATTTAAACACACTTAAAGCTCAAAAATCACTCAATATTATGCATTTTGGTTATAAAAAACGGTGTGTTTAACACGTAATAACACAGGAAACCATTAGTCTGGTATTAATTTTTACCGTTATTAGTGTATACTTGATTTTGTGATGAGGGTCACGAAACAAGACCCCACTAAAAAATTCGACGAGGTAAGAATCATGAAAATCAAAACTACTGTAGCGGCGCTGAGCGTCCTGTCTGTCCTGTCCTTCGGTGCTTTCGCGGCTGACGCTATTAATGCTGACCAGGCACAATCCCGTGAGGCAATCGGTACGGTTTCGGTCGGTGCAGTCGGCACGTCGCCAATGGACATGCATGAAATGCTGAACAAAAAAGCGGAAGAAAAAGGTGCATCATCTTATCGCATCATCGAAGCGCGTTCCGGTGACCACTGGCACGCAACCGCAGAGCTGTACAAATAAGTTTTAGTTATCACTGAAGATGTAATTCTCCACTCAACGGCACCAGGCATAAAAATAGCGGTTCAACCCTTCTCGCCGTTGAGCAAAAAACCTTTTCCAGGAGTAAAGACTATGAAAACCAAATTGATCATCGCAACCCTCGGTCTGGCATCCGTTCTCTCTTTCGGCGCAAGCGCAGCCGTACAGCAAGTGAATGCCGACCAGGCACAAAATCTGCAGCGTATGGGCAGCGTATCCGTCACGTCGGTCACCGGCTCACCGATGGATATCCGTCAGGAACTTGCCGCCAAAGCTGAAAAAGCAGGCGCCAGCAGCTATCGCGTCACCGAACTGAATCAGGGTGACCACTGGCATGCCACGGCAGAACTGTATAAATAAACCCTCGTCGTATCTCATCATACGACTTGCCCCTGGCCTGATGGTCAGGGGCTTTTTTATGGCTTGCTCAGTGGCGAGCATTGAAACGCAGTTGTCCTTCCAGCTCTTCTTCCGCTTCATCGAACAGTAATATCAGCGCCCCGAAACGTCTGCGCAGCTTATCGGGCAGATGGATAAACTCTATTTCCAGCGGTAGCGGCAACAGACTGCCGGTTACCACATCCCACAGCGTATCCAGGTTCGTCACGCTTTGTTGTTCAAGATCAAACACCCGTGTAAATTCCCGGTAGAAGTCTTCCTGACTGTCTATCTCATCAAAATCAAAGGTATAGGTTTTCATTACCAGCCACCAGTCCAGGCGAGCGGCAGATGCCGCTCCATCTATTATAATCCCCCGATATGCAGGGTTTTAACTTCCAGATACTCTTCCAGCCCCAGCACCGATCCCTCACGCCCCAGGCCGGATTCTTTCACGCCGCCAAAGGGCCCCAGCTCTGTGGAGACGGCGCACTCGTTAATCCCAATCATTCCGCTTTCAATTGCCTGTGAAACGCGGAAGACCCGCGAGAGATTCTGTGTATAGAAGTACGCCGCCAGACCATAAGGCGTGTTGTTGGCACGCTGGATGACTTCATCTTCTGAAGTGAAACGGAAGCACGCCGCGACCGGGCCAAACGTCTCCTCTTCTGCCAGCTTCATCCCTTCATGACAGTCCCCCAGTACGGTTGGCATCCAGAAATTGCCGCCAAGGGAATGAGGTTTACCGCCCGCCAGCACGGTCGCGCCACGCGCAACAGCGTCGTCAACATGTTCACGTACCTTGTCGACCGCTGCACCTTCAATCAACGGCCCGACGACGACGCCGTCCTCAAGACCATTTCCCACCTTCAGCGCCTTCACCGCATCAGCGAGTTTATTCACGAATTTGTCGTAGACGGTTTCCTGAATATAGAAGCGGTTCACGCTGACGCAGACCTGCCCGGCATTGCGAAACTTATTGGCGATCGCGCCTTTCACAGCCGCGTCGATGTCTGCATCCTCAAAGACGATGTACGGAGCATTTCCCCCCAGCTCCATCGAGACTTTTTTCATGGTTTCTGCGGCGTTACGCACCAGCGTTTTGCCAACCGATGTCGAGCCGGTGAAGGAGATTTTTCGCACGTCCCGGCTGGCCATAATCGCGTCGCTGATTTCGTGCGTATTCCCGGCGACTGCGTTGAGTACCCCATCCGGTACGCCGGCCTGTTTTGCCAGCGTCAGCAGCGCAAAAGCGCTGAGCGGCGTGTTATTGGCCGGTTTGATTACCCCGGTGCATCCGGCTGCCAGCGCCGGGCCTAACTTGCGGGTGAGCATCGCCATCGGGAAGTTCCACGGCGTGATAGCCGCGACAACACCTATCGGTTCACGGGTCGCCAGAATGCGCGAGCCGGGTTTGATCGGCGGAATAATTTCACCGTTCGCACGCTTGGCCTCTTCGGCAAACCACTGGATAAAGCTGGCGGCGTACTCCACTTCACCTTCCGCTTCTTTCAGGGGCTTACCCTGTTCGGTGGTCATTAGCCGTCCGAGCCAGCTTTTATTCTCAATAATCAGTTCGTACCAGCGGTAAAGAATGGCCGAACGCTCTTTCGCGGTTTTGGCGCGCCATGCAGGGAAAGCCTGGGTGGCGGCAGCAATTGCTGCTTCGGTCTCTGCTTTGCCGGCTTTCGCGACGCGGGCGATGACTTCCCCGGTAGCCGGGTTAAGCACATCAAACGTCGTATCCAGCGGTTTCCAGAGGCCGTTAACCAGATAGCCGGTCTGAAAAAGGGTATTGTCCTGAAGCGCCTGGGTCGTCATGTGTCCTCCCTTTCTGAATGTAAGAACGTGCTGGAATAAGTATAGCCACAAAAAAACCGACGCTTTTGGCGTCGGTTTTTTTACTTCAGTCAGTTATCGGTGAGGGCATTTTGATAGCGACGCAGCATCAGCGCCAGCCGCCCTACCGGTTCGGTGACCTGAAGCGGTGCATCCCAGTGCTTAAGCTTTTCCTGATAGATATCGAGCTCTTCAAGCAGCTGCGTAAAGTAACGGCGACGTTTGTCATCACTGCTGGCGGAAAGCACATGGTCCGCGGTACGACGCAGCTGACGGTGCCAGGCGGAGAGATCGTCGTTGATCGGCACCGGTGCACTGCGCAGACGCTGGTGCGCGATAATCATGGTTAACGCCAGGCGGAACTTCGCGATGTCGCCCGGAAACTTGTTCAGCAGTAAAAACAGCTGCTGATAGAGCGCCGGGAGGTGGTTCTCTTTACGACGCGCCGTATTGGTGGTCATCGACGACACGGCGGCAGAAACAAACTGATTCAATAACACACGCCCCGTCCGCGCCTGTGAGTTATCTCGCACCAGCAGAATGACCATCATCGCCAGGAAACAGCCCACCAGCTGGCCCAGCGCGCTGTCGAGGAATTGGCTGAAATGGAAAGTCATCGGGTTATCGAGCACGATGATGTTAATCGTACTCGCCAGCGCCCCTAGCGATCCCAGGCGACGCTTTTGCACTTCAATGCCGATAAAGAACGCCATCACCGCCAGGCTAATACAGAGCAGCAACATGCTTTGTTGCGTCGACGGGATGATGACCAGGAAATAGAGCGCCCCTATCGGCAGGGCGGCAATGGTACCGTAGAGGAAATCAACGGCAACCATACGCGGGTTAGGCAGACGCATCGCCAGTGCGGTCACAACGGCAATCATCACCATCGCGCCGCTGCCAGACGTCCAGCCTGTCCACAACCAGAACAGCGTACCGAGCATACAGGCAAGCGTGGTACGCCAGAAGTTGACCATCGCGTGGTGACGTTCGGCAGATTCGGCCTTGATGACCACTTCACCCTGGAGGACCTCTTCTTCCGCCGCGCTAATTTTGGTGTTGCCGATCACGCCACGTTTCAGCAGCAGATAGCGCGTCGCGGCCCCGACCCAGGTGTAGATGGTCACCGGCGTGTCGCGCTCCCCGGTCCAGGCGATCACCCGACGCATACGCTTAAGCTGTTTATGCACGTCCTGCACGGTTTCCACCGGCTCGGAAAACAGCTCACGGAACGTATCGGTGACCGCTTCCGGACGGGTGTTCTGGATGAGATACGTTTCGCACGCCTGGGTAATCAGCGTCAGGGAGACAGTATTGAGGGCTTTCAGGCGGCGGTTCGCACGGGCCCAGCGCGAGGACTCCATGTTGAGGTTGCTACGCATCCCCTCCAGCGCCTGCGTCCGGCGAACCAGCCCGCTCCAGGCGTTATCCACCTCTTCACTGTCGCCATGCTTAATGCACAGCTGCATCAGCTGGTACTGGGCAACGATCAGCGCGTCAAGTTCACGGTCGACTTCCTGTTTGATGGAGCGTGGAGAGAAAAGCAGGTCAGCGACAATCGCACTCACAATACCGATCACAATCTCGCTGCAGCGCTCCACTGCAAACTGCGGCGCGAGCAAAGGTTCAGACTGAATGGTGATGATAATAATCAGCGCGGTATAACCCGCCAGCCCCCAGGCGTAGGAGTTTTCCACT
Source organism: Enterobacter kobei (assembly GCF_001729765.1). Classification (NCBI taxonomy): domain Bacteria; kingdom Pseudomonadati; phylum Pseudomonadota; class Gammaproteobacteria; order Enterobacterales; family Enterobacteriaceae; genus Enterobacter; species Enterobacter kobei. The sequence continues at coordinate 4,358,929 of NZ_CP017181.1, forward strand.
TTCACCAGAGACGAAATCCAGGTGCAGAAACCCGCCCAGATACAGCACACCATCAGCATCAACAATGGCGTGCGGATCATCAGAATAATAATGGTGAGTGCTGCGAAACAGCCGATAAACGTCCCGATGATACGCAGCATCCCACGATAGCGGATCGCGCCAGAATAGGGTTCCCCGCCAGCGGCAAAGGCAGGACCCGCCGCAACTATTGCAGCCGTCAGGACCGCCCAGCGAGGGGTTTCAAGCTGGAAGTGAAAGCCAACAAACAGCGCCAGCACAATGGCACAGGCCAGCTTCACGGCGAAGCGAATGTGCTGGCTGGCGATGGAAAAGATACCCATGGCGATTAACCAAACTCGCGCAGGCGATGGGCAATTTTACGGAAGAAGGAGTCCTGGCTGGCATCCCGATCTTTTTCACCGGTGATCACCACCGTCGCCGTGGTCCCCGCCGGCCACAGGTTGCCCTGCTGTTCATCAAGGTGAATACGTACCGGCACACGCTGCGCCAGACGCACCCATTCCAGGTTGGAATCCACCGTCGCCATTCCTTTGGTATCGTTAGAGCTGCTGGAGTTGGTCACCCCTGCAGCGACACTGTCGACGGTACCTTTGAAGACGCGGTTACTGCCCAGCGGCGTGATTTCCGCACGATAACCCGGACGCACGCCTTCCAGCTTGGTCTCTTCCATATAGGCGAGCACGTAGAAGGAGTTCTGTTTAACCAGCGCCACGGCAGTGGAGCCACGGGTAATAAACTCCCCGGCATAGACATTGAGGTTAGTGACCCAGCCGTCGGATGGCGCGCGGATCACGGTGCGCTCCAGATCGAGCTTAGCGAGATCGCGCGTGGCTTGCGCTTTCGCCAGCTGGTGCAGCACGGTTTGCAGCACGTTGTTAGACTGGTCTATCTCTTCACGGGACATGGCCTGAACGCCCAACTGGTTACGGCGGCCCGCCTCACGGCGTTTTTCCGATGCCAGCGCCTGGTAATAGGCGACATCTGCTTCCGCTTCTTCCAGCGCCTTCTGGTAACGAGGCTGGTCGATGGTGAACAGAACCTGATCTTTTTTCACCAGCTGGTTATCGTGAACATTCACCGCCGTGATTAGACCAGCCACATCGGGGGCGATGGCCACGACATCCGCGCTGAAGCGCGCATCACGCGTCCACGGTGATTCGGTGTAATAGACCCAGGCACGAAAAATAGCGATGAAGGCGAGGATAACCAGGGCCATCGTGATGGCAGTGCGGGAGATTTTTCTTGTTAGCGTTTTCACATCAACCTCAGACAAACATGCGCGATATCAGGTAAAACAGGCAGCAATACAGCGCGGTATTGAACAATGCAGGGTGCCAGACGAAATCGTAAATCCCGGTAGGGACCAGCACCTTGCGCACCAGCCAGAAGATCGCCAGTGATAAAAGTAGCTCGAAAAATATCGGTGGGAACGACAGACCGAACACCACGATAACGGGAAACAGACTCATGTTGACCTTGATAAGAGAGAGTGCAGGCTTCAGAATTTTTTAGCGCACGCCATCGCAGAAGAGCAAGAAACGTCGGGCGAGAATGGCGCAGCCGTTATGTAATTAATAATATATTAACGTAACTGTTATGCTGTTATCTATAATATGTGATCTAAATCACTTTTAAGCCAGAGTGAACAATGGAACGTTTAAAACGCATGTCGGTCTTCGCCAAAGTGGTTGAACTGGGTTCGTTTACCGCCGCGGCACGTCAGCTTCAGATGAGCGTATCATCCATTAGCCAGACGGTCTCTAAACTGGAAGATGAGCTACAGGTCAAGCTGCTCAACCGCAGTACCCGCAGCATTGGGCTGACGGAGGCGGGTAAAATTTACTATCAGGGCTGCCGACGCATGATGCACGAAGTACAAGACGTCCATGAACAGCTCTACGCCTTTAACAACACCCCGATCGGCACACTCCGTATAGGGTGTTCTTCAACTATGGCACAAAATGTACTCGCTGCCATGACCGCGGATATGCTGAAGGAGTACCCCGGGCTTACCGTCAATCTGGTGACGGGTATCCCGGCGCCGGATCTGATCGCCGATGGTCTGGACGTGGTGATCCGCGTGGGGGCGTTGCAGGATTCCAGCCTCTTCTCGCGTCGACTGGGCAGCATGCCGATGGTTGTCTGCGCCTCGAAAAGCTATCTTGCGCAGTACGGCGTTCCGGAGAAACCCGCGGATCTCACCAACCACTCCTGGCTGGAGTACAGCGTGCGACCCGACAATGAATTCGAGCTGATTGCCCCGGAGGGGATCTCCACCCGGCTGCTGCCGGAAGGACGATTCGTCACTAACGATCCGATGACCATTTCGCGCTGGCTGGTGGCCGGTGCGGGGATCGCCTACGTCCCGTTGATGTGGGTGATCAATGAGATCAACAGCGGCGTGCTGGAGATCCTTTTCCCTCGCTATCAATCCGATCCGCGCCCGGTCTACGCCCTGTATACCGAAAAGGACAAGCTGCCGCTCAAAGTGCAGGTGTGTATCAACTATCTGACCGACTATTTTGTGGACGTGGCGGAGCTGTTTCAGGGGATGCGGGGAAGAAGAAAGGAATAATCAATTTATTTCTGAACGCATAGAGGCAATGAATATTCCCAGGATGAATCCCTTGTTGATTCAGGAATATTCCTTCACCACTATCAGGAATAGAGAATTGACACTACTGCCGCCACCCCATTACTTTATATGCAGTCTGCTCGTCAGACTGTTATTAATTTGTTGCTGATATGAATAATAAAATGTATTCCGCAGGATGACGTTAAACAAGGAAAAGAAATGAATCTATTTGAACAAACACCGCCTTCACGCAGGCGCTATGGACTCGCCGCGTTCATCGGTTTAATTGCAGGGATTGTCTCCGCGTTTGTCAAATGGGGAGCCGAAGTACCGCTTCCACCACGCAGCCCCTCCGACTTATTCACCGGCGCATGCGGACCCGAGCAATTAATAAGAGCCGCAAGCCAGATTGACTGTTCCCGCAATTTTTTAAACCCTCCCTATGTATTTTTACGCGACTGGCTGGGCGTTGTTGATCCTAACGCGGCAGTTTATACATTTGCCGGACATATATTTAACTGGGTTGGCGTGACGCATATTATTTTCTCAATCGTCTTCGCTGTTGGCTATTGTGTCGTGGCTGAAGTCTTCCCGAAAATTAAACTCTGGCAGGGTTTGCTGGCGGGTGCGTTAGCTCAGCTCTTTGTGCATATGATCTCCTTCCCGCTGATGGGGCTGACGCCACCGCTGTTTGAGCTGCCGTGGTATGAACACGTTTCAGAGATCGTAGGCCATCTGGTCTGGTTCTGGTCGATCGAAATTATTCGTCGTGACTTGCGTAACCGCATCACACACGAGCCGGATCCGGAGATACCGCTGGGTAACTTACGTTAAAAAAAAGGCGCTACATCAGTAGCGCCATTTTTTATGCCGATTCAGGTCAGGCTGTGCCGCCTACCGTCAGGTTGTCCACTTTCAGCGTTGGCTGGCCCACGCCCACCGGCAGGCTCTGGCCCTCTTTACCGCAGACGCCCACGCCGTTATCCAGCTTCAGATCGTTACCGACCATCGAGATCTGCTGCATGGCTTCAATACCGGAGCCAATCAGCGTCGCACCTTTTACCGCTTTGGTCACTTTGCCCTTCTCAATCAGATACGCTTCTGAGGTAGAGAAGACAAATTTACCGGAGGTGATGTCCACCTGGCCGCCGCCAAAGTTTGGCGCAAAGATACCGTAATCTACAGACTCGATAATCTCCTGCGGCGTGGATTTGCCCGGCAACATGTAAGTGTTGGTCATGCGCGGCATTGGCAGGTGCGCGTAAGATTCACGACGGCCATTACCCGTTGGCGCGACACCCATCAGGCGCGCGTTGAGTTTGTCCTGCATGTAACCTTTCAGCACGCCGTTTTCAATCAGCACATTGTACTGGCCTGGCGTACCTTCATCATCGATAGCCACCGAACCGCGACGGTCAGGCATGGTGCCATCATCCACCACGGTGCACAGCTCAGATGAGACGAGCTGTCCAATCTGACCGCTGAACACGGATGTCCCGCGACGGTTAAAGTCGCCTTCCAGACCGTGGCCCACCGCTTCGTGCAGCAGCACGCCCGGCCAGCCTGCGCCCAGCACCACCGGGAATGTCCCGGCGGGAGCCGCAACAGCATTAAGATTCACCAGCGCCATGCGCACGGCTTCTTTTGCCCACGCGTCAGCGCGCGCTTCGCCATCTACATCGCCCAGGAACCAGTCATAGCCGAAACGACCGCCGCCGCCGCTGGAGCCACGCTCGCGTTTACCGTTGTCATCAACCTGCACGCTGATGGAAAGACGCACCAGCGGACGCACATCGGCGGCCAGCGTACCGTCCGTTGCCGCCACCAGAATCAGTTCATAAACACCGCTCAGGCTGGCAGAGACTTCCTGCACGCGTTTATCTGCAGCACGCGCCACTTTGTCCACGCGGCGCAAAATATCCAGCTTCTCTTCGCGGCTCATGCTTTGCAGCGGATCGATACTGGTATAGAGCGCAGAGTGCGACACTTCACCGAGGGTTTTCACACGGCCATCGCCAGTATCACGCACAATGGTACGTGCAGCCTGCGCACTTTGCTCCAGTGCAGCCAGGCTAATCTGGTCGGCATAGGCAAAACCGGTTTTCTCACCGCTGACGGCGCGCACGCCGACGCCCTGGTCAATGTTATAAGAACCATCTTTGATGATGCTGTCTTCTAAAACCCAGGATTCGTGATAGCTCGACTGGAAATAGAGATCGCCGTAGTCGAGACGGCGTTCGGTCAGTTGACCAAGAATGGAGAACAGGTCCTGATGGCTCAGGCCGTTCGCTGCGAGCAAATGTTCACTTACCAGGTTCAGACTCATCGTATTGCTACTCGTTCGTTGCCGCCCATGGCGGTATAAAAATCGTATTTATTGAGAGTGAGGCAATTACCTGCCCACGTCAAATCATTGCTGTGCATCTTTGCGCGGCTGGCGCAGTACCTCGTTAATCTGGGGTTTATCCACCGGACCGGTAATGCGATAGCGCAGAATCGAGACTTTGCTCCACAGCGGGCCCAGCACTTTACTGGCAGCAAATACCGCCGCACCGACTATCGGGTTCACCACAAACGCCGCCGCCACGCCCACGCTCGCGGAAATTTCCGGCGCCACCACGGCTTCCATATCCAGCTCACGGCGTACCAGATTGACTGAGCCTTTCATGGCGATATCCGCTTCCAGGCCGTCTACCAGCGTGTCATCCGTATGCATCACGCCGTCCTTTATCCACGCCGTGCTGCGGATGGAATCGTAGTAGAAACCTTCGCTGAAGGTGTCGCTGAAATCGAAGCGCAGCTTGCGCAGCAGCGCATCAAAACTCAGCAGGCGCAGGATCTGCCCGGCTCGCCCCGTGCTCACATCGGCGATTTCCCCCTTGCCAAAGCGGGTTTTTAAAATACCGTTCAGTGACGCTTCGTCTGGCTTCCACGGCGCGTCTCGCCAGTGAAGATCGTAATTCACGTCAAATGACGATCCCCGCAGCGGCGTAGTGATGCCAAAGAAATTGGTTGCCGCATCCAGTTTGTTGCCTTTAATGTCGCCCTTCAGGGAGGTACGCTGTTCGCCCGGGTTATTGACCCATTCCCCTGCGGCCGTCATGCGGCCAAAACCGGTATCGACCAGGCCGCCGGAGAGCGTAAGCGTATTCCCCTGGATGGCAAAATCGCCGTCGATACGGCCATATTTTTGCCCCCACAGCCAGCATTCCGCGCAGCGCAGCTGGAGATCGGGCCAGCCGCTAAAATCGACGCGGGAGGCTTGACTCAGCGGCGATGTGTTCGCCGGTTGATCTTTACTCGCGGTGGCCGGGTTGTAGTAGAGATAGCGAATCGCTGCCTGCCACGGCGCGTTATTACGCATGGTAAGCGTGCCGTTGATCTCCCGGCCCTGCGCCTCCACTTTGGAGCCATTCGCGGTGGGCTGAGAAACAATGCTAAGGTTGTTCCACTGCTGTCCGCCCAACATCAGCGACGGCGTGCGTACCGTAACGGTTTGCGGGAACTGGGCGGCTTCATCCACGTTTTGTCCAACGCCTTTCTGGAACAGCGCCAGCCACTCCGCGCCATCCATCGGCGGAAGATTGAGCTCAACGCCCGCATGGTCGGGCAGCGGCGGCGTGGTTTTGCTGTCCGTCGTCCAGATAGCCCTGTCGAGGGTGAGTTTGCGATTAAGCAGCCAGCGGCTGTTGAAATGGTTTGTGCTGCCCGCATTTCCGGTCAACGCAAAGCTGTTCAGGTTGCCATCGACGTTGACCTTCACCGGCAGCGATTGTCCGGCCTGTTTATCCAGCGGCGCGGGCAACTGGCTGTGGATGTTTTTCAGGTCACCCGTGATGTCGACCTTATACTGCACGCCTGCGTGATAAGGCAGCTCAATAGCCACTTTGCCATTCCAGGCTACCGCGCCATCCACTGATGACGCGATCGGCTTCGGCAGGACGTCCATACGCGCAGGCTGCCAGTTACCGTCCAGATTGACGGCCACCTGGTAAGCTTTTTCACCCTCAGTGGTTGTGAAGTCAATATTCACCGGCTGATTAAACCAGCTGGCGGTCAGCGGCTCGCTCTTGAGGTTACCATTCACAAAACTGAACTGCCCGCTGAGGTTTTTCAGGGTGCTCTCAAGCGGTTTAATGTACAGACTGTTGTTCTTCAGACGGACATCACCTTTGGCGGTGGTCATCTCACCGTCAAGTGGGATATCAAGATGTAAGCGAGCATTCACATCGCCATCAAGCTGGAGCTGCTGCAGCGTCGCCGCCAGCGACTCTTTCAGCGGCGTCTCCTCAAAGTACGGCCCCACCGCTTTACCTGGACCGTTGATGTCGGCATCGATAAGCAGCTTCTCTTTTGAGTAGTCCGGGATGTTAGCCGTCAGGTTGCTGGCCGTCACGCCGCCCAGCGCAACGCTGTCAGACTTCATCCATAAGCCGTCATTGAGGAAGTTAAGTTCGATATCCAGGTTTTTCAGCGCAGGCCAGCCAGGCTGGAACGCGAAGGTGGCGTTGTGCAGCGGCACCAGCACCTGGAACTGACCTTCATTATGTTTGTACGGGAAAAGATGCGGATTACCACCGTAGACCAGTGTGGCATTATCCGCCTGACCGCCCTGAATCGCGCCGCTCAGATAGTCGACCAGCGCTTTCCCCATCAGGTTTTCCGGGAAATAGCGCCAGGCCTGAGAACCATCATCGGTACTGATGCCGGCCAGAATACCCAGCCAGGGCTCATCGCCATCTGGCTGCAGGTAGCGGAAATCGCCGCGTGCATGTACCGCTTTGGCTTTGACGTCGATATGCCTGCCATCAAGCTGGAAGCCCTTATCATTACGGAGCCAGTTCAGCACCGCATTGCCCTGTTCAATTTCCAGCGGCGCACGGAAGACCGTCTCGTAAGGCATTTTGGCGTTGTGCATATCCACCGTCAGCCTGCCGTTTTCCACACTGCCTTCCAGCTTGCCGCTGAAGTGCTCGGCTCCCGGAAGCAGCTTCCACTGCTTCCAGGCAAGATCGTTCCACGAGGCCTGGAAACGGGTTTTATCTGTGGCCTGAAGCGGGATATCCAGCGCCAGCGCATCAATCTTGCCGCTCGGCTGCGTTGCCAGCCAAATCTCGCCCAAATCCGGGGAGAGTTTCGCCGCCATTGAGCGCAGGCCTTCGATGGCTGTCAGATCCAGGTTACTGGCGCGGATACGCAGCTCATCGCTGCGTTTACTGGCCGCGCCGCCCACGTCCTGCTCCGGCATCCAGGCCAGCGTCAGCGCACCGCGCGGCCACGGCTTGCCGTCCATCGTGATGCGCGTATCCGGAATAGCAAACTGCCAGCCCTCTTTCTCCTGCGTCACATGCGCGGTGAGGTTATCGACGGAAAGCTGATGCTGCTGATTTTCGCCCTTCCAGCTTGCGCCCCCTTGCTTCAGCCAGATATCGCCGCTGGCGAATTTTCCCTTCGTCAGGGTTAGCCAGCCCTCAAGGCTAAAGCGGGCGGTTTCCAGCTGCATGTTTTGCTGTAACCAGTCGCCGAGCCAGGGCTTCACGTCCACATCGTCGGCCTGCAGCCAGACTTTACCGTTGTTTAACAGACCGTCATCGTCGCGCAGATCCATACGTACCTGCATCACGCCGTGCTGGCCGTTCAGGCTGGACAGGCTCACCAGTCCTTCCGCGCGGTGTCGGTTCTTGCCGTTAAGCCAGGTTAGCTGTGGGATCGCCAGTTCGGCGCGCTGGCCGGAAAGGGTAATAAAGCTCACTTCGCTGTCGCGCAGATCGAAATGATCGAACTGGCGGAGGAAGAGATCGCTGAAGCGGTTGGCTTCCAGGCCCTGATTATCCTCACCGCCCGTTAGCGGCGTATTGGTCAGAAACTGAAGCTGGTAAAAGGTGAGATCGCGAAACTGCCAGCGCAGATGCAGCAGGCTTTGCCAGACGTCCAGCGCCAGGGTCACGCGTTTGATTTTCAGATGGCCGCCATCTTTCAGGCTGGCATTGATATCCCGGACGTCGAGCGTCGGGCCAAAATTTTGCCAGCTGGCGCTTAGCTGGCTTACGTCGACCGGCACACCGGTGGTGGATTCGATTTTTGCCAGCAGCTGCGGACGCCAGCTGTCGAGATGCGGCAAAACGAGGCGTAGCCCGCTCACGAGCAACGCGACAATCACGACCAGCGTTGCCCCTGTAAGCAATAAAATCCCCGGCAATCGCCTCACGCATCTCTCCTTGTCAGCTTTCGTCACGCAGCGTACTGCGTTTTACATCATCACAACGTCAAACTGCTCCTGGTTATAGAGCGGTTCAATTTGTACTTTTACCTGTTTGCCGACAAAGATTTCCACTTCCGCCAGCGCGTGCGACTCTTCGCCTTTCAACGCTTCCGCCACCGCAGGGGAAGCATAGACCAGAAAACGGTCGGAGTCGTAGGCGTGATGAACACGGACGATTTCACGCATAATTTCGTAGCAGACGGTCTCAACCGTCTTTACCGTTCCGCGTCCATGGCAGGTTGGGCATTCATTACACAGCACATGCTCAACGCTTTCACGGGTGCGCTTACGCGTCATTTCCACCAGCCCCAGCTGTGAGAACCCGTTGATGCTGGTTTTCACGCGATCCTTACTCAGCGCCTGCTCCAGTGAATGCAGCACGCGGCGGCGGTGGTCTTCATTACTCATATCGATGAAGTCGATGATAATAATGCCGCCGAGATTGCGCAGACGCAGCTGGCGGGCAATCGCCTGCGTGGCTTCAATGTTGGTGTTGAAGATGGTGTCATCGAGGTTGCGATGGCCAACAAACGCGCCGGTGTTGATATCGACGGTGGTCATCGCTTCGGTCTGATCGATAATCAGATACCCGCCGGACTTGAGCTCAACCTTACGCTCCAGGGCACGCTGGATCTCGTTTTCGACATCATAGAGATCGAAGATAGGCTGACGCCCGGTGTAGTGCTCCAGCAGGCCCGGCATTTCCGGGATGTATTCAGCGGTAAATTCCAGCAGCGCTTCATACGTCAGGCGAGAGTCCACACGAATGCGGTCGAGCTGCGCATCGGCAAAGTCACGCAGAACGCGCTGAGCCAGCGCCAGCTCACCGTAAAGCTGGTAGCGGGTCTGGTTGCGTTTTTTACGCTCCATCACTTTGGTCCAGACGCGCTTAAGGTAAGCGGCATCGGATGCCAGATCGTCTTCGCTGATCCCTTCCGCGGCGGTGCGGATAATAAACCCGCCCTGTTCATCGCAGTAGGCGCTGACCACTTTCTTCAGACGCTCGCGCTCGCTTTCGCTCTCAATGCGCTGCGAAACGCCGACGTGTGACGCGCCGGGCATAAAGACCAGATAACGGGAGGGTAAGGTGATGTCGGTGGTAAGACGGGCGCCTTTGGTGCCCAGGGGATCTTTCACCACCTGCACCATTAAGTCCTGGCCCTGACGCACCAGTTCGGAAATATCGCGCACGGCAAACTGCTTTTGCTCTTCGCCCGCAACGCACTCGGTGTGCGGCATGATATCGGAGGCATGTAAAAATGCCGCCTTATCCAGACCAATATCTACAAAAGCCGCCTGCATACCCGGCAGTACACGACTGACACGACCTTTGTAGATATTGCCTACTATTCCGCGCCGCGCTTCACGCTCAATATGAATTTCCTGAAGAATGCCACCGTCAATATAGGCCACACGGGTTTCCGATGGCGTTACGTTTACCAACAATTCAGCCGTCATAATTATCCCTTCCCTCACGCAGTGAGTTAAAATTGCTCAGCAACTCATACGTTTCCACCAGCGGTAAGCCGACTACGGCGTGATAGCTGCCATGAATCTTCCTGACAAAACAGCCACCCAGCCCCTGAATACCGTATGCACCTGCTTTATCCATCGGTTCACCGCTGGCAATATAAGCGGCGATCTCGTCGTCGGTAAGTACTCTGAACGTGACATCGGTTACCACCAGACAATCCAGCACGTGCTGGCTATCCGCCAGCGCGACCGCCGTCATTACCTGATGCGTTTGCCCGGACATTTTGCGCAGCATACGCGCCGCATGTTCGGTATCGTGCGGTTTCTCAAGCACTTCACCATTAAGGATAACGATGGTATCTGCTCCCAGCACTGGCAGATCGCGGGGCGCTAACGCCACGCCCGCCTGCGCTTTCTCGCGCGCCAGACGAGAGACATATTGCTGCGCACTTTCGCCCTCAGCACGTTTTTCTTCAATGCCGGTCACGATGCGTTCAAAAGATACCCCTAACTGGGTCAGGAGTTCCTGACGGCGCGGGGAACCGGAAGCGAGATACAAAGACGTCATAGAAACCTTTTATTGCACGGCAAACTGCTGGCGAACCTTACGCATCAGCAGGAACAGCCACGGCCAGAGCACACCGTTTACTACACTACTCCAGAACACTTCCGGTCGGAAAGAGACGTTGATCACTAAAAACTCTGCCCAGAAAACAACGATATCCGCAGCAAGCGACAACAACATCACGACCAGGGCCTGTTGCCAGAGCGCGAGGTTACGAAAGAGCTGGAATTTTAGTGCGACGAGGTACGCAATAATGCTCATGGACAGGGCGCGAACGCCCAGCGTAGAGCCACTAATGAGATCCAGTATGGCACCCATAACAAAACCCGTGCCGACATTTACGCGGTGCGGCAGGGCAAGGATCCAGTAAAGTAAAATGAGCAAGACCCAGTTTGGCCGGAAAACGAGAATGTTATCCGGCCAGGGCATAATCTGCAGCAACAGTGCAATGAGGAACGAGAGCCAGATGACCCAGCGTCCCTGGCTACGATAACTTGCCACTACTGCCCTCCCAAAGAGAGTTTAGGCGGTGGCGGCGCATCAGGCAGCGGCTGCGTTAACCCGGTTGCCGGCGCGGGCACTGGCGCAGGTGGCCCCATGGAGTCCGCAGGCGGAAGAACCTGCGGCATCATCTGCATCAGGCGTTCGTTTGCGACACGGTGCACCTCTTCAGGCGTCATCGGATTCGTGCCATTACGATCGGCACCCCAGAGCAGCAGCAGGTAGCGCAGACGCTGTAAACCCGCAGTCGGACGAGCCTGAATGACGGTATACGCACGTTGAGTATCGAGCTTCACGGAAGAGACCACCGCAACCGGGTAGCCCTCAGGGAAGCGTCCACCCAAACCGGAAGTCACCAGTACATCACCGACACGGATGTCCGTGTTCGCAGGCAGGTGTTCCAGCTGCAGATCGTCCGTACAGCCGTTACCGGCCGCAATCACGCGGATATCGTTACGCAGGACCTGGATAGGCAGCGCATGCGTGGCATCGCAAATCAGCAGCACGCGGCTGGTCAGCTTGGCGACGGCAACAACCTGCCCCACTACGCCTTTATCACTGATTACAGGCTGGCCTTCATACACACCGTTCACACTCCCTTTGTCGATCACAACCTGATCGCTGTAAGGATCGTTCACGGTGGAGATCACCTGGGTGACCATCTTCTGCTCATCCTGACGCAGCGGCGAGCCGAGCAGTTCACGCAGACGCGCGTTTTCCTGCTTATATTGCCCCAGCATCAGCAGTTCGCTGTTTTTCAGCAGCAGTTCCTGGCGTAATGCCCGGTTTTCAAGTTCGAGCTGGTCTCGTGAAGACAGCGTTTGAGAAACGGAGTCGAGCAGTTCACGGGGACCATTTGATATAAAGTAGAAAGGACTGACGGCGGTATCCATGTACGTTCTGATCTGGCTGAACGTACCGAGGCGGCTATCGGCAATAATGACGCCAAGCGCAACCAGAACCGCCAGAATAAGGCGAAACTGTAGCGATGGGCCACGGCTAAAAATTGGCTTCATAGGCTATGCGTATTCTCGTGTCAGAGAGAAAGGGTAGCGATTCGCTACCCTTTCACAATGACTACTCTTCGCTGAACAAGTCGCCGCCGTGCATGTCGATCATTTCCAGCGCCTTGCCACCACCACGGGCGACGCAAGTCAGTGGATCTTCTGCAACTACGACAGGAATACCTGTCTCTTCCATTAACAGGCGGTCGAGGTTACGCAGCAGCGCACCACCACCGGTCAGAACCATACCGCGCTCGGAGATATCGGACGCCAGTTCTGGTGGGCACTGTTCCAGCGCAACCATTACCGCGCTCACGATGCCAGTCAGCGGTTCCTGCAGCGCTTCCAGAATTTCGTTGGAGTTCAGGGTAAAGCCGCGTGGCACACCTTCCGCCAGGTTACGACCACGCACTTCGATCTCGCGCACTTCATCGCCCGGGTAAGCAGAGCCGATTTCGTGTTTGATACGCTCTGCGGTCGCTTCACCGATCAGAGAGCCGTAGTTACGGCGCACGTAATTAATGATGGCTTCATCGAAGCGGTCACCACCGATACGTACGGAGGAGGAGTACACCACACCGTTCAGAGAGATAACGGCCACTTCTGTGGTACCACCACCGATATCCACTACCATTGAGCCGGTTGCTTCAGACACAGGCAGACCTGCACCGATTGCCGCCGCCATTGGCTCTTCAATCAGGAACACTTCACGAGCACCCGCCCCCTGAGCAGATTCACGGATTGCGCGACGTTCTACCTGGGTTGCGCCAACCGGCACACACACCAGAACACGCGGGCTTGGACGCATGAAGCTGTTGCTGTGAACCTGCTTGATGAAGTGCTGAAGCATTTTTTCAGTCACGAAGAAGTCAGCGATAACGCCGTCTTTCATTGGGCGAATTGCGGCGATGTTGCCAGGGGTACGACCCAGCATCTGCTTCGCGTCATGACCCACTGCGGCGACGCTTTTCGGCGAGCCTGCACGATCCTGACGAATGGCCACAACAGAAGGCTCATTCAAAACGATGCCTTGTCCTTTTACGTAAATAAGGGTATTCGCGGTACCCAGGTCAATGGACAGGTCATTGGAAAACATGCCACGAAATTTTTTCAACATACTAAGGGATAATCCTGAAAGCTGGGGCGGAAAACAAAATCCGCTTACTTTACCAACCACACGCAGCAGCGACAAGGCGCAAAAATCATCTGCAACGGTGAAAATTTGTGCAGTACGTTTCCTGATGTTACAAAATTGATCCCTGACTCCCTCAGGGCTGAGTCAACAGCAGCATTCCTTACTGACCTTTGTAACCCGTTAAAGGTCGTTCACTGGCTTTTTGCTCGACATACTCAAAGCTACAGGCGCGATATTCTACGTGAAAACAACGTAAACGGCAGGTCAAACAGAGTATCTTTGCAAATATTTTTTCACGTTGGTGTCAAGCGGTTGAGAGGCGGCAAAAAAATCGCCCTGACCACCCATGACACCGCGCTCTGTTAACATCTGCCATTCGCCCCTGGAGCGCACGCCCGCGGCAAAGACTTGTGTTCGGGTTCCTTTACACGCTTCAACCAGACTCTGAACCAGCAGCTGGTTTTCCGTGCGCTTTTCAATATTTCTTACCAGCCCCGGATGCAGCTTTAATAGCTCCACATCCAGTTCCTTGATCCAGTCGGTACTGACCAGCGTTAAACCAGCTTGTGTCACCGCCACACGCGCACCGAGCGCGTTGATCAAACGAACCACCGGACGTAACCGGCTGATGTGTTGACCCACATCCGCCTCAGCAAGTTCAAAAATAATGCGTTTGCGTTGCGATTTTTCGCATTGCATTAATGTATCACGCAGCCAGCGCTGAAAACGCGGGCGTATTAACGACTCAACGGTGACCTGTAACGCCAGACTTTCTTCCGGCCAGAAAGATAAAAATGGGATCAGGCGGGAAATTTGCTGGCGGTCATACTCTTCAGACAGCCCAAATTGCAGCACCATTGGCAGATATTCCGCAGAAATAACCTCTTCCGTACCGTCAAAAATACGGCACATCAGTTCGCGATGGTGGACATAGCCGTTTTTCATGACCGCCGGTTTTTGATAAATACGTGGCCCACCGCGGCTCAGCATTTGCTCAATTAACGTACGCCACCGCACGTTTCCACGCCCTTTTTCCGGTAACGAGTCATCGTAAACGGCCCATCCGTTCGCCCCCTGCAACACGGCGTTGCGGGTAGCCGATTCCGCATGCTCCATCACCTGCTCCGTCGACTGACCGCCGCGCCAGGCGCAGATCCCCATATGCACCATGTCGTCGCGATCGAGCATTTTACTCTGGGGCAGCGCGTCTACCGCCTTCAGCAGCTGGCTGGCAATACTTTCCGACTCTTTTAGCGTGCGATGCGGCAATAACACGGCAAAGTCGCTGCGGTGATAGCGGGCCAATAGTGCCCCGGGGTAGCGCATGATAAAGGTGGAGAGCAGGTTGATCAGCGTAAAGAGATTTTCTTCCGCGGCCCGCTGCCCCCATGTGTCGCGCAGCAGATCGAAATCGGGCAGGCGAATCATCATCACCACGCCGTGAGTGCCCACTTTTTCCGAATCGTCGAGCAGCGTGGCCAGTTGATTATCAAAGAAAAGGCGGTTGTTAAGGCCGGTTTTATTATCCTGCGCGGCATAAGAGCGGATCAGCGTATCCATACGGCTGCGCTGGTCGCTGGCAAACTGAATTTCTGAGAGCAACGTATCCAGCGCACTGCTGGTGCGTGACGGCCATTCATGAACAGAGCCGCGCACCTGCGGGCCGCGCTCACCGTTCAGGATGCGGACGGAGCGGATTTCCAGCAGTTCCTGCCCTGAGAGCTGGCGGCGCAACCAGCGAACCGCGAGAAAAATGAGCAGAATAATGAATGCAACCGCGATCGTGAGCGGCGCGGTGGTCATCATGGAACGGAAATAGCTGGCCATCGGATCGAGATATACCATGTGAATGGTCATACCCGGGTTTTTAAGGGAGTGCACCGTTACTTCCCGGTACTGACTCACTACGCCCGCAGGGCGATAACTTCCCTGCCGTTCATGGCTTAAAACCTGATGCTTTCCCTGCTGAATATCGATCCGAATAATATCAACCGGCACCATCAACTCATCCAGTTCCCGGGAGAGCGACGGGAGTGGCGTGGTCAGCAGACGCGTATCAATGACCGACGCAACAGACTGCACCCGGTTGACCAGTTTGTCCTGAATGGCGTTATAAAAGCTCAAAGAGCAACCCAGAAGCGTGACAAAGATGGTCAGCCCCGTTAGCAAGGTGATAAAAGCCGAGAACTTCGTCGTTAATCGCATCCTTGAGATTACTCCGTGGGTTGAGGGGGTAGCGAGTAAGCGCTAACTTGCATTTCAAATGCGGCATACTACCAAATCGGGCGTATCTGGCAATTTATTGCGTTAAATCGGCATTGAATTACCCTGAGCGAGTATAGTCTTCAGAAATTATTTTCCAATCATCTGAGTCGTGAGGACCCCGTATGCAGGCTTTGATCTTAGAACAGCAGGACGGCAAAACGCTTGCCTCAGTACAGGCCGTAGAAGAGAGCCGTCTGCCGGAAGGCGACGTCACCGTCGACATCGACTGGTCCAGTTTAAATTACAAAGATGCGCTGGCGATCACCGGTAAGGGTAAAATCATCCGAAATTTCCCTATGGTGCCGGGTATTGATTTTGCTGGCCGGGTCCACAGCAGCGAAGACCCTCGCTTCCATGCGGGCCAGCACGTGCTGCTCACCGGCTGGGGTGTGGGTGAAAATCACTGGGGCGGGCTGGCAACACAGGCGCGCGTAAAAGGCGACTGGCTGGTGCCGATGCCGAAAGGCATGGATGGTCGCAAAGCGATGATCATCGGCACCGCAGGCTTTACCGCCATGCTGTGCGTGATGGCGCTGGAAGAGGCGGGGGTTCACCCTGAGTCGGGTGACATTGTCGTGACCGGCGCCAGCGGTGGCGTGGGGAGCACGGCGGTAACGTTGCTGCACAAACTGGGTTACCAGGTCACGGCGGTTTCCGGCCGGGAAAGTACGCATGATTATCTTCGCCAGCTCGGTGCCAGCCGCATTCTTGGCCGCGATGAATTCGCCGAAACCCGTCCACTGGAAAAACAGGTCTGGGCGGGCGCGGTAGATACCGTCGGCGATAAAGTGCTGGCGAAGGTCCTGGCGCAGATGAACTACGGCGGCTGCGTGGCAGCCTGCGGTCTGGCGGGCGGCTTTGCCCTGCCAACTACCGTCATGCCGTTTATTTTGCGTAACGTTCGCCTGCAGGGCGTGGACTCCGTGATGACGCCAGCGGCTCGCCGCACGGAGGCCTGGGAACGTCTGGTACGCGATCTGCCGGAATCGTTCTTTACCCAGAGCGCAACGGAGATAAGCCTCAGCCAGGCGCCAGACTATGCCAGTAAAATCATGGATAACCAGTTCCACGGTCGCGCGCTGGTGAAAATCGCCTAATCTTCAAATTTTCGTGACATATTCGCGTGAAGCGCTCTCCTCCGTCATGCTTAGAAAAACGCATGACGGAGGATGCCATGAAAAACCGAAAACTGACGGAAGCCGACGTAACGTCCGAGTCTGTCTTTATGTTACAGCGCCGCCAGATCCTGAAAATGCTTGGCATCAGCGCCACTGCACTGACGCTCTCCCCTGCGGCACATGCCGACCTGCTCGACTGGTTTAAAGGTAACGATCGCCCTAAGGCGCCTTCCGGTGCCCCGCTTACGTTTACGAAACCCGCCGAGTGGCAAAACAAACTGACGCTCACCCCTGAAGACAAAGTCACCGGCTATAACAACTTTTACGAATTTGGTCTGGATAAAGCCGATCCTGCCGCCAATGCAGGCAGCATGAAAACCGATCCGTGGACGTTGAAAATTGACGGCGAGGTGGCAAAACCCCTGACATTGGACCACCACGATCTGACCACCCGCTTCCCGCTCGAAGAGCGCATCTATCGCATGCGCTGCGTGGAAGCCTGGTCGATGGTGGTACCCTGGGTCGGCTTCCCGCTGCATAAGCTGCTGGCGTTGGTTGAGCCCACCAGCAATGCAAAATATGTCGCCTTCCAGACGCGCTACGCTCCGGACGAGATGCCGGGCCAGAAAGATCGGTTTATCGGCGGTGGACTGGACTATCCGTACGTTGAAGGGCTACGCCTCGACGAAGCCATGCATCCCCTTACCCTGCTGACCGTTGGCGTATACGGCAAGGCGCTTCCTCCTCAAAACGGCGCCCCCATTCGGTTAACCGTACCGTGGAAATACGGCTTCAAAGGAATTAAGTCTATCGTCAGCATTAAGCTGACCCGCGAGCGTCCGCCAACGACCTGGAACCTGGCAGCACCGGGTGAATACGGTTTCTTCGCGAATGTGAATCCGCATGTGGATCATCCCCGCTGGTCGCAGGCGACTGAGCGCTTTATTGGCGCGGGTGGTGCGCTGGATGTTAAGCGTCAGCCCACGCTATTGTTTAACGGGTATGCGGATGAAGTGGCTTCGCTTTACCGTGGCCTTAATTTACGGGAGAACTTCTGAGTGCGTTTAACGGCAAAGCAGATTACCTGGCTGAAAGTGCTGCTGCATTTAGCTGGGATACTTCCTTTTATCTGGTTGTTCTGGGCCGCCAGTCAGGGCCTCTTTAGCGCCGATCCGGCAAAGGATATCCAGCATTTTACGGGTCGGATGGCTCTGAAATTTTTACTGGCAACCTTGCTCGTCTCGCCGCTGGCGCGCTACGCTAAACAGCCATTATTGATACGTACCCGTCGGCTTTTGGGGCTATGGTGTTTTGCCTGGGCGACGCTGCACCTTACCAGCTACGCCCTGCTGGAACTGGGAATTAACAATCTGACACTGCTTGGCCGAGAGCTGGTGACACGCCCTTATCTGACGCTGGGTATCGTAAGCTGGCTGGTTTTACTGGCGTTAGCGCTGACGTCCACGCAATATGCGCAGCGAAAGCTGGGCAGACGCTGGCAGTTACTGCACAACTTCGTTTATCTTGTCGCGATCCTCGCCCCCATTCATTATCTGTGGTCGGTGAAGATCCTCTCCCCGCAGCCAGTCCTGTATGCGCTGGCGGCAGTGGCGCTTTTAGCATGGCGTTACAAGAAGTTCCGCCAGTGGTTGCGATAGTTCGCGAAACTGTGCGTTTTCCCGCAGATCCCCCCTCAACCGCAAATCTTTTTTGGATTGCGGTTGATAATCTTCCCTGATAAGACCAGTATTTAGCTGCCAAATGCTACGAAATCGTTATAATGTGCGACCTTGGTTCCCCTGACAGTGGTTTTTGGCCTCTGAAAAGGTGACATTTGCGCTTCGACGGTATATTTTGTTTTTTACCCGAAAATCGCAGGAGATAGCGGCATAATGACTGACAAGTTCCATATCTTAGTATTGAACGGACCGAACCTGAACATGCTCGGTACCCGTGAGCCAGAGAAGTACGGCACGCTAACATTGAGCGAAATTGTTAACCGTCTGAGCACGGAAGCAGCGTCGCTGAATGTGGATTTGGATCATTTTCAGTCAAACGCGGAGTACGCAATCATCGACCGTATTCATCAGGCTAAAGACAATGTGGACTATATCCTGATCAATCCGGCCGCGTTTACGCACACCAGTGTTGCTATCCGCGACGCACTGCTCGCGGTGAGTATCCCGTTTATCGAGATCCACCTGAGTAACGTGCACGCCCGAGAGCCGTTCCGCCACCATTCGTATCTGTCGGATATCGCTACTGGCGTTATCTGCGGACTGGGCGCTGACGGTTATTCATACGCTTTACAGACAGCGGTAAAACGCTTGTCACAATCACACTAAACAAGAGTACGGAACCCACTCATGGATATTCGTAAGATTAAAAAACTGATCGAGCTGGTTGAAGAATCAGGCATCTCCGAACTGGAAATTTCTGAAGGCGAAGAGTCTGTACGCATCAGCCGTGCAGCCCCAGCCGCTAGCTTCCCGGTAATGCAGCAGGCTTACGCTGCGCCAGTGCAGCAGCCTGCGCTCTCCGCAGCCGTTGCACCAGCAGCTGAAGCCGCACCTGCCGCTGCAGCAGAAATCAGTGGTCACATCGTACGTTCCCCAATGGTTGGTACTTTCTACCGCACCCCGAGCCCGGACGCGAAGGCGTTCATCGAAGTGGGTCAGAAAGTCAACGTAGGCGATACCCTGTGCATCGTTGAAGCGATGAAAATGATGAACCAGATCGAAGCAGACAAATCAGGTACTGTGAAAGCGATTCTGGTCGAAAGTGGTCAGCCGGTTGAATTTGACGAGCCGCTGGTCGTCATCGAGTAACGAGGCGAACATGCTGGATAAAATTGTTATCGCCAACCGCGGCGAGATTGCATTGCGTATTCTTCGTGCCTGTAAAGAACTGGGCATCAAGACCGTCGCGGTGCACTCAAGTGCGGATCGCGATTTAAAACACGTATTGCTGGCGGATGAGACGGTCTGTATTGGCCCGGCTCCGTCCGTAAAAAGCTATCTGAACATCCCGGCTATCATCAGCGCCGCTGAAATCACCGGCGCGGTGGCAATTCATCCGGGTTATGGCTTCCTCTCTGAGAACGCCAACTTTGCTGAGCAGGTTGAACGCTCTGGCTTTATCTTCATCGGCCCGAAAGCCGACACTATCCGCCTGATGGGCGACAAAGTGTCTGCGATCACCGCGATGAAAAAAGCCGGTGTGCCAACCGTACCAGGCTCTGACGGCCCTCTGACCGACGACATGGATGCTAACCGTGCTCATGCTAAACGCATTGGCTACCCGGTTATCATCAAGGCGTCCGGCGGTGGCGGCGGTCGCGGTATGCGCGTAGTACGCAGCGATGCTGAACTGGCGCAGTCCATCTCCATGACCAAAGCGGAAGCGAAAGCGGCTTTCAGCAATGACATGGTGTACATGGAAAAATACCTGGAAAACCCACGCCACATCGAAATTCAGGTGTTGGCTGACGGTCAGGGTAACGCGATCTATCTGGCAGAACGTGACTGCTCCATGCAGCGTCGTCACCAGAAAGTCGTCGAAGAAGCACCTGCGCCGGGCATTACCCCGGAATTGCGTCGCTACATCGGTGAGCGTTGCGCCAAGGCGTGTGTCGATATCGGCTATCGCGGGGCGGGTACTTTTGAGTTCCTGTTCGAAAACGGCGAGTTCTACTTTATCGAGATGAACACCCGTATTCAGGTTGAACACCCGGTTACCGAAATGATCACCGGCGTTGACCTGATCAAAGAACAGCTGCGTATCGCTGCGGGTCAGCCGTTGTCCATCAAGCAGGAAGAAGTCGTGGTGAAAGGCCATGCGGTTGAATGCCGTATCAACGCCGAAGACCCGAACACCTTCCTGCCAAGCCCGGGTAAAATCACGCGTTTCCACGCGCCGGGTGGCTTTGGTGTGCGTTGGGAGTCTCATATCTACGCCGGTTACACCGTACCGCCGTACTATGACTCAATGATCGGCAAGCTCATCTGCTACGGCGAAAACCGTGACGTGGCGATTGCCCGCATGAAGAACGCCCTGCAGGAGTTGATCATCGACGGTATTAAAACCAACGTTGATCTCCAGATGCGCATCATGAGCGACGAGCACTTCCAGAATGGTGGAACTAACATCCACTATCTTGAGAAGAAACTCGGCCTCAACGAGAAGTAATCTAAAAACACGCCTGTTTATCAGGCGTGTTTATTTTTTGCGTCCTTGTTTCTCACCCCACACTATTTACCGTCACTATATCTCCAACCCAACCTAGAAATATTCAATATCATCATTTTTTCTACATTTACTTTTCATTATTCCTCGGTTCTTAACGATATTACAGCGTGATGTAATGAGTCCGTTTTTCTTAATATTTTCTCGATAACGGACATATCTTTTATGAATATACTGAAGAGTGGCAGGTGATGCTGCCAACTTACTGATTTAGTGTATGATGGTGTTTTTGAGGTGCTCCAGTGGCTTCTGTTTCTATCAGCTGTCCCTCCTGTTCAGCTACTGACGGGGTGGTGCGTAACGGCAAAAGCACTGCCGGACATCAGCGCTATCTCTGCTCTCACTGCCGTAAAACATGGCAACTGCAGTTCACTTACACCGCTTCTCAACCCGGTACGCACCAGAAAATCATTGATATGGCCATGAATGGCGTTGGATGCCGGGCAACCGCCCGCATTATGGGCGTTGGCCTCAACACGATTTTCCGCCATTTAAAAAACTCAGGCCGCAGTCGGTAACCTCGCGCATACAGCCGGGCAGTGACGTCATCGTCTGCGCGGAAATGGACGAACAGTGGGGATACGTCGGGGATAAATCGCGCCAGCGCTGGCTGTTTTACGCGTATGACAGGCTCCGGAAGACGGTTGTTGCGCACGTATTCGGTGAACGCACTATGGCGACGCTGGGGCGTCTTATGAGCCTGCTGTCACCCTTTGACGTGGTGATATGGATGACGGATGGCTGGCCGCTGTATGAATCCCGCCTGAAGGGAAAGCTGCACGTAATCAGCAAGCGATATACGCAGCGAATTGAGCGGCATAACCTGAATCTGAGGCAGCACCTGGCACGGCTGGGACGGAAGTCGCTGTCGTTCTCAAAATCGGTGGAGCTGCATGACAAAGTCATCGGGCATTATCTGAACATAAAACACTATCAATAAGTTGGAGTCATTACCAATCCAGCTTATGCATCAACCTATGATGTACAAAATGTCAATAACCCCCTGTTCTGGCTCAACCGTACTTTAAAAGTTTACGGTGAGGCTGAACAAGGTCGCTATCAAATTCCTGTTACCGAAGTTCATGGCAATGGCACGAACAGAACCACCAACGGTGGACGTAATAATTACTTCTTAACACATACATGGGGCGTCAAGGGTGAAAACGTTACCCTCCGTCTCGGTGATGTTCCGCAAAATGTTTCCTGCTATGCTGCCGTTGATCCTAACTACGAAGGTATTGTCGGTCCTGCTAATGAGCTTATTCTGAATGCAAACGGTGACACAACCTACACATTCTCTCAGAACGCGCTGCTTATCGTTGGGTGTCAGGATAAAACCAAAAAAATGGAGAATATTGATACATTCGTCTCCGTTGATATTGTTAACGGCGGTACGTATCACCCCCTCTTTATCTTTGGTATGAATGACAGAGCCGAGTGGCGCCAGCAGGCACAGGCCACAACGCCATCAGGCTACCACTTTATGTTTGATGGCAGGACACGCTTCGTTGCAAGTCAGGCAATTGCGCAAAACTCAGCAACTAAAAATATAGAGCAGACCCTCCGCCAGTCGCTGCTGCGAACCATTACTTATGACAAAGTCGATGGGCTGGATGGCTCGAGCTGGTTGCACCAGCCTAGCCGAGGCTTGCTCTTCGTCTCTTATCAGAGCTGCTGCTGGGCAAATAGCGGGCAAGGGCTGATTGGCGTGGGTGGTGACAGCTCAATCCCTGAGACACCGAGCTGGCTCGACTGGCACGAATACGGTCATCAGTTCCAGATGGGATGGTCCTGGAGTGACCAGGGAGAAGTTACCGTCAACCTTTATTCTATCGCTGCATGTTACACCACCCTCGGCGATACCGATTTCAAAAACTGTCATAGTAATGAAGGCTTTTACGGTTTCGGTTGGGATCAACAAGCTATCGGCACTCTGCTGAAATCCGGGCACACCTGGAATTTTGCTAAAGAAGATCTGTTCCGTAGGGCGTCTTTCTTTGGTGAAATAATGACGAGCTGGCCACAGCTTTACCCGGCACTGTCGAAAGCTTACCGTGAAGTTAACCAGAATGACCCAACCCTGGTTAATAGCAGCCAGAAAAAAATCGACTGGTTTACGCTTAATGCCAGTAAAATCGCCGGCGTTAATCTGAACCAGTATTTCCAGCAGTGGAATATTCCCCTTTCCGCAGAGGCGATTGCAGCAATTAATGCGCTGAATTTACCTCAACCTAAGAAAGTTGCGAAAACCTTTACCGGTAGCCTGAACGGCTCTTCCCCGATAACGATTGAAGTTCCAGCTGAAGATAACACCGTAAATATTGCTTTTGTGACCAACACACCTAAGGCGGGCCCTACCTCTCTGGTCTGGGTTGAGGATGGTGAAACGCCACTGTATGCGCAGGTTGTCGATAGCCGTAACAGAACCTTCATCGTGAAACTGCGTGGCCAGAACAGCCATGGCGGCTGCAATATTCATTCCGTTAACACCGCGGTAAACTGCAACTCTGGAACAAGTGCATATTTAAGAATCGCTTATAAAGCAGAAGATAACCCGCTTTTGCCTCAGGGCAGCTATACGGGTGTTCTCCACCTGATTGCGAATGACTGGCACAACACTGACTGGACGGCAAACGTGAATGTCGATCTCTCCATTGTGAAGTAAATGCTTTATTGCTGCGCCAGTTTCTGGCGCAGCAGAAAATGATTTGGTATCCCCCCTGCAATGCGTACAATCCGCCTCTCACTATGAATTATCCAGGAGAGTGGATGGACGCTCGTTTTGTTCAGGCCCATAAAGAAGCGCGCTGGGCGCTGTGGCTGACCCTTCTCTATCTTGCCGCATGGTTGGTAACCGCTTACTTACCTAATTCAGACATCGGTATTACCGGCCTGCCACACTGGTTTGAAATGGCGTGCCTGCTGGTACCGCTGGTATTTATCCTGCTGTGCTGGGCGATGGTTAAATTTATCTACCGGGATATTCCGCTGGAGGACGATGATGCAGCTTGAAGTCATTCTGCCGCTTGTCGCATACCTGCTGGTCGTATTTGGCTTGTCCATTTATGCCATGCGTAAAAGGGCGACCGGCGCCTTTCTGAATGAGTATTTCCTCGGTAGCCGTTCGATGGGTGGCGTCGTGCTGGCCATGACGCTGACGGCCACCTACATCAGCGCCAGTTCATTTATCGGCGGTCCCGGTGCCGCGTATAAGTACGGGTTAGGCTGGGTACTGCTGGCCATGATCCAGCTACCTGCCGTCTGGCTCTCTCTGGGTATTCTGGGTAAAAAGTTTGCCATTCTGGCACGGCGCTATAACGCCGTGACGCTCAACGATATGCTGTTTGCACGCTACCAGAGTCGCTTGCTGGTGTGGCTGGCAAGCCTGAGCCTGCTGGTCGCCTTTATTGGTGCGATGACGGTGCAGTTTATCGGTGGAGCTCGTCTGCTGGAAACGGCAGCCGGGATCCCCTACGAGACAGGGTTGATTATCTTCGGGGTAAGCATTGCGCTGTATACTGCGTTTGGCGGATTCCGCGCCAGCGTGCTGAACGATACGCTGCAGGGAATGGTCATGCTGATTGGCACGATCGTTCTGCTGGTGGGCATCGTTCATGCTGCGGGTGGACTTACGCATGCGGTGGAAACCCTGGAAGCCATAGATCCGAAACTGGTCTCGCCGCAAGGCGCGGATGATATTCTTTCTCCGGCATTTATGACGTCGTTCTGGGTGTTAGTCTGCTTTGGGGTGATTGGTCTGCCCCATACCGCCGTGCGCTGTATCTCCTATAAAGACAGCAAAGCCGTTCACAAAGGCATTATTATCGGGACGATTGTCGTCGCGATCCTGATGTTCGGCATGCATCTGGCGGGTGCATTAGGACGTGCAGTCATCCCTGACCTTACCGTGCCGGATCTGGTGATCCCGACACTGATGGTTAAAGTGCTGCCGCCATTTGCCGCCGGGATTTTCCTTGCTGCGCCAATGGCCGCTATTATGTCCACTATCAACGCCCAGCTACTGCAAAGCTCCGCGACGATCATTAAAGATCTCTATCTCAACCTGCGTCCTGAGCAGGTAGAAAATGAACGTCGCCTGAAGCGTATGTCAGCCATTATTACGCTGGTGTTAGGGGCATTGCTGCTGTTAGCCGCATGGCGCCCGCCGGAGATGATCATCTGGCTGAACCTGCTGGCGTTCGGCGGCCTTGAAGCCGTTTTCCTCTGGCCGCTGGTGTTGGGTCTCTACTGGGAACGTGCCAATGCTGCAGGCGCGCTGGGCGCGATGATTGTTGGCGGTGTGCTGTATGCCGTACTCGCAACGTTTAAGATTCAGTACCTGGGCTTCCATCCAATTGTGCCTTCGTTACTGCTAAGTTTACTGGCGTTTGTGGTGGGGAACCGTTTCGGTCAGCCCGTCCCACAGTCCGCTATGATTTCTACTGATAAATAAAGAGTTTTGCCATGCCGTGGATCCAATTAAAACTGAACACAACCGGCGCGAACGCCGAGGAACTGAGCGATGCGCTGATGGAGGCCGGCTCGGTCTCCATCACCTTCCAGGACACGCATGACACGCCGGTCTTCGAGCCGCTGCCGGGCGAAACGCGCCTGTGGGGTGATACCGACGTCATTGGACTTTTCGATGCCGAGACCGACATGAAAGAGGTCGTCGCGATTCTGGAAAACCATCCACTGTTAGGTGCAGGTTTCGTGCACAAAATCGAACAGCTGGAAGATAAAGACTGGGAACGGGAGTGGATGGATAACTTCCACCCGATGCAGTTTGGCAAGCGTCTGTGGATCTGCCCAAGCTGGCGCGAAGTGCCTGATGAAAACGCCGTCAACGTGATGCTCGACCCGGGCCTGGCATTTGGTACCGGCACCCACCCGACCACCTCCCTGTGCCTGCAGTGGCTGGACGGTCTGGATCTGGCAGGAAAAACCGTGATCGACTTCGGCTGCGGCTCCGGGATCCTCGCTATCGCGGCGCTGAAACTCGGTGCGGCAAAAGCGATTGGGATCGACATCGATCCGCAGGCAATTCAGGCCAGCCGCGATAACGCCGAGCGTAACGGCGTCTCCGATCGTCTGGAGCTGTATTTGCCGGATGCGCAGCCAGTGGCCATGAAAGCCGACGTGGTGGTCGCCAACATCCTGGCAGGCCCGTTACGTGAACTGGCACCGTTAATCAGCGTACTGCCCGTTGAGGGCGGTCTGCTGGGGCTTTCAGGTATCCTGGCAAGCCAGGCCGACAGCGTGTGTGAAGCCTACGCGGATCTCTTCGCCCTTGACCCGGTGGTAGAGAAAGAAGAGTGGTGCAGGATCACCGGTCGTAAAAAATAAGCATTTGGCGTGGTCATCTGACCACGCCTCTCCTCCACTGATAGTCCTCTCTCCCCGCGCATTTCTCCGGTAAAATAACCACACAAATCATAATGATTTGAATTACAACAATTCACCGGAAGAATATTATGAAACACATTACTGGCAAGGCAGCGCTGATTGCGCTGAGTATGATCTCGGCATCAGCTTTCGCTTCACACTGGAGCTACGAAGGGGAAGGTTCACCGGAACACTGGGGTGAACTGGACGAGGCCTACAAGGCCTGTCAAAACGGGATGAATCAGTCTCCGATTAACATTGAATCGACCGCAAACGCCCATTTCTCTCCGCTTAAAACGCACTACATTGATGGCCCTATGACGTTGACGAACAATGGCCATACCATTCAGGCCAGTGAGAAAGCGGATACCCGCGACACGATAACCCTGGATAATCAAGCCTGGACTCTGCAGCAGTTCCATTTCCACGCGCCGAGCGAGAACACCGTGCATGGCAAAAAATACGCAATGGAAATGCATCTGGTGCATAAAAATAGCGCAGGTGAGCTGACCGTAGTGGCCGTCATGTTTGATAAAGGCGCCGCGAACCCGGAGCTTGATAAGCTGTGGAGCGTGATGCCCCAACAGGCTGAACAGAACATCTCCATTAAGCAGGATCTCAACCTGAACAAGCTGCTCCCGGTCAACAAAACTTACTGGCGCTTCAGCGGTTCACTGACCACCCCACCTTGTTCAGAAGGCGTCACCTGGATTGTGCTTAAGCACCCTCTCACGCTCTCAGCTGAGCAGCTGGAGAAATTCACCCATACAATGCATCACGATAACAACCGCCCGGTACAGGCCCTGCATGGCCGTCTTGTGGTCGAATAATCTGCATTTTTTGCCCTGAGATCATGTTCTAAAATGCGACAGAGATCGCAAAGAAGTGAGGAAATCTGCTGCGAAAAACAGCAGATTATCCCGCTCAACTGTCGCGTTTAATGAGAAATGATGAGAAGTTACGGGAAATTGCAAGCGCTCATAAAACAATCATTTAATTATAACCCAATGATTTAAATGATGAATAATTTTTAACGGAATGATTGAGCGGCGATTCCTTGATCTACAACAGTGGATTGTTCAAAGTTTGGCCTTTCATCTCGTGCAAAAAATGCGTAATATACGCCGCCTTGCAGTCACAGTATGGTCATTTCTTAACTCATGCGCATCGGACACCACCAGCTTAGAAATCGCCTGATCGCAGCCCCAATGGCAGGTATTACCGACCGGCCGTTCAGGACGCTGTGCTATGAGATGGGAGCCGGTTTAACCGTATCCGAGATGATGTCGTCTAACCCGCAGGTCTGGGAAAGCGATAAATCCCGCCTTCGGATGGTGCACATTGATGAGCCAGGTATCCGCACCGTGCAAATCGCCGGAAGCGTGCCTGAAGAGATGGCAGATGCCGCGCGTATTAACGTGGAAAGTGGCGCCCAGATTATTGATATCAATATGGGTTGCCCGGCCAAGAAAGTGAATCGCAAGCTTGCAGGTTCAGCCCTTCTGCAATACCCCGATCAGGTGAAGTCTATCCTGACGGCGGTTGTCAGCGCGGTGGACGTTCCTGTTACGTTGAAGATTCGCACGGGTTGGTCGCCGGAACACCGTAACTGTGTAGAGATTGCCCAACTGGCCGAAGACTGTGGCATTCAGGCCCTGACCATTCATGGACGCACTCGCGCCTGTTTGTTCAATGGTGAAGCTGAATACGACAGCATTCGGGCAGTTAAGCAGAAGGTTTCCATTCCGATTATCGCGAATGGCGACATAACTGACCCGCTTAAAGCCAGGGCTGTGCTCGACTATACGGGAGCTGATGCTCTGATGATAGGACGTGCAGCTCAGGGAAGACCCTGGATCTTCCGGGAAATCCAGCATTATCTGGACACTGGGGAGCTGCTTGCCCCACTGCCTCTGGCAGAGGTTAAGCGCTTGCTTTGTTCGCATGTTCGGGAACTGCATGACCATTACGGTCAGGCAAAAGGGTACCGAATTGCGCGTAAACACGTCTCCTGGTATCTCCAGGAGCACGCTCCAGATGACCAGTTTCGGCGCACATTCAACGCCATAGAGGATGCCAGCGAACAGCTGGAGGCGTTGGAGGCATACTTCGAAAATCTTGCGTAATGAAATAAAGAGCTGACAGAACTATGTTCGAACAACGCGTAAATTCTGACGTACTGACCGTTTCTACCGTTAACTCTCAGGACCAGGTAACTCAAAAGCCCCTGCGTGACTCGGTTAAACAGGCACTGAAGAACTATTTTGCTCAACTGAATGGTCAGGATGTTAATGACCTGTATGAGCTGGTACTGGCTGAAGTTGAACAGCCACTGTTGGACATGGTGATGCAATACACCCGCGGTAACCAGACCCGCGCTGCGCTGATGATGGGTATCAACCGTGGTACTCTGCGTAAGAAACTGAAAAAATACGGCATGAACTAATTTCGATTAGCGAAATGCTTGTTTAAAAAGGCGCTACTCGGCATGGGGATGCGCCTTTTTTATTGCCTGTTAATGTTATCGTCAACGCTTTGTAAACCCTCGCGTATCCCGCTTTTAAACCGCAACTTTTCGTGTATATTTCCACCACTTCAGTGGTTCTCTTCTCGCGGAATGACACAATGATTCGTAAATACTGGTGGCTGGTTGTCTTTGCAATCTCCGTTTTCCTCTTCGATGCCCTTTTGATGCAGTGGATTGAACTGATGAGCACTGAAACCGACAAGTGCCGCAATATGAACTCCGTGAACCCGCTCAAATTAGTGAACTGCTCAGAACTCGATTAACGCCCTGACGTCACTGCCCCCCGAATTACCCACTAAAAACGGGGATTTAAAACCCTTTGAGCCGTTACCTTACGGTGATAATGTCTCGCCCTTCTCAACCTCTCCTGCTTAACGTCAGACACGAGTAGAACCGACCATGCTGGTTAGCCAATACAACCTTATCCTTGTAGTTCTTTCCTTCGTTGTGGCCATCCTCGCGTCGTATACCGCACTGAATATGGCGGCACGCGTCGCCGGAAGTCAGGGCGTCGCCGCCCGCGTCTGGTTGGCTGGCGGCGGTATTGCGATGGGCATTGGCGTGTGGGCTATGCACTTTATCGGCATGCTGGCGATGGACCTATCCATGAGCATGAGTTACAACGTCAGCCTGACCATTTTATCCATGGTCATTGCCGTGGGTTCTTCACTGTTTGCACTCTGGCTCGTCAGCTGTGAACAACTGCGCTTGCGCCGTCTGCTACCCGGCGCGCTGGTGATGGGAAGCGGTATTATCGCCATGCATTACACCGGTATGGCCGCGCTGGAAGTGAGGCCCGGTATCGTCTGGGACACGTTGTGGGTGGCCATTTCAGTCGTCATTGCCCTTGCCGCTTCGCTTGCTGCATTGTGGCTGACCTTCCGCCTGCGTCACGAAGCGGCTCAGGTCGTGCTGATGCGTCTGGGTGCCGCCATCACAATGGGCATTGCCATTGCCGGTATGCACTACGCCGGGATGAGAGCCGCGCAGTTTCCAATGTCGACGATGACGCACCATGTTGGTATTAACAGCAGCTGGCTCGCCATGTTGGTCAGCGTCGTCGCGCTCTCTATTCTTGGGATCACCCTGCTGGTGTCGATGCTGGATGCCCGTCTTCAGGCACGTACTGCCCTACTGGCCTCATCGCTTGCAGAAGCGAACCGGGAACTTGCTCAACTGGCGCTGCAGGATACGCTAACGCGTCTGCCCAACCGCATCCTGCTGGAAGACCGACTTGATCAGGCGATCAGTAAAGCCGATCGTGAAGGAACCCATTTTGCGCTGATGTTTATGGATCTCGACGGCTTTAAAGCCATCAATGACGCCTATGGTCATGATGTCGGTGACAAACTGCTGGTCGCCGTTACGCAGCGTCTGCTGCTGCTTCTGAAGGGCCAGTTCACTCTTGCACGTATCGGCGGTGATGAGTTTGTTCTGCTGGCTGAGGGCGAAGGCCCGGACGATGCGGCCTCGCTGGCAAATTCGCTGGTACGCGCGATCGATAGCCCGTTCAACCTCGACCCGTATGAACTGATGGTGACCCTCAGCATTGGTATCGCTTTTTATCCTCACGACGGCAAAACCGAACGCGAGTTGATGTTTAACGCCGACGCGGCGATGTACCACACCAAGCATATGGGCCGAAACGGTTATCACTTTTTCCAGCCTTCCATGAACACCCTGGCGCAGACCCATCTTCAGTTAATGAACGATCTGTGGATGGCCATCGAACGCAATGAGCTGCGCCTGTTGTATCAGCCAAAATTTCACGCGCCCGCAGGACCTCTCCTCGGGTTTGAGGCACTGTTGCGCTGGCAACATCCTAAGCAGGGACTACTGACGCCGGATCTTTTCCTGCCACTGGCGGAAAAGACGGGGCTTATCATCCCTATTGGTAACTGGGTGATCAATGAAGCCTGCCGCCAGCTGAGAGAATGGCATCTTCAGGGACATCAAGACTGGTCAATGGCTGTAAACCTGTCGACATTGCAGTTTGAACAACCATCACTGGTTAAAACGGTTCTCGACTGCCTGGAGCGCCATCAGGTACCGCCGGAAATGCTGATCCTGGAAGTTACGGAAACGACGGCAATGAGCAACCCGGATGAGAGCGTACGGGTGCTGACAGAATTGACGAATGCAGGCGTGAAAGCGTCCATTGATGACTTTGGAACCGGGTATTCAAGCCTGCTGTATCTCAAGCGCTTACCGGCCTGTGAACTGAAGATCGACAGAGCATTTGTAAAAGAGTTAAGCGGGGAAAGCGAGGATGCCACCATTGTCTCGGCGATTGTGGCTCTCGCAAAAACACTTAACCTGAAAGTCGTGGCTGAAGGTGTGGAAACCGAAGCCCAACAAACCTTTTTAACAGAGCTGGGTTGTAACACCCTTCAGGGTTATCTGTTAGGCAAACCAGCCAGCGCGCAGACCATAGAGGCGCTTTGTGCGCGAGGTGAAATGTTGCCTGGCGCTGAGCTGTAGTCATCTTGAGGCGACACGCGCAAGACAGGGAGTGTCGCCAGAATACTGTCGACCAGAGCGGGTGCCTGTTGATAGAGATTAAAACTGTCGGTGTTCATTAACCAGTTTTTAATGATTCCGCTAAAAAAGCCATGCAATACAATCATGGTCAGCTCAACATTCATCTGCGCCGCAACGATTCTCTGAGAAATACATTTTTCCAGCGTAATACGTAAAGAATCATAATTAAAGCCAATGCGTTTACGGATTTCATCTTCTGAAATCATATCGCTATGAAACTCACATTTATGATACAGAATTTGTAAAAGCGCGCATTGCCGGGGTTCATGCGCGATATACTGTAGCGCAGTAATAAATTGCTCACGAAGCATTAACAACGGGTCATCATTTTCGGAAAGAGAAAGCCTGTCACAAATAATGTCACGCAGCGGTAATTGCTGTTCCCAGATCGCATTAAATATCTCTGCTTTACTGGTAAAGTGCCAGTAGATGGCACCGCGCGTAACCTTTGCGGCATCCGCGATATCCGTCAGCGTGGTACTGGCCACGCCACGCGTCGCAAACTGCCCGATAGCCGCCTCAATCAACTGCTGTCGGGTCTGTTGAGCCTCTTCTTTTTTTTTACGCGCCATAGGCAGCTACTCGTTACTCACTGGGTTTATACGTAACCTCGGGTTCGGATGGCTGGAATTATTCCCTAAAACCCGTTTTCATTTTGCACAAAAAAAGTCAAATCCCTTAACTCATAATTTATACAAATGCATAATCAATATTTAATTCATGATATGAATATTTTAAGGCATTAAACTCTCTTTATGTGGTTAGCCTGGAGGGGAGTATATTCATATCTTCTCCGGGCCCCATTCTGATTTTTCCTTCACGCCTCGTCATTCGCACTTATAAATTAAAAAACATTAAATATCCTCATTATTATACGCAGCTACATTTTATTTTTTTATCCCTCTGCCCCAACGACCGTTCTACGGCAAATCTCGGTTAATGGGTATTTAAAGGAACAGTAATGACGAATCATTTCAGACGTTTGCCCTTATCCGGTTTCATTGTCTGCGCTGTACTGCTCTCTGGATGCGATGGCCAGGAAAACCAACAACAACATCCCCAGGCACCTCAGGTCAGCGTGCATATCGTGAAAAGCGCGCCGCTGGCGGTCACCACTGAACTCCCGGGCAGAACGGATGCATTCCGCGTGGCGGAGGTTCGTCCACAGGTTAGCGGTATCATCCTGCGTCGTAACTTCACGGAAGGTAGCGATGTAAAAGCAGGAGATTCGCTTTACCAGATTGATCCTGCGACCTATCAGGCGGCTTACGACAGCGCGAAAGGTGAGCTGGCGAAGGCCCAGGCGGCGGCCAATATTGCGCATCTGACAGTAAAACGTTATCTCCCGCTGGTAGGCACCCAGTATGTCAGCAAGCAAGAGTATGACCAGGCCGTGGCAACAGCCCAACAGGCCGATGCCAGTGTTATCGCCGCCAAAGCCGGCGTCGAAAGTGCACGTATTAACCTTGCCTATACCAAAGTGACGTCTCCCGTCGATGGGCGCATCGGCAAATCCAGCGTGACAGAAGGTGCTCTCGTCACGAACGGGCAGGCCTCTGCACTGGCAACAGTCCAGCAGCTTGATCCGATTTACGTCGACGTCACCCAGTCCAGCAATGAATTTATGCGCCTGAAACAGACAAGCCTGCAAAAAGGCGACACGGCCAGCAGCGTTGAACTGCTGATGGAAAATGGTCAGCCTTATCCGCTGAAAGGAACGTTGCAGTTCTCAGACGTCACGGTGGATGAAAGTACCGGTTCGATTACCTTGCGCGCCATTTTCCCTAACCCTCAACACCTTCTGTTACCCGGGATGTTCGTTCGCGCCCGCATTGATGAAGGCACACAGCCGAATGCAATTCTGATTCCCCAGCAGGGCCTGACCCGTACGCCGCGAGGGGATGCAACCGTCATGGTGGTTAACGATAAAAACCAGGTTGAGCCACGCACCGTCGTTGCGCCTCAGGCCATTGGCGATCGCTGGCTGGTGACGGAAGGGCTGAAAAACGGTGACCGCGTGATTGTCAGCGGATTACAAAAAGCCAGGCCAGGTGCCACCGTCGTCGCCACCCCAGATACCACCACAGCGCCCGCCAGTTAAGGAACGACGACATGGCTAATTTCTTTATTCAGCGGCCGGTTTTCGCCTGGGTACTTGCCATCATTTTGATGATTGCAGGCGGGCTGGCTATTCTCAAACTGCCCGTTGCCCAGTATCCAACGATTGCCCCGCCAGCCGTTGCGATTTCCGCAACCTACCCCGGCGCAGATGCCCAGACGGTACAGGATACCGTGACCCAGGTTATCGAACAGAACATGAACGGTATCGATAACCTGATGTATATGTCCTCCACCAGCGATTCAGCGGGTAATGTCACCATCACCCTGACCTTCGAGTCGGGAACAGACCCGGACATCGCCCAGGTGCAGGTGCAGAACAAGTTGCAGCTGGCCATGCCGCTGCTGCCGCAAGAAGTTCAGCAGCAAGGGATTGGCGTTGAGAAGTCCAGCAGCAGCTTCCTTTTGGTCGCCGGTTTTGTTTCGGACAATAAAAGCCTTACTCAGGATGATATCTCCGACTACGTCGCTTCGAACGTCAAGGATGCCATCAGCCGAACATCGGGTGTCGGCGACGTTCAGCTGTTTGGTGCCCAGTATGCGATGCGCATCTGGCTCGACAGTAACGCGATGAACAAATACCAACTGACGCCGCTGGATATTATCAATCAGTTAAAAACGCAGAACGACCAGATAGCGGCAGGCCAGTTGGGTGGAACACCATCAGTCCCTGGACAGCAGCTGAATGCCTCCATCATCGCGCAAACTCGCCTGAAATCACCGGAAGAGTTTGGTCGCGTCACGCTCAAAGTGAACCAGGACGGCTCAATGGTTCATCTGAAGGATGTGGCTCGCATTGAGTTGGGTGGCGAAAACTACAATATGGTGACCAAAATCAACGGGCAGGCGGCAACTGGTCTGGGGATTAAGCTCGCTACTGGTGCAAACGCGCTGGATACGGCGGCAGCCATCAAGAGCAAGCTGGCACAACTGCAACAGTTCTTCCCGCAGGGACTGAAGGTCGTCTACCCCTACGACACCACGCCTTTTGTGAAAATCTCGATTCATGAAGTGGTGAAGACCCTGTTTGAGGCGATCATTCTGGTCTTCCTGGTCATGTATCTGTTCCTGCAAAACCTGCGGGCAACGCTGATCCCAACGATCGCCGTGCCGGTTGTTCTGCTGGGGACCTTCGCCGTGCTGGCTGCGTTCGGTTTCTCCATCAATACCCTGACGATGTTTGGGATGGTGCTGGCGATAGGGCTACTGGTTGATGACGCCATCGTGGTCGTCGAGAACGTTGAGCGCGTGATGGTGGAAGATAAACTGCCGCCGAAAGAGGCCACGCAGAAGTCGATGGAGCAGATTCAGGGCGCGCTGGTGGGGATCGCCATGGTCCTCTCGGCGGTCTTTGTTCCGATGGCCTTTTTTGGTGGCTCGACTGGGGCCATCTATCGCCAGTTCTCGTTAACTATCGTTTCCGCGATGGCGCTATCCGTGCTGGTCGCGCTGATCCTGACCCCTGCACTCTGCGCAACGTTGCTTAAGCCCGTCTCCAGCGACCACCATGAGAAGAAAAGGGGCTTCTTTGGCTGGTTCAATGCGCTCTTTGATAAGAGTGTGGAACACTACAGCAACAGCGTGAGCGGTATTTTGCGTAAGACCGGTCGCTATCTGGTGGTGTATGTCATTATTGTTGGTGGCATGGCGGTGTTGTTCCTGCGCTTACCGACCTCCTTCCTGCCCGAAGAGGACCAGGGGGTCTTTATGACAATGGTTCAACTCCCGGCGGGGGCGACCCAGACGCGTACTCAGGCGGTCCTCGACCAGGTTCAGGACTACTATCTGGACAAAGAGAAGGCGAACGTTGAATCCGTCTTCACCGTAAACGGCTTTAGCTTTAGCGGCCAGGGTCAGAACTCCGGTATTGCCTTTGTCAGCCTGAAGCCCTGGGAGGAGCGCCCGGGCGAGAAAAATAGCGTTGAAGATATCGTGGGTCGCGCGACAAAAGCGTTCAGTCAGATTAAAGACGGCCTGGTGTTCCCGTTCAACCTGCCTGCGATTATTGAGCTTGGAACCGCAACGGGATTCGACTTTGAACTTATCGATCAGGCTAACCTGGGACATACCCAGCTGACGCAGGCACGTAATCAACTGCTCGGGATGGTAAAAGAGCACCCAGACCTGCTGGTGCGCGTGCGTCCAAACGGACTGGAAGATACGCCTCAGTTCAAGCTGGATGTCGATCAGGAAAAGGCGCAGGCATTGGGCGTCAGTCTTTCCGACGTCAACCAGACTATCTCGACGGCGTTGGGTGGCACCTATGTGAACGACTTTATCGACCACGGGCGCGTGAAAAAAGTTTACGTGCAGGCAGATGCCCGTTTCCGCATGCTGCCGGGGGACATTAACAACCTTTACGTGCGCAGCGCGAACGGAGAGATGGTCCCCTTCTCCGCCTTTAGCTACTCTCACTGGGTTTATGGCTCACCTCGCCTGGAACGCTTCAACGGGATGCCTTCAATGGAGATCCTCGGGGAATCCGCACCGGGTAAAAGTACCGGGGAAGCGATGGTGTTGATGGAAAGCCTGGCCGCAAAACTGCCTGCAGGAATTGGCTATGACTGGACGGGCATGTCTTATCAGGAACGCCTTTCCGGTAACCAGGCGCCCGCACTGTATGCCATTTCACTGATCGTGGTGTTCCTGTGTCTGGCGGCCCTGTATGAGAGTTGGTCCATCCCATTCTCCGTGATGCTGGTTGTGCCGCTGGGTGTTATCGGTGCTCTGCTCGCCGCGTCGCTGCGCGGATTGAACAATGACGTCTATTTCCAGGTCGGCCTGCTGACGACAATTGGCCTGTCGGCGAAAAACGCCATCCTGATTGTCGAATTTGCTAAGGACCTGATGGATAAAGAAGGTAAAGGGATTATTGAAGCCACCCTGGAAGCATCAAGGATGCGCCTTCGACCAATCCTGATGACCTCCCTGGCCTTTATCCTTGGCGTCATGCCGCTGGTAATCAGTACCGGAGCCGGGAGCGGTGCGCAAAATGCTGTCGGTACGGGCGTTATGGGAGGCATGCTTTCCGCGACGCTGCTGGCGATTTTCTTCGTTCCCGTTTTCTTTGTGGTTGTCCGGCGACGGTTTACCCGCCATAAAGAGTAACGTCCCCATGAAAGGCACCCTGTGGTGCCTTTTTTATTTTTAATATAAACAATAAATTAGACATTATTGAATTGCAGTGTTAAAAATGCGGTGATTTACATTAAGTAGAAACGCCCTGTTGTGTCTCCATAATTTCTCCATTAATTCATCCTGAAACCGACTTTTCTCCACGATTTTTACAAACGACATACTTTGAGATTATTCCCCGTGCAACGAGGTGTTATCCCGGTGGTAAAATAGCCTCCAGTTCGTTAATAGCCCTCCTGGCTTTGTAGCGAATGAGAAATAATACTGAGGTAACATCATGAAAAGATTCATTTCCGTTGCACTTCTCGCTGCGCTACTTGCTGGATGCGCGCACGATTCTCCATGTGTACCGGTTTACGATGACCAGGGTCGACTGGTTCATACCAATACCTGTATGAAAGGCACCACCCAGGATAACTGGGAAACCGCGGGTGCTATCGCCGGCGGAGCGGCTGCCGTGGCGGGTTTGACGCTGGGTATCGTTGCCCTGACGAAGTAACATCAATTAAGAAAGCGCGGCTCGGGCCGCGCTTTTGCGTTTAAAAAGTGCATTGTTTTCTAATAAGTAAAAAAATAGCCCCGTTTTTATTCAAGAAATTAATTCCCATCAACTGGCTATCACATCTTTTTAGTATAAAAAAGTTTATTTCATATTTTATCGTGATGATTTTCACACATTAATCTTATTGAATACCCTGCCAATATTCACTTCAGAAACTATCTCTTGATTTATCTCATCCTCATCGAAACTTTTGCTCCGATTTGTGGCACAGGTTGTAATTTCGCACCGTTTCGGGGCGTTCGTTTTATTTAAGCGTGTCTACACTCAGCATTAAGCGTTCTGTTATCACTTATTTTGTAGAACGCAAAACTGGCATTACGTTTGCTTTATAAACGTTGGCCAAAGCCACAGACAGGTTTAGCGCTTAAAAAGCGCTTCTATAACGATAAATTTCGCCACACAGGATGCATTATGAAAAAGACGATGATAGCCAGCCTGACCGCTGCAGGCATGTTGTTTGCCGTAGCGGGCCAGGCCCATGCGGGTACGACACTGGATGCCGTTAAAAAGAAAGGTTTTGTTCAATGTGGTATCAGTGATGGTCTGCCTGGCTTCTCATATGCCGATGCGAACGGCAAATTTACCGGTATTGATGTGGATGTCTGCCGCGGCGTCGCAGCTGCCGTTTTTGGGGATGACAGCAAAGTAAAATACACCCCGCTGACGGCGAAAGAACGCTTTACGGCGCTGCAATCCGGTGAAGTTGACATGCTCTCGCGTAATACCACCTGGACCTCCTCTCGTGATGCAGGTATGGGGATGTCATTTACCGGCGTGACCTATTATGACGGCATCGGATTCCTGACCCACAATAAAGCGGGCCTGAAAAGTGCCAAAGAACTGGATGGCGCCACCGTGTGTATCCAGGCGGGTACGGATACTGAGCTGAACGTCGCGGATTATTTCAAAGCCAATAAGATGAAATACACCCCTGTGACGTTTGATCGCTCGGATGAATCAGCCAAAGCACTGGAATCCGGCCGTTGCGACACGCTGGCCTCTGACCAGTCACAGCTGTATGCCTTACGTATTAAGCTGAGCAACCCGGCAGAATGGATTGTGCTGCCAGAAGTGATCTCCAAAGAACCTCTCGGACCTGTTGTTCGTCGTGGTGATGAAGACTGGTTCTCCATTGTTCGCTGGACCCTGTTTGCCATGCTGAACGCGGAAGAGATGGGCATCAATTCGAAAAACGTTGATGAGAAAGCCGCTAATCCATCCAACCCGGATATGGCTCACCTGCTCGGTAAAGAGGGTGATTTCGGCAAGGATCTGAAGCTGGATAACAAGTGGGCTTACAACATCATCAAGCAGGTGGGTAACTATTCTGAGATCTTTGAGCGCAACGTGGGATCGGAAAGCCCGCTGAAGATCAAACGCGGCCAGAACAATCTCTGGAATAACGGCGGCATTCAGTACGCGCCACCAGTACGTTAAGTCAAAGCTGTAACGGGCACTGCTCAGGCGGTGCCCAGTCCAGAGTCATGGTTACTGAGGTTTCTTTATGTCCCATCGCCGCTCAGCCGTAAAAGGAACGCTATCCTTTTCTCATCCCGCGGTCCGCGCCTGGCTATTCCAGATCATTGCTATTGTTGCGGTTGTTCTCATCGCCGTGTATCTCATCCATAACACCATCACCAACCTGAATAACCGCGGTATTACCTCCGGTTTTGCGTTCCTGGATCGCAGTGCAGGGTTTGGTATTGTTCAGCATCTTATTGATTATGAGGAAGGTGACACGTACGGACGCGTGTTTGTGGTCGGTTTACTGAATACGCTGCTGGTATCGGCGCTTTGTATTGTCTTCGCCTCGATATTGGGTTTCTTTATTGGCCTGGCTCGTCTTTCTGAAAACTGGCTCCTGCGGAAGCTTTCAACCTTTTATATTGAGACTTTCCGCAACATCCCACCGCTGCTGCAGATCTTTTTCTGGTATTTCGCGGTCCTGCGTAACCTTCCTGGCCCCCGCCAGGCCGTCGATGCGTTTGAGCTGTTTTTCCTGAGTAATCGTGGGCTATACATTCCCTCTCCGCAGTTCGCCGAAGGGCTTTACGCCTTCATCGTCGCAGTTATTATTGCGATCGCCATTTCTGTCGGGCTGTTCCGTTATAACCGCAAGCACCAGATTAAAACAGGGCAGCTTCGTAAAACATGGCCCGTTGGCGCTGCGCTAATTGTTGGCTTACCGTTAGTCGCTCACTGGCTTTTTGGTGCGGCTTTGCACTGGGATATCCCCCATCTGCGCGGGTTCAATTTCCAGGGCGGGATGGTGTTAATTCCTGAACTGGCAGCACTCACGCTGGCGCTCTCGATTTATACCTCCGCATTTATTGCAGAAATCATTCGCTCCGGGATCCAGGCGGTGCCTTACGGACAGCACGAGGCGGCGCGTTCACTTGGTTTACCGAATACCGTGACGCTGCGCCAGGTCATTATTCCCCAGGCCCTGCGGGTAATCATTCCGCCACTGACCAGTCAATATCTCAACATTGTCAAAAACTCATCGCTGGCCGCCGCGATTGGTTACCCGGATATGGTGTCTCTCTTCGCCGGCACCGTGCTTAACCAGACCGGACAAGCTATCGAAACCATTGCCATCACCATGTCTGTCTATCTGATCATCAGTCTGGCGATTTCATTGCTGATGAACCTTTATAACCGCCGTATTGCACTGGTCGAGCGCTAAGGATTTATGATGTCGAAAGCGATACTGTCGCACTCCTCGCGTCCAGCCAGCACAACCGGTGGACGTTTCATTATCTGGGCACGTAAGAACCTGTTCTCCAGCTGGAGCAACAGCCTGCTGACAATAGTCTGCCTGTGGTTGATGTGGGAACTGATCCCGCCGCTACTCAACTGGGCATTCCTGCAGGCGAACTGGGTGGGTTCCACGCGTGCCGACTGTACGAAAGCAGGCGCATGCTGGGTGTTTATTCACGAGCGTTTTGGCCAGTTCATGTATGGATTGTATCCTCATGAACAGCGCTGGCGGATTAATCTGGCGCTGGTTATCGGTCTGCTTTCCATCGCCGTAATGTTCGGGAAAAAGCTACCTCATCGCGGACGCTATATTGCCGGCTGGGCTGTAGCGTATCCCATTATTGTTTGGGTGTTGTTGTATGGCGGCTTCCTGGGGCTGGAACGCGTTGAAACACGCCAGTGGGGCGGTCTGACGCTGACGTTGATTATCGCTTCTGTGGGGATAGCTGGCGCTCTGCCGTGGGGCATTTTACTCGCTCTGGGGCGTCGTTCAACAATGCCGGTCGTGCGTGTGCTCTCAGTGATCTTTATTGAGTTCTGGCGTGGCGTACCACTGATCACCGTATTGTTTATGTCTTCGGTCATGCTGCCGCTGTTTATGGCAGAAGGTACAACGATCGACAAACTGATTCGTGCCCTGGTCGGGGTGATTCTGTTTCAGTCTGCCTATGTCGCTGAAGTTGTGCGTGGTGGCCTGCAGGCGTTACCTAAAGGCCAGTACGAAGCAGCGGAATCACTTGCTCTCGGATACTGGAAAACGCAGGGGTTGGTCATCCTTCCACAAGCACTCAAGCTGGTGATCCCGGGCCTGGTCAACACGATCATTGCCCTCTTCAAAGATACCAGCCTGGTCATCATCATCGGATTGTTCGATCTCTTTAGCAGCGTGCAGCAGGCAACCGTTGACCCTGCCTGGCTGGGCATGTCCACCGAGGGATATGTCTTTGCTGCTCTGATCTACTGGATCTTTTGTTTTAGCATGTCGCGCTACAGCCAGCACCTGGAAAAGCGCTTTAACACCGGGCGTACACCGCACTGAGGAAATTATGAGCCAAATTACTATGACACCCGCCGACGCGATGATTACGCTGGAAAACGTGAATAAATGGTATGGACAGTTTCATGTCCTGAAAGACATTAATCTCAAGGTAAAGCAAGGCGAACGAATCGTTCTTTGCGGCCCTTCCGGTTCAGGGAAATCGACAACCATTCGCTGTATCAACCATCTTGAAGAGCATCAGCAGGGACGCATTGTGGTTGATGGTATCGAGCTGAATGAAGATATTCGCAATATCGAACGCGTACGCCAGGAAGTGGGGATGGTATTTCAGCACTTTAATCTATTTCCCCACCTGACCGTTCTGCAGAACTGTACGCTTGCGCCGATTTGGGTACGAAAGATGCCGAAACAGGAAGCGGAGGCGTTGGCAATGCATTACCTCGAACGCGTACGTATTGCAGAGCACGCCAATAAGTTTCCCGGCCAGATCTCAGGCGGACAACAGCAGCGTGTGGCTATCGCCCGTTCGCTATGCATGAAACCCAAAATTATGCTGTTTGACGAACCGACATCTGCGCTGGATCCGGAAATGGTGAAAGAAGTGCTGGATACTATGATTGGGCTGGCGCAATCCGGGATGACGATGTTGTGCGTGACGCATGAGATGGGTTTTGCCAGAACGGTGGCAGACCGGGTGATCTTTATGGACCGCGGTGAGATCGTTGAACAGGCCCCACCGGATGAGTTCTTTGCGCATCCGAAGTCGGAACGTACGCGTGCATTCCTGTCGCAGGTGATTCATTAGTCATTTGCTTTGCCGGGTGGAGGCTTTGCCTTACCCGGCCTACCGTTTTTTCTGCACATAAACGCAAAAAGGCCATCCTTTCGGATGGCCTTTTCACTTATTTGATGTCTGGCAGTTCCCTACTCTCACATGGGGAGACCCCACACTACCATCGGCGCTACGGCGTTTCACTTCTGAGTTCGGCATGGGGTCAGGTGGGACCACCGCGCTAAAGCCGCCAGACAAATTCTTTTACTTCTTGCCGAACTTTAACCTAAGTATAAAGTGGTGCTGATACCCAGAGTCGAACTGGGGAC
Source organism: Enterobacter kobei (assembly GCF_001729765.1). Taxonomy (NCBI): domain Bacteria; kingdom Pseudomonadati; phylum Pseudomonadota; class Gammaproteobacteria; order Enterobacterales; family Enterobacteriaceae; genus Enterobacter; species Enterobacter kobei. The sequence continues at coordinate 4,401,222 of NZ_CP017181.1, forward strand.
CTCACCCTTACCAAGGGTGCGCTCTACCAACTGAGCCATATCAGCACACTAAATTTGATGCCTGGCAGTTCCCTACTCTCACATGGGGAGACCCCACACTACCATCGGCGCTACGGCGTTTCACTTCTGAGTTCGGCATGGGGTCAGGTGGGACCACCGCGCTAAAGCCGCCAGGCAAATTCTGTTATCTGTATCAGGCTGAAAATCGTCTCTCTTCGCCAAAACACCTTCGGCGTTGTAAGGTTAAGCCTCACGGTTCATTAGTATCGGTTAGCTCAACGCATCGCTGCGCTTACACACCCGACCTATCAACGTCGTCGTCTTCAACGTTCCTTCAGGAGACTTATAGTCTCAGGGAGAACTCATCTCGGGGCAAGTTTCGTGCTTAGATGCTTTCAGCACTTATCTCTTCCGCATTTAGCTACCGGGCAGTGCCATTGGCATGACAACCCGAACACCAGTGATGCGTCCACTCCGGTCCTCTCGTACTAGGAGCAGCCCCCCTCAATTCTCCAGCGCCCACGGCAGATAGGGACCGAACTGTCTCACGACGTTCTAAACCCAGCTCGCGTACCACTTTAAATGGCGAACAGCCATACCCTTGGGACCTACTTCAGCCCCAGGATGTGATGAGCCGACATCGAGGTGCCAAACACCGCCGTCGATATGAACTCTTGGGCGGTATCAGCCTGTTATCCCCGGAGTACCTTTTATCCGTTGAGCGATGGCCCTTCCATTCAGAACCACCGGATCACTATGACCTGCTTTCGCACCTGCTCGAGCCGTCACTCTCGCAGTCAAGCTAGCTTATGCCATTGCACTAACCTCCTGATGTCCGACCAGGATTAGCTAACCTTCGTGCTCCTCCGTTACTCTTTGGGAGGAGACCGCCCCAGTCAAACTACCCACCAGACACTGTCCGCAACCCGGATCACGGGTCTACGTTAGAACACCAGCCATTAAAGGGTGGTATTTCAAGGTCGGCTCCACGCAGACTGGCGTCCACGCTTCAAAGCCTCCCACCTATCCTACACATCAAGGACCAGTGTTCAGTGTCAAGCTATAGTAAAGGTTCACGGGGTCTTTCCGTCTTGCCGCGGGTACACTGCATCTTCACAGCGAGTTCAATTTCACTGAGTCTCGGGTGGAGACAGCCTGGCCATCATTACGCCATTCGTGCAGGTCGGAACTTACCCGACAAGGAATTTCGCTACCTTAGGACCGTTATAGTTACGGCCGCCGTTTACCGGGGCTTCGATCAAGAGCTTCGCGTTACCGCTAACCCCATCAATTAACCTTCCGGCACCGGGCAGGCGTCACACCGTATACGTCCACTTTCGTGTTTGCACAGTGCTGTGTTTTTAATAAACAGTTGCAGCCAGCTGGTATCTTCGACTGATTTCAGCTCCACCCGCAGGGGCTTCACCTACATATCAGCGTGCCTTCTCCCGAAGTTACGGCACCATTTTGCCTAGTTCCTTCACCCGAGTTCTCTCAAGCGCCTTGGTATTCTCTACCTGACCACCTGTGTCGGTTTGGGGTACGATTTCGTGTTACCTGATGCTTAGAGGCTTTTCCTGGAAGCAGGGCATTTGTTACTTCAGCACCGTAGTGCCTCGTCATCACACCTCAGCGTTAAAAAGGTACCGGATTTACCTGGAACCTCCGCCTACATGCTTAAACCGGGACAACCGTCGCCCGGCTAACATAGCCTTCTCCGTCCCCCCTTCGCAGTAACACCAAGTACAGGAATATTAACCTGTTTCCCATCGACTACGCCTTTCGGCCTCGCCTTAGGGGTCGACTCACCCTGCCCCGATTAACGTTGGACAGGAACCCTTGGTCTTCCGGCGAGCGGGCTTTTCACCCGCTTTATCGTTACTTATGTCAGCATTCGCACTTCTGATACCTCCAGCAACCCTCACAGGCCACCTTCAACGGCTTACAGAACGCTCCCCTACCCAACAACGCATAAGCGTCGCTGCCGCAGCTTCGGTGCATGGTTTAGCCCCGTTACATCTTCCGCGCAGGCCGACTCGACCAGTGAGCTATTACGCTTTCTTTAAATGATGGCTGCTTCTAAGCCAACATCCTGGCTGTCTGTGCCTTCCCACATCGTTTCCCACTTAACCATGACTTTGGGACCTTAGCTGGCGGTCTGGGTTGTTTCCCTCTTCACGACGGACGTTAGCACCCGCCGTGTGTCTCCCGTGATAACATTCTTCGGTATTCGTAGTTTGCATCGGGTTGGTAAGCCGGGATGGCCCCCTAGCCGAAACAGTGCTCTACCCCCGAAGATGAGTTCACGAGGCGCTACCTAAATAGCTTTCGGGGAGAACCAGCTATCTCCCGGTTTGATTGGCCTTTCACCCCCAGCCACAGGTCATCCGCTAATTTTTCAACATTAGTCGGTTCGGTCCTCCAGTTAGTGTTACCCAACCTTCAACCTGCCCATGGCTAGATCACCGGGTTTCGGGTCTATACCCTGCAACTTAACGCCCAGTTAAGACTCGGTTTCCCTTCGGCTCCCCTATTCGGTTAACCTTGCTACAGAATATAAGTCGCTGACCCATTATACAAAAGGTACGCAGTCACCTAACAAGTAGGCTCCCACTGCTTGTACGTACACGGTTTCAGGTTCTTTTTCACTCCCCTCGCCGGGGTTCTTTTCGCCTTTCCCTCACGGTACTGGTTCACTATCGGTCAGTCAGGAGTATTTAGCCTTGGAGGATGGTCCCCCCATATTCAGACAGGATACCACGTGTCCCGCCCTACTCTTCGAGTTCACAACCTGTGCATTTTCGTGTACGGGACTATCACCCTGTACCGTCGGACTTTCCAGACCGTTCCACTAACACACAAGCTGATTCAGACTCCGGGCTGCTCCCCGTTCGCTCGCCGCTACTGGGGGAATCTCGGTTGATTTCTTTTCCTCGGGGTACTTAGATGTTTCAGTTCCCCCGGTTCGCCTCGTTAACCTATGTATTCAGTTAACGATAGTGTGACGAATCACACTGGGTTTCCCCATTCGGACATCGCCGGGTCAAAGGTTCATATCACCTCGCCGGCGCTTTTCGCAGATTAGCACGTCCTTCATCGCCTCTGACTGCCAGGGCATCCACCGTGTACGCTTAGTCGCTTAACCTCACAACCCGAAGATGTTTCTTTCGATTCACCATCGGTTTGCGAAAATTTGAGAGACTCGAACACACATAACATGTGTGTCGTTTCAATTTTCAGCTTGATCCAGATTTTTAAAGAGCAAATATCTCAAACATGACTCGCAAGTCAGTTTTGAGATATGACGGCAGGTGACTTTCACTCACGAACCAGCAAGTGGCGTCCCCTAGGGGATTCGAACCCCTGTTACCGCCGTGAAAGGGCGGTGTCCTGGGCCTCTAGACGAAGGGGACACTGAAGTCTCAATCGCAAGACGCCTTGCTATTTACTTTTCATCAGACAATCTGTGTGAGCACTACAAAGGCAGGTTCTTTAAGGTAAGGAGGTGATCCAACCGCAGGTTCCCCTACGGTTACCTTGTTACGACTTCACCCCAGTCATGAATCACAAAGTGGTAAGCGCCCTCCCGAAGGTTAAGCTACCTACTTCTTTTGCAACCCACTCCCATGGTGTGACGGGCGGTGTGTACAAGGCCCGGGAACGTATTCACCGTAGCATTCTGATCTACGATTACTAGCGATTCCGACTTCATGGAGTCGAGTTGCAGACTCCAATCCGGACTACGACGCACTTTATGAGGTCCGCTTGCTCTCGCGAGGTCGCTTCTCTTTGTATGCGCCATTGTAGCACGTGTGTAGCCCTACTCGTAAGGGCCATGATGACTTGACGTCATCCCCACCTTCCTCCAGTTTATCACTGGCAGTCTCCTTTGAGTTCCCGGCCTAACCGCTGGCAACAAAGGATAAGGGTTGCGCTCGTTGCGGGACTTAACCCAACATTTCACAACACGAGCTGACGACAGCCATGCAGCACCTGTCTCAGAGTTCCCGAAGGCACCAAAGCATCTCTGCTAAGTTCTCTGGATGTCAAGAGTAGGTAAGGTTCTTCGCGTTGCATCGAATTAAACCACATGCTCCACCGCTTGTGCGGGCCCCCGTCAATTCATTTGAGTTTTAACCTTGCGGCCGTACTCCCCAGGCGGTCGACTTAACGCGTTAGCTCCGGAAGCCACGCCTCAAGGGCACAACCTCCAAGTCGACATCGTTTACGGCGTGGACTACCAGGGTATCTAATCCTGTTTGCTCCCCACGCTTTCGCACCTGAGCGTCAGTCTTTGTCCAGGGGGCCGCCTTCGCCACCGGTATTCCTCCAGATCTCTACGCATTTCACCGCTACACCTGGAATTCTACCCCCCTCTACAAGACTCTAGCCTGCCAGTTTCGAATGCAGTTCCCAGGTTGAGCCCGGGGATTTCACATCCGACTTGACAGACCGCCTGCGTGCGCTTTACGCCCAGTAATTCCGATTAACGCTTGCACCCTCCGTATTACCGCGGCTGCTGGCACGGAGTTAGCCGGTGCTTCTTCTGCGGGTAACGTCAATTGCTGCGGTTATTAACCACAACACCTTCCTCCCCGCTGAAAGTACTTTACAACCCGAAGGCCTTCTTCATACACGCGGCATGGCTGCATCAGGCTTGCGCCCATTGTGCAATATTCCCCACTGCTGCCTCCCGTAGGAGTCTGGACCGTGTCTCAGTTCCAGTGTGGCTGGTCATCCTCTCAGACCAGCTAGGGATCGTCGCCTAGGTGAGCCGTTACCCCACCTACTAGCTAATCCCATCTGGGCACATCTGATGGCAAGAGGCCCGAAGGTCCCCCTCTTTGGTCTTGCGACGTTATGCGGTATTAGCTACCGTTTCCAGTAGTTATCCCCCTCCATCAGGCAGTTTCCCAGACATTACTCACCCGTCCGCCACTCGTCACCCGAGAGCAAGCTCTCTGTGCTACCGTTCGACTTGCATGTGTTAGGCCTGCCGCCAGCGTTCAATCTGAGCCATGATCAAACTCTTCAATTTAAGTTTGATGCTCGTGAATTAAACTTCGTAATGAATTACGTATGTTCACTCAGAGACTTGGTATTCATTTTTCGTCTTGCGACGTTAAGAATCCATGTCACTTTGAGTGCCCACACAGATTGTCTGATAAATTGTTAAAGAGCAGTTGCAACGCGGCTTTCGCTCACCGTTGCGAGGTGGCGTATATTACGCTTTCCTCTTTCAGAGTCAACCCGTTATTTCAGGATTTTTTCTCTTCAACCGACCGGGTTGTCTGTGAAGTGATTCACATCTGCCGTGTCGATGGAGGCGCATTATAGGGATCCCATTTTTTAGCACAAGTATTTTTTAGATCTTTTTTTCCAACTGCTGATTTTCCGCGCTTTTCGCTGAAATCCCGCCCGATCTGCTTAAATATTGACGTATTTTGCCTTGCCTCGATCCCATAATATGATCAAAGTCTTCTGTCTAGCGCTCATCCTTAGAGGTAGTTATGTCTACTGTATTACGTCCTTATAAAGATCTGTTCCCCAAACAAGGCGATCGCGTGATGATCGATGCCAGCAGCGTAGTCGTAGGTGATGTCCGAATGGCTGATGATGTCAGTATCTGGCCACTCGTTGCCATCAGGGGAGACGTTAACTCTGTGTCGATTGGCGCACGTACCAATATTCAGGACGGCAGCGTTCTGCATGTCACGCACAAATCCTCTTATAACCCGGAAGGTAATCCACTCATTATTGGAGAGGATGTCACCGTTGGTCACAAAGTGATGCTTCACGGCTGCACTATAGGAAATCGCGTACTTGTTGGCATGGGATCGATTTTGCTGGATGGCGTCATAGTAGAAGATGACGTAATGATTGGTGCCGGTAGCCTGGTCCCGCAGAACAAACGGCTGGAGAGCGGCTATCTCTATCTGGGTAGCCCTGTAAAACAGATCCGCCCCCTGAAGGAGGCAGAGATCGAAGGATTAAAATACTCGGCGAACAACTACGTTAAATGGAAGAATGACTATCTGGATCAGGATAACCAGACCCAGCCCTGATCGTCTTCCTGCTGGTCGCGGATTAAATCGCTGGCTTCTTCTTCAAGATCCCAGCGATTTTCACAAAATATGTCTAAAGGATCTGAACCGCCAAAACGACGTAGCAGCGTTTCCCTATGAATGGCACAGGTAAGTTGCATCCCCTGCACCAGCACCGGGAAGCAGACTGCTTGTTTATCCTCATCCCAGCTCTCTCTGTCCGGGAAGTGAATAGCCTGATTCACGCCGAAAGCTCCTGCTTTAACTTTTCTATCACCGGCTCGACTGCAGGTAACACCCCATGCCAGAGCAGCACCGCATGCGCAGCCTGGCCCACCAGCATCCCCAGCCCATCGGCTAACTGTTTCGCGCCATGTTCTTCACACCACATAAGGAAGGGTGTCTTCCCTTTCTGGTAAAACATGTCATAGAAGTACATATGAGAGTTGATAAGAGAAACGGGGATTGCCGGGATCTCACCATTAATGCCGCTGGACGTGGCATTGATGACCAGATCAAATTCACGGTCTTCGAGATCCTCAAGCGCGATGGCGCTCACGCTACCGGTATGGGCAAACAACGCCGCCAGCGCTTCTGCCCTGGAAAAGGTTCTGTTGGTAATGGTCACTGCACAGTCCAGTGAAAGCAGGGGCAACAGCACGCCCCGCGATGCACCACCCGCACCAATCAGCAGAACCCGGAAACCAGGCTTGATAAACGAAAGTCTTTCCAGATCGCTCAGTAAACCAATCCCGTCAGTGTTGTCACCCAGAAGGCGGCCATCCTCAAGCCGTTTTAAGGTATTTACTGCACCAGCAAGTGAAGCACGCTCGGTCAGTTCGTCTGCACGTTCAAATGCCTCTTCTTTAAAGGGAACCGTCACATTCGCCCCTTTGCCGCCCGCAGCGAAAAACGCCTCGAGCGTTGGGATAAATGCATCAACCGGTGCCAGCACGCGACCGTAAGGGTGATCTATCTGCAACTGTTCCGCAAATTGCTGATGGATCAAGGGTGACTTACTGTGCGCAATCGGGTTACCAAAAACAGCATAAGTTTCCATGAGATTACCCCTGACGAAAACGTTCACCGGTTAATGCGTCGCGAATTTCGGACGGATTCAGGCGCCCTCCCGTCTCGCCGGCAGCAACCGGGAAATCATTCCCGAACTGTGCCAGCACTTCTTCGGTTGTCCGGCACGGAGGTAACCCGGTCAGATTCGCGCTGGTTGAAACCAGTGGTTTACCAAACGCCACACAAAGCTCAACCACCAGCGGATGGTCGGTGACGCGCACCGCCAGCGAATCAAACCTTCCGGTTAACCAGCGCGGTGTTGTCGGCTGGGCCGGGAAAACGAAGGTCACCGGTCCAGGCCATACGGAGAAGATGGCTTCACGCTGGGCCGGGGTAAGCATGGAATCATCAATGTAAGGTTTAAGCTGCTCATAATTGGCCGCGATTAAAATCAGTCCTTTTTCGACAGGCCGTTGCTTAAGTGCCAGCAATCGGCCAACGGCCGTCTCACTGTCAGGATCGCAACCGACCCCAAAAACAGCTTCAGTTGGATAAGCGATGACTTCTTCTTTTTTCAGTACGTCCACTGCATACGCAATGGAACCTGATGGCAGGTTATTATTCACTGTTTTGATCCGCCGGAACCGGCTTTCCACATTGTTTACTGGCGCAGAAGCGTTTAATGCCTTGCGCGGTTTTCTTCTCGATGAGTAGCGGATAATGGCAATGCACGCAGATACCCGCTACCGGTTTGAAATTGATAACGAACTGGCAGTCAGGGTAACGATCGCAGGAATGGAAAGTCTTACCAAAACGAGAACGACGCTGTACCAGTTGACCACGTTGGCACTGAGGACAGGCAATAGCCGTTTCATCTGGCTTATCAATTTGTTCTGTATGCTCACATTCCGGATAACGGCTACAGCCAATAAACATACCGAACCGCCCCTGACGCAACGCTAATTCACCACCACAGGCAGGACATAACTGCCCCTCCAGAATTTTGACGATATGTCCATCCGCCTGGCTTTTAAGAGGACGGACATAATCACATTCCGGATAGTGTGAACAACCGAGAAACGGACCGTGTTTCCCGGACCGAATAACAAGTTCAGCCCCGCACTGCGGGCAGGGCTCGTTTTTATGCACCGTAAATAGTGCGGATTTGGCCATAACAACTCTTGGTGCTGCACATTTGAATTAATGCAGCATACCTTCATTCACTTCAAAGAGTAATTCTTCCATTTGCTGATAGGCATTTTCACAACCCGGGATATTAAACAGAACCATCAGGATCACCCATTTGAGATCTTCCAGTTCAAATTCTGCCGTATCCAGCGCCATGACGCGCTCTATCACCATTTCTCTCGTTTCGAGGTTTAGCACCTGAATCTGCTCAAGGAATAAGATGAATCCCCGGCAGCTGGCATCCAGCCTTTCACACTCTTCAGCGGTATAGATGCGTACTGACAATGGGTCAGAAGCAAGCTGCATCGGTTCGGCGAGGCCTTCCTGATAATCAGCCAGTTTTTCCAGCCACATCAACGCATTATAGATATCTTCCCGCTCAAACCCCGCATCGGTAAGATCCTGTGTCAATTTGTCCTGATCCACTCGCATTTCTGCTTCGTTATGGATGTAAGTCTCAAACAAATACATCAGTACGTCGAACATGGCATGCCCTCCTTAATCGGACATAGCCGCCGGGTACAGCTGCGATCCACCCTGCTAACTCCAGTTCGAGTAGCTGTGCTACCGTTACTGGCACAGGTTGGCCGGCACGTTCAGCGACAACGTCAACAGGTGTTACCTCATCTCCTACGTTAGCCAGGAGCTTAGGAAATGGCAATGCCACCTTTCCCTGATCTGACGAATAATGTCGCTTTTCGGGATCTTCCTGCAGCCATTGCAACCCATGTTGCAAATTTTCAAGAATATCCCCTACCTCGGTTACCGGCGTTGCGCCCTGCTTTATCAGCCAGTGTGGCCCTTCGCAGCCGGGGTTACCTATCGGACCGGGCAAGGCGAAAACCTCCCGCCCCTGCTCAAGTGCGCACCGGGCCGTGACCAGAGAGCCGCTTCGCACTGCCGCTTCAACGACCAAGACGCCCTGGCTTAACCCGCTGATAATCCGATTACGGCGCGGAAAGTTTGCCGGTCGGGGCTGTGCCGAGAGAGGAAACTCAGACACTATCGCCCCGTCAGATTCAATAATCTGCATCGCCAGAGCCTGATGCCGACGGGGATAAACGCTAAACAGGCCGTTCCCCAGCACGGCCACGCTACGTCCTTTTGCGGACAGCGCAGCGTGATGGGCGACACCGTCAATACCGCAGGCCAACCCACTGGTGATTGTGAAACCGCTTTGTGAAAGCTGTTCGCACAGGATTTTCCCCCACCGCTCACCGTACCATGACGGCGCCCGACTCCCCACCACAGCCAGTTGGACAGTATTAAGTGTCGCTAAGTTACCTTTTACACATAATGCCCCAGGATAATCGGGAATCGTTCGCAGCAAAGGGGGATAAAAGGGATGGTTTGCCGTCAACAAATGATTTCCCGGCATTTCAAGCCACTTAAGGCTTCGCTCCAGTTCACTTTCCTCTAAGGCAAAGAACCGGCTAGCCTGTTTTGCTGACAGCCCGGCGTCTATGACAGCAGGAACATCTATATTTGTCTGCTTGAGCAACCGTGCAGCGGCTTCCAGCATCCCATCACCACACAGAGAACCCGTGTGGATAAGCCGTAACCATATCTCGGTAGACGTCATCCTTTCCCCCTGCCATAAGCGGCCTGCGCAATCATTGCGATTGGTCACTGATGCTGTCAATCGACCGGGGATTTGTCTAGAATAGAAGTAATATTCTTATCAACTCCTGAACACGACTCTGGAAATTTATGGCAGTTTTGCAAGTGTTACATATTCCGGACGAGCGCCTTCGCATCGTCGCTGAACCGGTTAAAGAAGTGAATGCAGAAATTCAGCGTATCGTCGATGATATGTTCGATACCATGTACGCTGAAGAAGGCATTGGCCTGGCGGCGACCCAGGTAGACATTCACAAGCGTATTATCGTGATCGACGTTTCTGAAAATCGCGATGAGCGTCTGGTGCTGATTAACCCTGAGTTGCTTGAAAAGAGCGGCGAAACGGGTATCGAGGAAGGCTGTTTGTCCATTCCTGAACAGCGCGCTTTGGTGCCACGTGCCGAAAAAGTGAAAATTCGCGCCCTGGATCGTGACGGTAATCCGTTCGAACTGGAAGCAGACGACCTGCTGGCGATTTGTATTCAGCATGAGATGGATCATCTGGTCGGTAAACTGTTTATCGATTACCTCTCGCCGCTGAAACAGCAGCGTATTCGTCAGAAAGTAGAGAAACTGGATCGTTTGCGCTCTCGCGCATAACGTCCCCCCGGATACAAGGATCATCGTGTCTAAAACACTACGTATTATCTTCGCGGGAACCCCTGATTTTGCAGCGCGTCATCTTGGCGCGCTGTTATCTTCTGGTCACCAGGTTGTTGGCGTCTTTACCCAGCCGGACCGCCCGGCAGGTCGCGGTAAAAAACTGATGCCGAGCCCCGTAAAGGTGCTGGCAGAAGAGCATGGGCTACCCGTTTTCCAGCCCGCCTCCTTACGCCCACAGGAAAACCAGCAGCTGGTTGCTGACCTGGATGCCGACGTAATGGTGGTGGTGGCGTATGGTTTAATTCTGCCAAAAGCCGTGCTTGATATGCCTCGCCTGGGCTGTATCAACGTGCATGGTTCCCTGCTCCCGCGTTGGCGTGGTGCGGCACCTATACAGCGCTCCCTGTGGGCGGGTGATGCTAAAACCGGCGTTACAATCATGAAGATGGATGTAGGTTTAGACACGGGCGACATGCTGTATAAGTTGACGTGTCCCATTACGGCAGAAGATACCAGCGCTACGCTGTATGACAAGCTGGCAGATCTCGGCCCACAAGGGCTCATTAAGACCTTACAGCAGCTTGCTGACAATACGGCGAAGCCTGAGGTTCAGGATGAGTCTCTCGTCACCTACGCCGAAAAACTGAGCAAAGAAGAAGCCCGGATCGACTGGTCTCTCTCCGCCGCTCAACTTGAACGCTGCATCCGCGCCTTCAATCCATGGCCAATGAGCTGGCTGATGATTGATGAGCAGCCCCTGAAAGTCTGGAAAGCGTCAGTGATTAACAGCATCACAGCAGCTGAACCCGGTACGATTATCGACGCCAGCAAGAACGGAATCCAGGTTGCGACTGCAGAAGGGATCCTGAATCTTGAGTCATTACAACCGGCCGGTAAGAAAGCCATGAGTGCACAGGATCTGTTAAATTCCCGTCGCGAATGGTTTATACCGGGCAATCGCCTTGCCTGATCCAATATTTGCTTAAAGCCCGGTGTTCCGGGCATTTTTATTTTTACGGTTATGAAAAAACAAAATCTTCGCAGTATGGCGGCGCAGGCCGTTGAGCAGGTCATCGAGCAGGGTCAGTCATTGAGTAATGTCCTGCCTCCCCTGCAACAAAAAGTATCTGATAAAGACAAAGCCCTGCTTCAGGAGCTCTGTTTTGGCGTCCTGCGCACTCTCTCTCAACTTGAGTGGCTCATTAATAAGCTGATGTCACGCCCAATGACCGGCAAACAGCGCACCATACATTATTTGATTATGGTGGGTTTTTATCAGCTTCTTCATACCCGAATCCCCCCTCATGCCGCACTGGCTGAGACGGTGGAAGGTGCCGTTGCGATTAAACGTCCTCAGTTGAAAGGGTTGATCAACGGTGTACTGCGTCAGTTCCAGCGACAGCAGGAAGAGCTGCTGGCTGAATTTACGCAAAGCGAAACACGTTACCTGCATCCGGACTGGCTTCTGAATCGCCTTAAAAAGGCGTATCCACAACAATGGCAAAACATTGCCGAAGCCAATAATCAACGTCCACCGATGTGGCTGCGCGTTAACCGGAATCATCATACCCGCGATGCCTGGCTGAGCTTGCTCGAAGAGGCCGGAATGAGTGGATTCACACATGATGCCTATCCTGACGCCGTGCGTTTAGCTTCCCCTGCACCGGTACATGCTTTACCCGGTTTTGATGAAGGCTGGGTGACCGTACAGGATGCCTCTGCTCAGGGTTGTATGACTTTCCTTGACCCGAAAAATGGCGAGCAGATCCTCGATCTGTGCGCAGCACCGGGCGGAAAAACAACGCACATTCTGGAAGTGGCTCCGCAGGCCAGCGTGATGGCAGTCGATGTTGATGAGCAGCGTCTTTCACGCGTCTACGATAACCTTAAGCGTCTGGGTATGAAGGCTCAGGTTAAGCAGGGCGATGGACGCAAACCCGCAGAATGGTGTGGTGAAACACAATTCGATCGTATTTTGCTGGATGCCCCTTGCTCTGCAACCGGTGTTATTCGCCGTCACCCCGATATCAAGTGGCTGCGCCGCGATCGTGATATCAAGGAACTTGCCCAACTGCAATCGGATATTCTTGACGCCATCTGGCCGCATCTAAAACCTGGTGGAACGCTGATCTACGCGACCTGCTCCGTGCTGCCGGAAGAAAACAGCCAGCAAATCGCGGCCTTCCTTAAACGCACTCCGGACGCTACGCTGCGTGATACGGGAACACCTGAAAACCCGGGTCAGCAGAACCTGCCGGGTGCGGAAGAGGGTGATGGCTTCTTTTACGCTAAGCTAATCAAAGAGTGATGTTGAGAACAGGTCACAAGATATGAAGATTATCATTCTGGGCGCAGGACAGGTTGGTGGAACGCTGGCAGAAAACCTGGTTGGCGAAAACAATGACATCACTATTGTTGATACCAACGGAGATCGTCTGCGCGTATTGCAGGACAAATTTGACCTTCGCGTTGTGCAGGGTCACGGTTCGCATCCGCGCGTTCTGCGCGAGGCTGGCGCTGACGATGCCGACATGCTGGTTGCGGTCACCAGTTCTGATGAAACCAATATGGTGGCTTGTCAGGTAGCCTATTCGCTTTTCAACACACCAAACCGAATCGCACGTATCCGCTCTCCGGACTATGTTCGCGATGCCGAGAAACTGTTTAATTCAGAAGCGGTTCCAATCGATCATCTCATCGCGCCTGAACAACTGGTTATCGACAATATCTATCGCCTGATCGAATATCCAGGGGCACTGCAGGTGGTGAACTTTGCCGAAGGGAAAGTCAGTCTGGCTGTAGTTAAGGCTTATTACGGTGGGCCATTGATTGGCAACGCGTTGTCCACCATGCGCGAACATATGCCCCATATTGATACGCGCGTCGCCGCTATTTTCCGTCACGACAGACCTATCCGCCCGCAAGGCTCTACCATTGTCGAAGCTGGCGATGAGGTCTTCTTTATTGCTGCCTCTCAGCATATCCGTGCGGTGATGAGTGAGCTACAGCGTCTCGAAAAGCCTTATAAACGTATTATGCTGGTCGGCGGCGGCAATATCGGCGCGGGTCTCGCGCGCAGGCTGGAAAAAGACTATAGCGTGAAATTGATCGAGCGCGATCAACAGCGTGCTTCTGAACTGGCGGAGAAGTTGCAAAATACAATCGTATTTTATGGCGATGCGTCGGATCAGGAGCTGCTGGCAGAAGAACATATTGATCAAGTAGATCTTTTTATTGCCGTCACTAATGATGACGAGGCGAATATTATGTCTGCCATGCTCGCCAAGCGTATGGGGGCAAAGAAGGTCATGGTGCTTATCCAGCGTAAGGCTTATGTTGATCTCGTTCAGGGCAGCGTTATTGATATTGCCATTTCACCGCAGCAGGCAACGATTTCTGCCCTGCTTAGCCATGTACGTAAAGCGGACATTGTCGGTGTTTCATCGCTCCGCCGCGGTGTGGCTGAAGCCATTGAAGCGGTGGCGCATGGTGATGAAACCACGTCACGCGTTGTGGGCCGCGCCATCGACGAAATTAAATTGCCGCCAGGCACCATAATCGGCGCTGTCGTGCGTGGGAATGATGTCATGATCGCCAATGATAATTTGCGTATTGAACAAGGCGATCACGTAATTATGTTCCTTACCGATAAAAAGTTTATTACCGACGTCGAACGTTTATTCCAGCCAAGTCCCTTCTTCCTTTAATGAGTCGGGTGCTCGCATACGAGCACCCACGCTTTAACCGCTTAATTCCTGTGCCTTTTATTTTTCATAACGTTTAATTATCCCGAATGGCAAATAGCTAATCATTTGTTAAACTTATAGTCGTCAGCTGGCACAAGGAGAACATAATGAGTTTTATTAAAGAATTTCGCGAATTTGCGATGCGCGGGAACGTGGTTGATTTGGCAGTGGGTGTCATTATTGGTGCGGCATTCGGCAAGATTGTTTCATCATTAGTTGCAGATATCATCATGCCACCTTTAGGGTTGCTCATCGGGGGCATTGATTTCAAACAATTTGCCTTCACGCTGCGTGAAGCGCAGGGGGATATCCCGGCAGTAGTGATGCATTATGGCTTATTTATTCAGAACGTATTTGATTTCGTGATTGTGGCGTTTGCTATTTTCATGGCTATCAAGCTGATCAACAGACTCAACCGTAAAAAAGAAGAGCCAGCAGCTGCGCCAGCACCAACGAAAGAAGAAGTCTTGCTGACTGAAATCCGCGATCTGTTAAAAGAGCAGAACAACCGCGTTTAATCAGCAAATTAAAGCAGGAAGGCCAGTGGTAAATAAGCGATTCGCTTGCTTGCCACTGGCCTCCCAGTTACCCCGTTTTGCATGTTTGTTTTTACGCAGATAACTTCCCTTCCCTTTTTTATTCTTTTCAACACGCTGTCGAAAAAGCGGGTCGTGAAGTAAGGCCTCAATGGCATTGTCTTTAATTTGTCCCTTCGTATGCTGATAGTGGCTCATCTTTTCTCCTGAGCATGATTTATGACGACTGAAGTCTAGACCCGGGTGGATTAAAAATCAACATCCCCGCGTTTCTCCACTGGCTCCCTGTTCAAGGGCTTCAAGAATTGAACAATAAATACTGCTATGGGCCGTTCCACAGCAGGCATCATTCAGCCTTTGCAGAGAACGTTGCATGGTTTGCAGCTCCTGAATACGGGCTTCAACTTCATCAAGCCGGGCCTGCACGATGCTTTTTGATTCCTGGCAGGTATGATGTTCAGGATCGATGCGGATCGATAATAACTCGCGGATCGAGTCCAGCGTGAATCCAAGCTGTCGCGCATAGCGTATAAATCTTAAACGCTGTAGATCGTTATCGGTATAAAGCCGAAACCCGCCTTCTGTGCGTACTTCATGATCGATCATCTGCTGCTTTTCGTAATATCGGATAGTATCCGGCGTTACGTTCGCGAGCTTTGCAAGTTCACCGATACGGTACATCGCTACTCCTCGTTTATTTTCTGCATCAATCTTTCACTGTATTCGCCATGCAGAAATTCAGTACTCAACCCGGCCTGACGTAACTTGAGCTCGACAAGGGCAAGCCTGCGGCTAAGTTCAGTATGTCGTGGATCGTCCCGGCGAATACCTTTTAGCAAATCGATAAGTTCAACGGCCTCTCTGCGCTGCTCAAGCTCAGGAGGAAGACAGCCGGCGTTTTTTAGTAAACGGTATCCGGCCCGCAGTTCAGGCGCAATATGCGAATCATCTTCCAGCACAAGAGGTTCGCCGCTTCCGGGGAGATCGTCGAAATCACCTTTATTTTGGGCATCGCGAATATGGCGTTCTGCCCACTGGTCAAGCAACCACATCGTCAGCTCCAGGGGATGAACAGAATTAATACAGACATTGTAGAGAAGTGGAGATACTGCGGATATAAAAAAACCCGCCGAGGCGGGTTTTTTTACGTTACTGCAGATTACTCTGCAGCAGCTTCTGCTTTCTCTGAACGATCAACCAGCTCGATGTAAGCCATCGGCGCGTTGTCGCCTGCACGGAAACCACACTTCAGAATGCGAGTGTAACCACCGGCACGGCTCGCGAAACGCGGGCCCAGTTCGTTAAACAGTTTTGCCACGATCTCGTTATCACGAGTGCGGGCGAATGCCAGACGACGATTAGCAACGCTGTCAGTCTTGGCAAGAGTAATCAGCGGCTCAACTACGCGACGCAGCTCTTTCGCTTTAGGCAGGGTCGTCTTGATGATTTCATGACGAACCAGTGAACCTGCCATGTTGCGGAACATAGCCTGGCGATGGCTGCTGTTGCGGTTCAGTTGACGACCACTCTTACGATGGCGCATGACCTTATCCTTCTCAGTAAAACCTTAACCTGTGATCCGGTTACTCGTCAGCAATGCTTGCTGGTGGCCAGTTTTCCAGGCGCATGCCCAGAGACAAACCACGTGAAGCCAGCACGTCTTTAATCTCGGTAAGAGATTTTTTACCCAGGTTCGGCGTTTTCAGCAACTCAACCTCGGTACGCTGTACCAGATCACCGATATAGTGGATAGCTTCTGCCTTGAGGCAGTTAGCAGAGCGGACAGTCAATTCGAGATCGTCAACAGGGCGCAGCAGGATCGGATCGAATTCTGGTTTCTCTTCTTTCACTTCCGGCTGACGAACATCACGTAAGTCAACGAAAGCTTCCAGTTGTTCTGCCAGGATGGTTGCCGCACGACGAATCGCCTCTTCAGGATCGATTGTGCCGTTGGTTTCCATTTCGATGACCAGCTTGTCCAGGTCGGTACGCTGTTCTACACGCGCTGCTTCAACATTGTAGGCAATACGCTCTACAGGGCTGTAGCATGCGTCGACCAGCAGACGGCCGATTGGGCGCTCATCTTCTTCCGAATGAATTCGGGCAGAAGCCGGCACATAACCACGACCGCGCTGAACTTTGATACGCATGCTAATAGCTGCGTTCTCATCGGTCAGGTGGCAGATCACGTGCTGCGGCTTGACGATTTCAACATCACCGTCGTGGGTGATGTCGGCTGCAGTCACAGGGCCAATGCCAGATTTATTCAGAGTAAGAATAACTTCATCTTTACCCTGAACTCTCACCGCCAGCCCTTTCAGGTTGAGCAGGATTTCAAGGATATCTTCCTGAACGCCTTCTTTGGTGCTGTACTCATGAAGTACACCATCAATCTCAACCTCGGTCACCGCGCAACCCGGCATCGATGAGAGCAGAATACGGCGCAGTGCGTTACCCAGAGTATGGCCAAAGCCACGCTCTAAAGGCTCAAGGGTCACCTTGGCGTGCGTCGAACTCACTTGCTCGATATCTACCAGGCGCGGTTTTAGAAACTCTGTCACAGAACCCTGCATTGTGTCCTCTCTTTGGTACTAAGCTTTACTTGGAGTAAAGCTCGACGATCAGGTGTTCGTTAATGTCCGCAGACAGATCAGAACGTTCCGGCTGACGCTTGAACGTACCTTCCATCTTGCCAGCATCAACTTCCAGCCAGGTTGGCTTTTCACGCTGCTCAGCCAGCTCCAGAGCGGCCTTCACGCGAGATTGCTTTTTCGCTTTCTCACGAATGCTAACAACGTCATTCGCTTTAACCTGATAAGAAGCGATGTTAACAACACGACCGTTTACCATGATTGCTTTGTGGCTAACCAACTGGCGTGATTCAGCACGAGTCGCGCCGAAGCCCATACGGTAAACAACGTTGTCCAGACGACCTTCCAGCAGAGCCAGCAGGTTTTCACCTGTGTTGCCTTTCAGACGTGCTGCTTCTTTATAGTAGTTACGGAACTGACGCTCCAGCACACCGTAGATACGGCGAACTTTTTGCTTTTCACGCAACTGCACACCATAGTCAGACAGACGCGGTTTACGCGCACCGTGCTGGCCAGGAGCTTGTTCAATTTTACACTTGGTATCGATCGCGCGAACGCCAGACTTAAGGAATAAGTCGGTGCCCTCACGACGGCTCAGCTTGAGCTTAGGACCCAAATATCTTGCCATTTTCTATCTCCAACTAACCTAAAAAACGAGCGTTATACGCGACGTTTTTTCGGCGGACGACAACCGTTATGAGGGATCGGAGTCACATCAGTAATATTCGTGATGCGGAAACCAGCGGCGTTCAGAGCGCGAACAGTAGATTCACGACCCGGACCCGGACCTTTAACCATAACTTCCAGATTCTTGATGCCGTATTCTTTTACGGCTTCAGCGCAACGCTCTGCTGCAACCTGAGCTGCGAACGGAGTGGATTTGCGAGAACCACGGAAACCGGAACCACCGGCTGTTGCCCAACCCAAAGCGTTACCCTGACGATCAGTAATAGTAACGATGGTGTTGTTGAAAGAAGCATGGATATGAGCCACGCCGTCAGAGACTTGTTTTCTTACACGTTTACGTGCACGAACTGGTGCCTTTGCCATTATTCAATCACCCCGATTATTTCTTGATCGGTTTGCGCGGACCCTTACGGGTACGTGCGTTGGTCTTAGTACGCTGACCGCGCACTGGCAGACCACGACGATGACGCAAACCGCGATAGCAACCAAGATCCATCAGGCGCTTGATGCTCATGCTGATTTCACGGCGCAGATCACCTTCAACGACAAATTTGGCAACTTCGTCACGCAGCGTGTCGATTTGTTCTTCAGACAGCTCACTGATCTTAACATCTTCAGCGATACCCGCTGCAGCCAGAATGGCTTTAGAACGGGTCTTGCCGACGCCGTAGATCGAAGTTAATGCGATCACAGCATGTTTCTGATCAGGAATGTTAATGCCTGCTATACGGGCCACTATGCACTCCTACTATTTAATATGTACGCACCATGCTGAAAAGCCCGTTTTCAGGATACTCAAATGGAAACGTACAGACATACAAAAGATTGGCTGGCTAATCTAGCCAGCTCAACCCAACTTTGCAAGAAAAATATGCGAAATAATCAGCCTTGGCGCTGTTTATGCTTCGGCTCGGCACTGCAAATCACACGGATGACACCATCACGCTTAACGATTTTGCAGTTACGGCATAATTTCTTGACGGAAGCACGAACTTTCATTTTTACTCTCCGTAACTTCTCAGGCGACCAATTAGCGGCCGTAGCCTTTCAGGTTCGCCTTCTTCAATGCAGACTCATACTGACTGGACATCATCAGAGTTTGCACTTGAGCCATAAAGTCCATAATCACGACAACAACGATAAGCAGTGAGGTCCCACCGAAGTAGAACGGTACTTTCATTGCATCACGCATGAACTCCGGGATCAGGCAGATAAAAGTAATATAAAGCGCACCAACCAAAGTCAGGCGGGTCATTACTTTATCGATATACTTCGCCGTTTGCTCTCCCGGACGAATTCCTGGTACAAATGCACCGGACTTCTTCAGGTTATCTGCTGTTTCACGCGGGTTGAAGACCAACGCCGTGTAGAAGAAACAGAAGAAGATGATCGCAGACGCATAGAGTAACACATAAAGTGGTTGCCCAGGCTGCAAATACAGCGAAATTGTTGTCAGCCAGTTCCAACCAGTACCGCCCCCGAACCATGACGCGATGGTTGCCGGGAACAGAATAATACTGGAAGCGAAGATTGCCGGGATTACCCCCGCCATATTCACTTTCAGCGGTAAATGTGTGCTCTGTGCAGCATAGACACGACGACCTTGCTGACGTTTCGCGTAGTTCACCACAATGCGGCGTTGACCACGTTCAACGAAGACAACAAAG
Source organism: Enterobacter kobei (assembly GCF_001729765.1). NCBI lineage: Bacteria > Pseudomonadati > Pseudomonadota > Gammaproteobacteria > Enterobacterales > Enterobacteriaceae > Enterobacter > Enterobacter kobei. The sequence goes on from NZ_CP017181.1 coordinate 4,420,915, forward strand.
AACGTCACTGCAAATACTAATACTGCAACCAACAGCAACAGGAGGAAGTGCAGGTCGCCTTGACGCGCTTGCTCGATAGTGTGGGCGATGGCTGGCGGAAGACCCGCAACAATACCGGCGAAGATAATGATTGAGATACCGTTACCGATACCACGCTCAGTAATCTGTTCGCCGAGCCACATCAGGAACATCGTCCCTGTGACCAGACTAACAACAGCGGTGAAATAGAATGCAAAGCCTGGGTTTAATACCAGGCCCTGCATACCAGGCATATTCGGCAGACCGGTAGCAATACCGATCGACTGGAATATTGCCAGCACCAGAGTACCGTAACGGGTGTACTGACTAATCTTACGACGTCCAGACTCCCCTTCTTTCTTCAATTCTGCCAGGGCCGGATGAACGACCGTCAGCAGCTGGATAATAATCGATGCCGAAATATACGGCATGATACCCAGAGCGAAGATAGAAGCACGGCTGAGAGCACCACCAGAGAACATGTTGAACATTTCAATGATGGTGCCTCGCTGTTGCTCAAGCAGTTTGGCAAGTACAGCGGCATCGATACCAGGGATCGGAATAAAAGAGCCAATACGGAACACAATCAGCGCGCCGATAACAAACAGCAGTCTGCGTTTCAGCTCGCCAAATCCACCTTTGGCACTTTGAAAATCTAATCCCGGTTGCTTAGCCATCTGCTACTTATTCCTCAATTTTACCGCCAGCAGCTTCGATAGCAGCACGAGCACCTTTAGTAACACGCAGGCCACGAACAGTTACCGGAGTAGAAACTTCACCAGACAGGATCACTTTCGCGAACTCGATCTGAATACCGATAATGTTTGCTGCTTTCAGCGTGTTCAGGTCTACAACGCCGCCTTCAACTTTCGCCAGGTCAGACAGACGGATTTCCGCTGTGATCGCTGCTTTGCGAGAGGTGAAGCCGAACTTCGGCAGACGACGGTACAGTGGCATCTGGCCACCCTCGAAACCGCGACGTACGCCACCGCCAGAACGAGAGTTCTGACCTTTGTGACCACGACCACCGGTTTTGCCGAGGCCAGAACCGATACCACGACCCAGGCGTTTACCCGCCTTTTTAGAGCCTTCGGCCGGAGACAGAGTATTTAAACGCATCTCTTACTCCTCAACTTTAACCATGAAGTAAACCGCGTTGACCATACCACGAACAGCAGGAGTATCCTCGCGCTCAACGGTATGACCAATACGACGCAGACCCAGGCCAAGCAGCGTTGCCTTGTGTTTCGGCAGACGACCGATTGCACTGCGGGTTTGAGTGATTTTAATAGTCTTTGCCATGGTCAATTACCCCAGAATTTCTTCAACGGATTTACCACGCTTGGCAGCGACCATTTCTGGAGAATTCATATTTTCCAGGCCATCAATAGTTGCACGAACCACGTTAATCGGGTTGGTGGAACCATATGCTTTGGCCAGAACGTTATGAACCCCAGCAACTTCCAGAACGGCGCGCATTGCACCACCGGCGATGATACCGGTACCTTCTGAAGCTGGCTGCATGAATACACGAGAACCCGTGTGAACACCTTTAACAGGGTGTTGCAGGGTGCCGTTGTTCAGCGCGACGTTAATCATATTGCGACGGGCTTTTTCCATCGCTTTCTGGATCGCTGCTGGAACTTCACGCGCTTTACCGTAACCAAAACCAACGCGACCGTTACCATCGCCTACTACAGTCAGAGCTGTGAAGGAGAAAATACGACCACCTTTAACGGTTTTAGATACGCGGTTTACCGCGATCAGCTTTTCCTGCAGTTCGCCAGCCTGTTTTTCGATGTGAGCCATCTTACACCTCTACCTTAGAACTGAAGGCCAGCTTCACGGGCAGCATCTGCCAGTGCCTGGACACGACCATGATATTGGAACCCGGAACGGTCAAAGGAAACATTGCTGATGCCTTTTTCCAGAGCGCGTTCAGCAACAGCTTTACCTACAGCTGCAGCGGCGTCTTTGTTACCGGTGTACTTCAATTGTTCTGAGATAGCTTTTTCTACAGTAGAAGCAGCTACCAGAACTTCAGAACCGTTCGGTGCAATTACCTGTGCGTAAATATGACGCGGGGTACGATGTACCACCAGGCGAGTTGCACCCAGCTCTTTGAGCTTGCGGCGTGCGCGGGTCGCACGACGGATACGAGCAGATTTCTTATCCATAGTGTTACCTTACTTCTTCTTAGCCTCTTTGGTACGCACGACTTCGTCGGCGTAACGAACACCCTTGCCTTTGTAAGGCTCAGGACGACGGTAGGCGCGCAGATCTGCTGCAACCTGACCGATCAGCTGTTTATCAGCGCCTTTCAGCACGATTTCAGTTTGAGTCGGACATTCTGCAGTGATACCGGCCGGCAGCGGATGCTCAACAGGGTGTGAGAAGCCCAGAGACAGGCCTACTGCATTCCCTTTGATCGCTGCACGATAACCTACACCAACCAGCTGAAGCTTTTTAGTGAAGCCTTCGGTAACACCAACAACCATTGAGTTCAGCAGGGCACGCGCGGTACCAGCCTGAGCCCATCCATCCACGAAACCATCACGTGGACCGAAGGTCAGAGCGTTATCTGCATGTTTAACTTCAACAGCTTTGTTGAGGGTACGAGTCAGCTCGCCGTTTTTACCTTTGATCGTAATAACCTGACCGTCGATTTTAACATCAACGCCGGCAGGAATGACGACCGGTGCTTTAGCAACACGAGACATTCTTTCCTCCGATTAGGCTACGTAGCAGATAATTTCGCCACCAAGACCAGCCTGGCGCGCTGCACGATCAGTCATAACACCTTTAGAGGTAGAAACAACTGCGATACCAAGACCAGCCATAACTTTTGGCAGCTCATCTTTTTTCTTATAGATGCGCAGGCCTGGGCGGCTGACACGCTGAATGCTTTCTACAACAGCTTTACCCTGGAAATACTTGAGAGTAAGTTCCAGTTCCGGCTTGGTGTCGCCTTCAACTTTAAAATCTTCGATAAAACCTTCTTCCTTCAGCACGTTGGCAATTGCCACTTTCAGCTTGGCGGAAGGCATGGTGACCGCAACTTTGTTCGCGGCCTGACCGTTACGGATACGGGTCAGCATATCCGCGATCGGATCTTGCATGCTCATCTGTCTTTACTCCCGTGATTCAATTGGTAATTACCAGCTAGCCTTTTTCAAGCCTGGCACTTCACCGCGCATGGCGGCTTCACGCAGTTTGATACGGCTCAACCCAAACTTGCCCACATAACCATGTGGACGACCTGTTTGACGACAGCGGTTACGCTGACGAGACGGGCTGGAATCACGCGGCAGAGACTGCAGCTTGAGAACCGCATTCCAACGATCTTCGTCGGAAGCGTTCACATCAGAAATGATCGCTTTCAGTTCAGCGCGTTTAGCGAAGAATTTATCAGCTAAAGCTACGCGCTTTACTTCGCGTGCTTTCATTGATTGCTTAGCCATTCAGTAACCCTACCTTACTTGCGGAACGGGAAGTCAAAGGCAGCCAGCAGAGCACGGCCTTCTTCGTCAGATTTCGCAGTAGTGGTAATGGTAATATCCAAACCACGCACGCGGTCGACTTTATCGTAGTCGATTTCTGGGAAGATGATCTGCTCACGGACACCCATGCTGTAGTTACCACGACCGTCGAAAGACTTAGCGGACAAGCCACGGAAGTCACGGATACGTGGAACAGCAATAGTGATCAGGCGCTCAAAGAACTCCCACATGCGTTCGCCACGCAGAGTTACTTTACAGCCGATCGGATAGCCCTGACGGATTTTGAAGCCTGCAACAGATTTGCGTGCTTTGGTGATCAGCGGTTTTTGACCGGAGATTGCTGTCAGGTCAGCTGCTGCGTTATCCAGCAGTTTCTTGTCAGCGATCGCTTCACCAACACCCATGTTCAGGGTGATCTTCTCGACCCGAGGGACTTGCATGACAGAATTGTAGTTAAACTCAGTCATGAGTTTGTTAACTACTTCGTCTTTGTAGTAATCATGCAGTTTCGCCATCGTACTACTCCAAATTACTTGATAGTTTCGCTGTTAGACTTGAAGAAACGGACTTTTTTGCCGTCTTCGAATCTAAAGCCTACACGGTCAGCCTTGCCGGTAGCCGCATTGAAGATTGCAACGTTAGAAACCTGAATAGCAGCTTCTTTTTCAACGATGCCACCTGGTTGGTTCAGGGCCGGAACCGGCTTCTGATGTTTCTTAACCAGGTTGATACCTTCAACGACGAGTTTGCCGGAAGACAGAACATTTTTTACTTTACCGCGTTTACCTTTATCTTTACCGGTTAACACGATAACTTCGTCATCACGACGGATTTTCGCTGCCATGATTCGCTCCTTAGAGTACTTCTGGTGCCAGAGAGATAATTTTCATGAACTTCTCAGTACGAAGTTCACGAGTTACCGGCCCAAAGATACGCGTGCCGATAGGCTGCTCGCTGTTATTGTTCAAAATAACGCATGCATTACCATCGAAGCGAATGACAGAACCGTCAGGGCGACGAACACCCTTCTTGGTGCGCACCACTACCGCTTTCAGCACATCACCTTTTTTGACCTTACCACGTGGAATTGCTTCTTTGATGGTGATCTTGATGATGTCGCCTACGCCTGCGTAGCGACGGTGCGAGCCACCCAGAACCTTGATACACATTACGCGACGTGCACCGGAGTTGTCGGCGACGTTCAGCATAGTCTGTTCTTGGATCATTTTAGTGCTCCGCTAATGTCAACTACTACCTGAGACTCTAAAATCAGAGCCGTTAAAAAGCCCCATATCGAGGGCGCGGCATTATAACACCGCTTCTGCAATATGGGTAGAAAAAATAAACGGCTCATCGCTGAGCCGTTTATTCGTATTGAGAATGCGTACTGTATTACAGAACCGCTTTCTCTACAACGCGAACCAGCGTCCAGGACTTAGTCTTGGACAGTGGACGGCATTCACGGATTTCAACCTTGTCGCCGATACCACATTCGTTGTTCTCGTCATGTACGTGCAGTTTGGTCGTACGCTTGATGAATTTACCGTAGATCGGGTGTTTCACAATACGTTCGATAGCTACAACAATGGATTTCTCCATTTTGTCGCTAACAACACGACCTTGCAGAGTACGGATTTTATCGGTCATTACGCACCCGCCTTCTGAGTCAGTAAAGTCTTAACGCGTGCAACATTGCGACGCACTTGCTTCAGCAGGTGAGTCTGTTGCAGCTGGCCACTTGCAGCCTGCATACGCAGGTTGAACTGCTCACGCAGCAGGTTCAGCAGCTCAGCGTTCAGCTCTTCAACGCTTTTTTCACGCAGCTCTTTTGCTTTCATTACATCACCGTCTTAGTTACAAAGGTGGTTTTGATAGGCAGTTTCGCTGCTGCCAGGCCGAAGGCTTCACGGGCCAGCTCTTCCGGAACACCGTCCATTTCATAAAGGACTTTGCCCGGTTGGATCAAGGCAACCCAGTACTCCACGTTACCTTTACCTTTACCCATACGAACTTCCAGCGGCTTCTCGGTGATCGGTTTGTCCGGGAATACACGGATCCAGATCTTACCTTGACGCTTAACTGCACGGGTCATTGCACGACGTGCTGCTTCGATCTGACGTGCAGTCAGACGACCACGGCCAACAGCTTTCAGACCGAAAGTGCCGAAGCTAACATCCGTACCCTGCGCCAGACCACGGTTGCGGCCTTTGTGCACTTTACGGAATTTTGTACGCTTTGGTTGTAACATCAGCGACGCTCCTTATTTACGGCCTTTACGCTGCTGCTTTTTAGGTTGAGCAGCCGGTTTTTCCGGTTGTTCAACAGCAGCCATACCACCCAGGATCTCACCTTTGAAGATCCATACCTTAACGCCGATTACACCGTAAGTGGTGTGCGCTTCAGAGGTGTTGTAGTCGATGTCAGCACGCAGAGTGTGCAGCGGTACGCGACCTTCACGGTACCATTCGGTACGTGCGATTTCCGCGCCGCCCAGACGGCCGCTAACTTCAACTTTGATACCCTTAGCGCCCAGACGCATTGCGTTCTGTACAGCACGCTTCATAGCACGACGGAACATAACACGACGTTCCAGCTGAGAAGTGATGCTGTCAGCAACCAATTTAGCGTCCAGTTCAGGCTTACGAACTTCAGCGATATTGATCTGTGCAGGAACGCCAGCGATATCCGCTACGACCTTGCGCAGTTTTTCTACGTCTTCGCCTTTCTTACCGATAACGATGCCAGGACGAGCAGTGTGAATAGTCACACGGATGCTCTTAGCTGGACGCTCGATAACGATACGAGATACAGACGCTTTAGCCAGTTCCTTAGTCAGGTACTGACGTACTTTAAAATCGCTGTCCAGGTTGTCAGCGAATTCTTTGGTGTTCGCAAACCAGGTAGAGTTCCATGGTTTTACAATACCCAGGCGAATACCATTAGGATGTACTTTCTGACCCATTGCTAGTCTCCAGAGTCTCAGCGATCGGACACAACCACAGTAATGTGGCTGGTGCGCTTCAGGATGCGATCTGCACGACCTTTCGCACGCGGCATAATGCGCTTCATGCTTGGGCCTTCATCTACGAAAATTTTCGCGACTTTCAGATCGTCGATGTCAGCGCCATCGTTGTGTTCAGCGTTAGCAATGGCAGATTCCAGTACTTTCTTGACCAATACCGCAGCTTTCTTGTTGGTATAGGTCAGGATGTCCAGGGCCTGCGACACTTTCTTACCGCGAATCAGGTCAGCAACAAGGCGAACCTTCTGTGCAGAAGAACGAGCATGGCGATGTTGAGCTAAAGTTTCCATCTCTTCCTCCTACCTTATTTCTTCTTCGCTTTTTTATCAGCAGCGTGGCCGCGATAAGTACGAGTCGGTGCGAATTCACCCAGTTTGTGACCAACCATTTCGTCGGTAACAAAGACTGGAACGTGCTGACGACCATTATGGACAGCGATGGTCAAACCGATCATGTTAGGAAAGATCGTTGAACGACGGGACCAAGTGCGCAGGGGCTTCTTGTCTCCGCTTTCCACCGCTTTCTCTACCTTCTTCAGCAAGTGCAGGTCAATAAAAGGACCTTTCTTGAGAGAACGTGGCATGGCTTATCCTCTAAAATTATTTGCTACGGCGACGTACGATAAATTTATCAGTACGCTTGTTGCTGCGGGTCTTCTTACCTTTGGTCTGAACGCCCCACGGAGTTACCGGGTGCTTACCAAAGTTACGACCTTCACCACCACCATGTGGGTGGTCGACTGGGTTCATCGCAGTACCGCGAACGGTAGGACGAACACCACGCCAGCGTGCAGCACCTGCTTTACCCAGAACGCGCAGCATATGCTCAGCATTGCCAACTTCGCCCAGAGTAGCGCGGCAGTCTGCTTCGACTTTACGCATTTCACCAGAACGCAGACGCAGGGTGACATAAGCACCGTCGCGCGCAACGATCTGAACGTAAGTACCCGCGGAACGCGCCAGCTGACCGCCTTTACCTGGTTTCATTTCTACGTTATGAACGGTAGAACCAACCGGGATATTGCGCATCGGCAGGGTGTTACCTGCTTTGATTGCAGCATCAACGCCAGACTGAATCTGGTCGCCAGCTTTCAGGCCTTTAGGGGCCAGGATGTAACGGCGTTCGCCATCTTTGTACAGAACCAGCGCGATGTTCGCGGAACGGTTCGGATCGTACTCAAGACGTTCAACAACTGCTGGGATACCGTCTTTGTTGCGTTTGAAGTCAACAATACGATAAGCCTGCTTGTGGCCACCACCGATGTGACGAGTGGTGATACGGCCATTGTTGTTACGACCACCGGATTTGCTGTTTTTTTCCAGCAACGGAGCAAAAGGTTTGCCCTTGTGCAGCTCAGGGTTAACCACTTTAACTACGTGGCGACGACCCGGAGATGTCGGTTTACATTTAACAACTGCCATTGTATTACTCCTCCGACTTACTCAGCGCCGCCAACGAAGTCCAGGTTCTGGCCTTCTTTCAGGGTGACGTAAGCTTTTTTCCAGTCGCTACGACGACCGATACGCTGTCCGTGACGTTTAACTTTCCCTTTAACAACCAGGGTGTTAACGACTTCGACTTCGACTTCAAACAGTTTCTGCACAGCAGCTTTGATCTCTGCTTTGGTCGCGTCTTTAGCAACTTTGAGAACGATGGTGTTTGTTTTTTCCATCGCAGTAGACGCTTTTTCAGAAACGTGCGGTGCGCGAAGCACCTTCAGCAGACGTTCTTCACGAATCATGCCAGCATCTCCTCAACTTGCTTAACAGCATCAGCAGTCATTACGACTTTGTCGAAGGCGATCAGGCTAACCGGGTCGATACCAGTCGCATCGCGTACGTCAACCTTGTGCAGGTTACGTGCGGCCAGGAACAGGTTCTCGTCCAGCTCACCGGTGATGATCAGCACATCTTCCAGAGCCATGTCTTTCAGTTTCTGAGCCAGCAGCTTAGTTTTAGGCGCTTCTACAGAGAACTTCTCGACAACGATCAGACGATCCTGACGTACCAGTTCGGACAGGATGCTTTTCAGCGCGCCGCGGTACATCTTTTTGTTAACTTTTTGACTGTGGTCCTGTGGACGCGCAGCGAAGGTCACGCCACCTGAACGCCAGATCGGGCTCTTGATAGAACCTGAACGCGCACGGCCGGTACCTTTCTGGCGCCATGGCTTTTTGCCAGAACCAGTTACTTCAGCACGAGTCTTCTGAGCACGAGTACCCTGACGAGCACCAGCTGCATAAGCAACAACAACCTGGTGAACCAGCGCTTCGTTGAAATCACGACCGAAGGTAGTTTCGGAAACAGTCAGCGCGCTCTGCGCGTCTTTCAATACTAATTCCATTGCTATCCCCTTACGCCTTCACAGCTGGTTTAACGATCAGGTCGCTACCGGTTGCACCCGGGACCGCACCTTTAACCAGCAGCAGGTTGCGCTCAGCGTCAACACGTACTACGTCCAGGCTCTGAACGGTTACACGTTCGTTACCCAGCTGACCTGCCATTTTCTTGCCTTTGAACACTTTGCCCGGAGTCTGGTTCTGACCGATAGAACCCGGAACGCGGTGAGACAAGGAGTTACCGTGGGTAGCGTCCTGGGTACGGAAGTTCCAGCGCTTAACGGTACCAGCAAAACCTTTACCTTTAGAGGTACCGGTTACGTCAACTTTTTTAACGTCAGCAAACAGCTCAACGCTAATGTCCTGACCTACGGTGAACTCTTCGCCTTCAGCAAGACGGAATTCCCACAGACCACGGCCAGCTTCTACGCCAGCTTTAGCGAAGTGACCCGCTTCTGGTTTGGTTACACGGTTAGCTTTTTTAGCACCAGTGGTAACCTGAATAGCGCGGTAGCCATCGTTAGCCAGATCTTTAACCTGAGTAACGCGGTTTGCTTCAACTTCGATTACGGTTACTGGGATAGAAACGCCATCTTCAGTGAAGATGCGGGTCATACCCACTTTTTTACCGACTAAACCAATCATTGTTTCAACCTCTCAATCGCTCGATGACCTGATTAACCCAGGCTGATCTGCACGTCTACACCGGCAGCCAGATCCAGACGCATCAGAGCATCAACGGTTTTCTCAGTTGGCTCAACGATGTCAACCAGACGCTTGTGAGTGCGGATTTCGTACTGATCACGCGCGTCTTTGTTAACGTGCGGAGAGATCAGAACGGTAAAGCGCTCTTTGCGGGTCGGCAGCGGGATCGGACCACGGACTTGCGCACCAGTGCGCTTAGCAGTCTCGACGATTTCCGCGGTTGATTGATCGATCAGACGATGATCAAACGCTTTAAGGCGGATACGGATTCTTTGGTTCTGCATGAGACCAGAGCTCCAATTATTTTATAAACGAAAATGATTACTCCTCAAACCCATTACGATTGATGGGAGAGTGTAACCGTTCTTACGTAGCTCCCCAATTGGGAGCATTGTTGAGTAACAAAATGCGCTACCCAGGTTCATATCGAACCAGCCGTCAATTACGACAAGCCCGCGTATTATACGTATTTACAGGCTTAATGCAAGTCGACTGTGTCGATAATAACCAACCTTTTGCAAGACACGTACACTACTGGTCAATATCTGCTATCGCCTGCTTAATACGCGCTTCAAGATCGCCCTTTTCCCCGGGAGCAACCGGATGCTCAGCGTCGCTTTCCTCCGACACACTAACATCCGTCTCTTCCACCGGCACCGGCAAGGGACGCTTCTTATAGATATAGTGCTCCTCAGAAAGCCGATAATGCTGAGGCTCTGGTGATGAAGACGCGTGCAGAGCAATCCCGCGGTACAGGTAATACCCGACGACCGCGCAACCCACACTATATAAAAGCCAGGACAATGCGATGCATATCCCCGCCCAAAGCGGGCGCGGCATATCTGGCCGGACAAAGCGTACTTTGGGCTGCAAAGAGGTTTCCGTTTGCTCGCTCATATCGTCCCTCTTTCCTGAATCAACGTTGGACTTTCACCCAGGGCTTGCCATAGCCTGATAAGTGACAACTGTCCCATCACACCATCGACTTTAATCTTATTTTGCGCCTGAAACTGGCGGACCTTCTCAGTTAGCAGCGAACTCCATTCTCCCGTCCCTTCCGCCTCGACATTCAGCACGCGGCTCAGCATCGTATCAAGCCAGACAATGTCATCGGTGCTACTCTTCTTTGTTATGCTTGCGTTGCCGTCGGGCGATGGCTTCCACATTCGCGTCACATTCCCTGTCCAGACATGGCTGAACCATGCCTTATCAAGGATCCATGTTTGATTTCCTGACAGCACGGTAAGCGTGTTCTCTCCTCCCCCGATCACGACGACAGGGAAACTGGCGCTACCTGCTTTCAGGGTGGCGACCCAGGGAAGTCCGTCAGACAACAGTGTTTCAAGCGTTTCGGTGCCGGAAAGGCAGGCCATCCCGCCCCGGTATGCCTGATCGCACCAGGCTTCTCCTTTGTCTACCTCATACCCCCAGACGCTAAACAGTAAACTGAGCGATTCATTGGTAGACATCGTCTCTGCCATCAGTCGCGCATGTGTTGAGACAGGTCTTGAGAATTCTACAGGAAGCAACGTTGTGAGCGGTGGCAGCCAGCGGGAAAGAGGCCTGGCGAAGTATACGCCTCCTCCACCACATAACACCGTTAACACCAACAGCAGCAACCAGGTTACGCCCTGACGGCCAGGTGCGGGCAGGTAACGCAACGCCTCACGCTGAAGAGAAGCGTCAATAATAGAGGCGGCATGTTCCTCCCCCTCCATCTTATTACGACGAATAACCCCTCCCAGTCGCGCAGCAAGATGAAGATTGCCATCGCAACGTCTCATGCATCGTCTGATAAATTGTTCCGGAAGAGTGTTGGTTGTCTCAGGGCCAATGCCTGCATGAGAGGAGATCACCTTGCGGTAATCTTTACTGTCCGGCGCGGGTATCTCAAACCATACCGGCTGTAATACCCGTAACTCGCGCTGCTGACGACGGTTGAATATCCCTGTAAGTAGCAATCGGGCTTGCGGCATCATGGTCATAAACGCCAGAATCGTTGAAACAAGCCCCCTGGAGATTCGGTGTCCATCTTCCAGGACAAACAGCGGCATACTGCCGTGTATCACGGTCCCCGCGCTGTACAGTTCCTCCCAGAGCTTCTCAACAGGGAATATTTTTCCCGCCAGACTGTTATCCGTCTGCGAATCCGCAATAATCACCCACTCCCACAGGTAACCTTTTCGGTTCAAAGGGCTGATGGTGAGCGCGCGATAAGGCCACGCGCTAATCACCCCTTGCGCAAGCACACTTTTTCCTGCCCCTTTACCGCCCTGCAATATTAGCCATTGTTCCTGAATTAACGTGGAAAACATGCTGTCCCGAATCAGACAATGCCGCGTAGTATAAAAAGTATTTAGCTCATCCATGAATAGCCGCATTACCTCGAAAATTATTCCATTCCTAAAACAGGGATATATATTGCATATGACTTGCTGCGTGCCAGTGACTGATTATATTATGACGGACTTAAACAAGAAACACGTTCACTCTTAGTCATTCTTAAAAGTGATTTCATGGCAACCATCTCTCCCTTAGTGAAAAATGCGTTATCGTATCGCACCCTGAGCCTTATGATTATATTGACTAGCGCTATGGGTGTCTTTATCTTCATTTACTCAGCATATATACAGTGGGGTAATAACAAAGCGTCGCTGATTAATGAGGATATCATCACGCCATTGAATAATTTTAATGAAAAATATAAATGGAATTTATCATCGTCAGTCAATAATCGCATTGACGCGCCCCCATTAGTGAGTGGCAACGTAGATACTCTGTCCCATATCCATTTAAGCGGTATTATTCATAGTTCGGATAAATTATCGTCCCGGGCCATTCTGCAGGAAGGGGGGGAACAGAATGTCTATTCTATTGATGATGTGCTTAAATCATCCAACAGCACGCGCATCATTGATATCACTAAGAACCAGGTGTTTTTCTCCTCAGGCGGAAACACCGCGCAGCTTACGCTGCTTACCGAACTGACGCCACCTGCCGCAACGCCAGAAAAAGTGAACGAGCAGCCGGCACCAACAGATGTCACATTGTCAGATTTTATTGAAGCGATTCCTGTCGTTGATAAAAATGTCTTGCGAGGATTGCGCCTTTTACCTCGCGGTAATACAGAATTATTTTCACGGACAGCCATTGCACCTGGTGACATTGCTATTCAGCTTAACAATATGTCTTTAACGCAACAGGTGAATATACCCCAGGCGCAGGAGGCACTTAGACATCTGCAGACGGCTCAGATTACCCTCTTGCGAAATGCATCACCAAAACTAATTAATGTTGCTGTTCAACAATTCCAGGACGGTCAGGATAAATAAATGGATGGAACCTCCGCAAGCCAGCGACTGAAAGCGCTTTCGCTGTTTTTTTTGCTCATCGCTACCGCTAAGCCCGGATATTCAGCTGATTACACGGCGAATTTTAACGGTGCGGACATTCAAACGTTTGTCAACATCGTGGGACAAAACATGGGGAAAACGATTCTGATTGATCCCGATGTTAAAGCATCCATTTCCGTCAGAAGCGTAGATACCTTTAATAAAGAGGAATACTATCAATTTTTCCTGAGCGTGCTCGACCTTTATGGCTTTTCACTTATCACTCTTGATAATGGCCTGCTGAAAGTCGTGCGTTCAGAAACCGTGAAAAATCTTCCAGGAAAGCTTACCAGTAACACGCAGCCCGGCAAGGGTGATGAACTGGTGACACGTATTGTTTCTCTGGAAAATGTTCCAGCGCGATCGCTGTCTCCTCTGCTTCGTCAAATGCTCGATGGCGGTAATGTCGGTAACGTCTCGCATTATGAGCCCTCTAATGCGCTGGTCATTACCGGCAAAGCATCAACCGTCAATCGCATGCTGGAAGTCATTAAACGTGTCGATGTCATGGGTGACGAGCAAGAGCAAATTATCCCGCTGAAATATGCTTCCGCTGTCGATCTTGCCGATGTCCTTAACACGCTGTCGCGTGAGAACGCAAAAGAGGCACAACCTGCGACACTCCAAACGCACATCGTTGCCGATAAAAGAAGCAATGCGCTGATTATCAGAGGCTCAGAACGCGCCCGCGCAAGAATTACTGAGTTGGTAAAACGTCTTGATACCCAGGAGCAAGGGCAAGGAAACACGCGGGTATGGTACCTGAAATATGCCAAAGCGGATAAGCTTGTTGACGTTTTAACCGGTGTCACGCAAAAACTGAAAGATGGCAAAAGTGGCACAACCAATACGGCAACCAGCAGCAGCCGCGATATCTCTATTACTGCAGATGAACAAACCAACTCACTGGTTGTGACCGCCGATCAGGGTATTCTCCAGCAACTCGATGAGGTTATCGCTAAGCTGGATATTCGTCGTGCACAGGTTCTGGTGGAAGCGATTATCGTTGAAGTGCAGGACGGTAAAGGTCTGAACCTGGGTGTACAGTGGGCTGAGAAAAACGTTGGTGGACAACAGTTTACCAAAACTGGCCTGCCAATCTTTAACGCGGCACAGGGCGTGGGTGAATTCAAAGCAAACGGAGGGATCACCAGCGATAACCCAGCTTACAACCTCTTCAGTAATTATAACGGCCTTGCGGCAGGTTTTTTCAACGGCGACTGGGGGGTGCTCCTCACAGCACTCAATACCGACAACAAAAACGACATCCTGTCTACGCCCAGCATCGTTACGCTTGATAATAAAGAAGCAGCCTTCAACGTCGGGCAGGATGTGCCCGTACTTTCCGGTTCCCAGACGACCTCCGGCGATAATATTTACAATACCGTCGAGCGTAAGACGGTGGGGACCAAGTTAAAAGTCACCCCGCAGATTAACGAGGGTGATTCTGTTCTGATGGAGATCGAGCAAGAGGTTTCCAGCGTCGACACATCGACAAGCTCTTCCTCGCTCGGCCCAACCTTCAACACCCGAACAATACAGAATGCCGTCCTGGTGAAAAGTGGCGAAACCGTTGTGCTTGGCGGTTTGATGGATGACGCCAGTAAGCAAGAAGTTTCAAAAGTTCCCCTACTGGGCGATATCCCTTTGGTGGGACAGCTTTTCCGCTACACATCCAATGAGAAAAGCAAACGTAACCTGATGGTCTTTATCCGCCCGACCATTATCAGAGACGATGAGGTCTATCGTTCACTCTCACGTGAGAAATACACCAATTTCAAAGATCTGCAAAAAGAGAGACGAGAAAAGCAAAGTGAAACACTGATTAACGTCGACAACATCAAAGAGCTTGAAGATCGGGCTTTTAATAATGCACCGGCAACACCGGACGCCAAAAATCCGTTCAGGGAAGGTCGAACGGAATGAGTCAGCACGCATGGAAAAAAGCGCAGCGCTATGGCATTGCCTTACAAGGAGAGACTCTCTTCTACTCGACAGATGCCACACTTGAGCATCTGCTCGAGTTCGCATCCGTTGCGCCAGAGTGCACCTGTTTTACCCGGCTCCCCCCGCAGCAGTTTGCCGAAAAGCTGGAACTTATTTACCAACAGAACAGCGGGTCAGCCCAGTTAATTGCCGAAGATATTAATAATTCCGACGATCTCAATACTCTCTCTGAAGAGATCCCAACGAATGAAGATCTGCTGAACGAGCAGTCGGACGCGCCGGTTATCAGGCTTATTAATGCCGTGCTCAGCGAAGCAATTAAAGAACACGCCTCAGATATTCATATTGAAGTGTTTGAAAAAGCGATGAGTATCCGCTTCCGGGTTGATGGCATCTTGCGCCCGGTGGTTCAGCCGAATAAAAAACTGGCGGCCTTACTCATCTCACGTATCAAAATCATGGCCAAACTGGATATTGCCGAAAAAAGGCTGCCGCAGGATGGACGCATTACCTTAAAAATTGGTCAGCGAAATGTGGATGTCCGTGTGTCGACGCTCCCGTCGCAGCATGGCGAACGTGTTGTTCTGCGTCTGTTGGATAAAAGTAGTCTGCGCTTATCCATCGATAAACTGGATATGTCAGCGGCAGACACACACAGTCTGAAGAATCTGCTTGCCCTTCCCCACGGTATTATTCTGGTCACGGGGCCAACGGGCTCCGGGAAAAGCACCACGCTCTACGCCATTCTCTCCGCGCTAAATAGCCCAGAACGCAATGTGCTTACGGTAGAGGACCCAATTGAATACGAACTGGAAGGTATCGGACAAACCCAGGTTAATAGCCGCGTAGATATGTCATTTTCCCGCGGACTACGCGCTATTTTACGTCAGGATCCTGATGTCGTCATGGTAGGAGAAATTCGCGATAACGAAACCGCTCAAATTGCGGTTCAGGCTTCTTTGACCGGGCATCTGGTGCTTTCCACTCTCCACACCAATAGCGCGTGCGGTGCCGTAACGCGATTACGGGATATGGGCGTTGAGCCGTTCCTTCTCTCTTCCTCGCTCGTTGGGGTGATTGCCCAACGTCTGGTCAGACGGCTATGCCCTCACTGTAAAACGGCTCACGCCGTGCGGCCTCAGGAGCAACAGCTCCTGCAAGCCCATGGGATTAATGCATCTCATCTCTGGCAAGCAAAGGGTTGCACCGCTTGCAGACAAAGCGGCTATCAGGGGCGCATGGCTATCCATGAACTGCTGCTCGCCACACCAGAACTGCGTGACGCTATTCACAATGAGCGCCATGAAAGGCAGTTGGAAGAGATCCAGCGTCGTCATCACCTCAGCCTGCTGGCAAACGGTCTTCGCGTAGCGGCAGAAGGGATGACCTCACTTGAAGAAATTCTGCGGGTGACCTCTGAAGGTCAGACTCCAGCGGATGGGCGCCAATGAAATTTCACTGGACGGCGACGGACGCGCGGGGAAACCGCCATACGGGGCTGAGTGAGGCCGCGAGTGAAAGAGATATGGTCGCGCAGTTGCGTAGCCAGGGGTTATTACCGCAAACGCTAAAACGGCAGCGGCCCAGGGTCACCCTCAGGGCTTTTTCGACACGAATCAGCCACAGCGAATTAACGCTTTTTACGCGTCAGCTGGCGACGCTGATCGCCGCGGCGTTGCCGCTGGATGAAGCGCTCGCCGTTGTTCAGCAGCAAAAAGAAAATAAAAAACTGGCCGACGTCATCACTTCTCTGCATCTCGCCGTTCTGGAGGGAAAGCCCCTCTCTGTGGCCATGCAAGCCCACCCTCGTCTGTTTGATACGGTCTTTTGCACCCTGGTAAAAGCGGGAGAGACGGTCGGCCAGCTGGGCGCCGTTCTTGAAAGGCTGGCCGAATATAATGAAGCACGTCAGCAAATGCGCAGCAAACTCACACAGGCGTTGATTTACCCTGCCCTGCTCACCACGGTCGCCATTCTGGTCGTTATCATTTTGCTTACCACGGTGGTACCGAAGGTCGCCGCGCAGTTCACTCATCTTAAGCATGAGCTACCGCTTTCCACCCGAACGTTACTGGCTATTAGTCACTTTCTGTCGACATACGGTCCCTGGATCGCACTGACGCTGATCTGTGGTGGAACGCTATTCTCTTTCTGGCTGAAGCGCGGGAAAAACCGGGATCATTTTCATCGCTGGCTCATCGCGTTTCGCATTACCTCCCCGCTGGTCTGCGCGATCAATAGCGCCCGTTATCTGCGCGCCCTGAGTATTCTCAATCGCAGCGGTATTCCACTCCTGGAAGGGATGTCGCTCTCAGCAGAAGGTGTGGGCAACCGTGAAATTGGACAGCGGCTCAGCGACGCAGCAGAAAGTGTGCGCCAGGGAAATAGCATCAGCCAGTCCCTGAAGCAGACGCAAATATTTCCCCCCATGATGATTTACATGATTGCTTCCGGGGAAAAAAGCGGCCAGCTCGGGGAACTCATGCAGCGTGCAACAAATAACCAGGAGGTGCAGCTGCAAAATCGCATTTCGCTGACCCTGGCGATTTTTGAACCGGCGCTGATTGTTGTCATGGCAGCGATCGTTTTGTTTATCGTTGTCTCGATCATGCAGCCCATATTACAACTCAACTCATTGATCAATTAAGGAAAAATCATGGAAGCGCAGAAAAAGGAAAGGCAGCGTGGTTTCACGCTTATGGAATTGATGGTCGTCATCGTGATTATGGGGGTTCTGGCCAGCCTGGTGGTGCCTAACTTAATGGGCAATAAGGATCGGGCAGACCGGCAAAAAGCCGCCAGCGATATTATTGCTCTCGAAAATGCGCTGGATATGTACAAGCTGGATAATCATCGTTATCCCACAACAGAACAGGGCCTGGAGGCGCTTATTACCGCCCCAGCGCAAGCTCCCCGGGCTGAAAACTACAACCCGGACGGTTATATCCGCCGTCTGCCCGCCGATCCGTGGGGGAATGACTACATCCTGATTAGCCCGGGTGAGCATGGCGCGATCGATATCATGTCCACAGGTCCTGATGCTGAAACCGGCACCGAGGATGATATCCACAACTGGGATAACGATAAAAAGTCACGCTAAAAATGGCCCATCAGAAAGGATTCACACTGCTGGAGGTGATGCTGGTTATGGTCATCATCGCCCTGGCGGCAGCC
Organism: Enterobacter kobei; assembly: GCF_001729765.1. Lineage (NCBI taxonomy): Bacteria > Pseudomonadati > Pseudomonadota > Gammaproteobacteria > Enterobacterales > Enterobacteriaceae > Enterobacter > Enterobacter kobei. The sequence goes on from NZ_CP017181.1 coordinate 4,439,011, forward strand.
GGCGTTGTCGCTATGCAAAGTGACAGGCTGAGCGCTACCGGAAAGCTACTGCGGCAGATCGATGTCCTCAGACAGACAGCAAAATACATGTCAGACGTGGCGCTACTGGAAAAACATACTGTCGGCCTTCAGCTCACTACTGACGGCTGGCTTTTCTATGCACCGAAAAAGGATCGCACCGGTGAATGGCAGTGGCAGGAAATAGCAAACAATGACAATTTGCCGTTACGCGGCGATTGGGACGCACCGGCCAGGCCTGACGTGACACCGTCGTCGGAGGAGGCCAAGCCGCAAATCGTCATCCTGCCCGATGGACAAGTCACTCCCTTTTCAGTGGTTTTCAACGCTAAAGATGGCGAAAAAATCGCCATTCTGCACTCACACGGCGCGCTGCCGCTTGAGGTCATTCGCTTTAAGGAACCGCAATGAAACAACAAAGCGGAATGCTGCTGCTTGAAGTCTTGCTGGCAATGGCTATTTTTGCGACCGCCATTATTGCACTCCTCAACAGTATGCAATGGCAGCTTTCAGCACTGGAAACGTTAAAACAGGAAACGCTAGCGCTTTGGGTTGCAGACAACGTACTCGTGACCTCGACTTACGGACAACTCGCCGCCAAAGAGGGAGCCTCTTCTCAATTAAATGAGACCTTCTCCTGGCAACTGGTTGAAGGGAAAAAAAGTTCGTCTCCTTTGCTTCAGAAAGAGGCCAGGGTGATAACGTCTGATGGCCGAACCCTCAGCCTGTATGCCTGGTCTTCAGATAGTAAGAAAACGGAGGCGAAGCATGAGTAAAGTCCCCAACGGCTTTACGCTTCTGGAAGTGATGCTGGCGATCGTCATTTTCTCAACGCTCAGCTTTCTGGCCTCTCAGGTGTTCTCCCAGGCAACCGAACAGTACCAGCGAGCCAAGAAGACTGGCGATGATTTTGAGGCCATCCAGCACACCGTGCTCATGCTTGAAAATGATTTAATGCAGTATGTCCCGCGGAAAAACCGGCAAACACCGCTCCCCTTCTTGTGTGAAAAAGAGAGCGTAATTTTCACAACACAAACCCGGGATCCCGCAATGCCTTTTGGGGCAACGTTCGTTTTAACGACCGTCCACTGGTATATCGAAAACGACACATTATTCCGTGCAGTACGCTACTCATCCGACAGTGAAAAGGACGTGGCACCACAGCCACTGCTGGATCATGTCTCCCATTTTTCTGCAACAATGACGCCAGCGGATGAAAAGAGCGTGTCAACGACAGCCACGATAACGCTGGAGCGTGACGGTAAAGCGGAAATAACCCGACACGTTGTCCTGCCCGGCTGGTTTCCGGAAAAAAAAGCCGCCAGCCAACCTGCAGGAGCGACGCAATGAACACGCAAAAAGGTTCTGCATTGCTGATCGTTTTAATGATTCTGGCGCTGATGGCTGCGCTGGCAGCAGAGATGACGATAAGTTTTCAGGTTCAGCTCCAGCGCACCCGGCGCATCAATGATAGCCTGCAGGGGAAATACGCTCTGCTCTACGCTGAAGCACAATCTATGGCACGTTTTCAGGAGAAGCCTCGAGACGTACTCACCCACTCGGAGAGTCCTGGCGACGACACCGACGTCAGCTGGCAGATAAACGATCTGCACCATTGCTACAACCTGAACGCACTGAAGAATACGCCGGAAGAACCACTGGCGACGCCACCGTATGAAATCAGCGTGTTTTATGCCCTACTGGAGAAGCTCGCCGTTGAAAAATACCGGGCAGAAGAGATCGCACAATCCATCGCAGACTACATCGATGATAACGACTCAACGCGCGTTAAAGGTGCAGAAGACGAATACTATCAACATAGTCAGCCAGGCTACCTGACCGCCGGTCAGGTGCTCTTTTTACCCACAGAAGTGCGCAAAATTAAAGGGATGACTGACGCGCTTTATCAAAAACTCGCCCCTTTTATCTGCACCCGATTCAGCAGTGACCTCGCCATTAATATCAATACCCTTACTGAGCAGCAAGCGCCGCTTCTGGCAGCCCTCTTCCTCAACAATATCAGCTTGTCAGATGCAAAAATGCTCCTGAAAAAACGTCCTGTAAATGGCTGGGAAAAGGTAGAGGATTTTCTTTACCAGGCCCAACAGGATTTCAGCGCAGCAAAACCGCTGGTGGATTCGCTTAAAAAACAGATTACAACCAGCAGCAGTTATTTTTTGACCACATCCACGGTTCATGAGGGTGACCTTACCTTTGGTATGCGCACATTTTTCATTTATGACGAAAAAACTAAAACACTCAAACTCTATTTACGCCAGCTTACGGATGGCAGTAGCGAACAATAAAGCAGTTAACGTCCCTGCGACGAAACTGCTTATCCGCCTTTCTGGATCGACGCCGAACGTCCTTGAATGGGTGGAATATGATGGATGTGGCTACAGCCAGGTTCAGAGTCTGACAACAGAACAGTTGCCGGAGATTGCCGCACGCCCGGCATCAGGATGCACTCATCTCGTTATTCCGGCCCAAAAGGCAACGAGCAGAATAATCGTCATCCCAGACGAAAATTACGAACTGACCGATCAAAAACTTCAGTGGCTTGCGGATGAAACACTGGACGAAGGCATGCCCTCGCTGCACTGGACGCTACTCTCTCGGGAGGGAACGCGAGTTTCCGTCATTGGCGTTGACGCCGACTGGCTTATGTCCCAGCTTCGTCTCTTTGCCGGGGCTGGTTTTAACGTCACGCATGCGACGATTGACGCCCTTCGCTTGCCAGCCTGTGAAAGCGGCTGGACGGTATTATCAGACAGCGGTGGATGGTTGCTCAGAACGCATGAGAACAGTGTTGCCCATCTGACAGAACCCTGGCTGGCACAGCTGCTAGCGCATTATCCCCCGCAAGAGGTCGTCAGCTACGGTCCACTGCCAGCTGGCCTTTCCGCGAAGGAAACGCGTCCCGCATGTCATAGTTTGACACTCTATACACAGGAACCACCCGCTAACCTTTTGCACGGGAAAATGCGCCCGCCAGCCCCGCGCTCTTTCTGGAACACCAATATCAAACGCATGGCGCTTTGCAGCATTTTCCTGTTAGCCGTGAGTGCGTGTCTGGCTCAGGCTGTCGTGTATTTGCAACTTCGGGAGTATGAAAAACAGCTGAGCCACACACTGACGCAGCAATGGCAACGTTATATTCCAGAAAACAGGCATACCCGTAATCTGCGTACCTATTTACCCAGGCAGCTACAGCAACGATCGCCTGCCCCCTATTTGCTCTTACAACAGCTTCAGGCTCATCTGTCCGCTTTCCCGGAACTGGCGCTGGAAGGGTTGAGTTATAACCCGGCACGTAATGATTTACGTCTTTTTATTTCTACCCGCGATGAGCAACAGATCCAGGCGTTTTTAAATCAAAAACTGGCTGGCTACTCACTCAAAGTCGATAAACATGAACAGGGATTATGGACGATTCGAAATGATTAAACGCGCTCAGGAATGGTTTCACCAAAAAGATCCGCGTGAACAGCGGCTGCTACTCGCACTGCTTGTCTGCGGTGTCAGCATTCTTTTCTGGTTTGGGCTCTACCAGCCCCTGAAGCAGGCTACGGACACCATGCAATCCCGCTATGCTAAGGTGCAACGCGATCTGCAGTGGTTGCAGAAACAGGTTTCGGCTGCAGCTCTTCTTCCGGAAAAGAGACCATCAGGCTCCCTGGAGAATCAGGTTAAAAGCAGTTTGCACATGCTGGGCACTGCCGCAAAACTCCAGCGCACCGATAGCGGAGAACTGACTGTATCGGCCGACGCTCTCAGGATGGACGCTTTTATGAACTGGCTGGCAGTGCTACAGGGAGACTACGGTCTGCGGATTGCGGAACTTGAATTCCACGCCAGTGAACAGGGTACGGACACTATAATCCTGACGCGCCTGACGCTCGGAGTGAAATAAAATGGATAGCTCACTGGTTACTCTGTTTCTCATCATTGGCCTGCTGTCAGGAACCGCAATGGGTATACTCACCTGGCGTTTGCCTGCCGAGATTTTACGACCGTCTTCGACAGGCGAGGCGGGTTCAACGTCAGAGTTTACGTTCTCTGGCTCCCGGTGCTGCCAGTGTCAAACCCCACTGTTCTGGTACGACACGGTTCCCCTGCTCGGCTGGATGCTTCTCAAAGGGAAATGTCGCCACTGCGGCCAGCCTGTTTCAACACGCTATCCCTTGCTGGAAGGGCTTTGTGCGATGATGGCCGTCATTTGCTATGCCCTCCATCCAGCATCAATGATAATGTCACTGGCGCTTTTTCTGTTCTTTTGGTTTGTACTCGCACTCAGCGTGATCGATCTGCAGCATTACCTTTTACCCGACAAGCTCACGCTACCGTTACTGTGGGTTGGCCTGTTGTTTAATGCCTTTTTTGGCCCTGTTTCCTCCCAGGACGCCATTGTGGGTGCCGCTGCCGGCTATTTAATTCTGTGGCTGCTCTACTGGCTGGTCCGCTTAATCTGTCACAAAGAAGGGATCGGTTACGGGGATTTCAAGATGCTTGCGGCAGTGGGCGCCTGGTGCGGCTGGCGAGAGGTACCCGTGATCCTTTACGTAGCGTCAATCGCTGGGATCTTTTACGGGCTTCTGCTGTGGGTAAAAAAAAGGGCATTTCGGTGACCCGATACCTTTCGGTCCGGCACTGGCACTGAGCGGCTGGGGCTGTTTCTGCTGGGCAACGCTGTGAGGAGGCAGGAAGGAGGGTTTCCTTCCTGTATCAACTACTCTTTTTCTTCGCGGATTTGCGCCTGCAGATAGTTTTGAATACCCAGCTTATCGATCAAATCCAACTCGGTTTCCAGCCAGTCTATATGGCCTTCTTCATCGGCAAGGATCTCAATCATCATGTCACGGCTGACATAATCAAAAACGCTGTCGGCATAGGCAATGGCTTCACGGAGATCTTTGGCACCTTCAAGTTCCAGCCTGAGGTCGGAACGTAGCATCTCCTCGACATCTTCACCGATGCCCAGCTTGCCGAGATCCTGCAGGTTTGGAATACCTTCAAGGAATAAAATGCGCTCGATATATTTATCGGCGTGTTTCATCTCATCTATAGATTCATGGTACTCAACGTCGTTCAGACGTTTAAGTCCCCAGTTTTTGAACATTCTCGCGTGAAGAAAGTACTGGTTGATTGCGACAAGCTCATTTCCCAATAATTTATTGAGATAACTTATGATTTTAACATCACCTTTCATTATATAGTCCCTCCGCTTCCACTCATTGAAGCGTAGATCGGGCTACGGGGATGTCAAAAAAAAGATGGGCGCTTACGCGATCTCTTTGTATTCCGGGATCTGCATCAACTCGTCCTGCATGATTTCACGTGCAGCACGTACACATTTACCGCATTGATTTCCAACCGGAACAAATTTGCGAAGCTGCTGAAATGACTGTGGCTGAAACTGGCGAACGGCCTGACGTATTTTTTTGTCGCTTACACCATTACATAAACAAACGTACATAGAGACTCCCGTTCAAATTATGCGCAAAGTGTAAGTGAGAATGGTTATGATTACAATAGCACAAACGCCAGAATACGGGGCGGGTGCAGGCAAAAAATGCGAAAGTTTGTGACAACACCTGAGCAGCACAAAACAAAAAAGGACGCCGAAGCGTCCTTTTTTAATTCGGGGATAATTAATTAGCCCAGAACTTTAGCAACAACGCCCGCGCCAACGGTACGGCCGCCTTCACGGATTGCGAAACGCAGACCGTCGTCCATCGCGATTGGGTGGATCAGAGTCACAACCATCTTGATGTTGTCGCCTGGCATTACCATCTCAACGCCTTCTGGCAGTTCGATGGTACCGGTCACGTCAGTTGTACGGAAGTAGAACTGTGGACGGTAGCCTTTGAAGAACGGAGTATGACGGCCGCCTTCGTCTTTGGACAGGATGTACACTTCAGATTCGAACTTGGTGTGTGGCTTGATTGAGCCTGGCTTCGCCAGAACCTGACCACGTTCGATTTCTTCACGTTTGATACCACGCAGCAGAACACCAACGTTCTCACCAGCACGGCCTTCGTCCAGCAGTTTGCGGAACATTTCAACGCCAGTACAGGTAGACTTCGCAGTCTCTTTGATACCAACGATTTCAACTTCTTCACCAACTTTGATGATACCGCGCTCTACACGACCGGTAACAACGGTACCACGACCGGAGATGGAGAATACGTCTTCGATTGGCAGCAGGAATGGCTTGTCAATCGCACGCTCTGGTTCTGGGATGTAAGAATCCAGGAAGCCAGCCAGTTCGATGATTTTCTCTTCCCACTCTGCTTCGCCTTCCAGCGCTTTCAGCGCGGAACCACGAACGATTGGGGTGTCGTCGCCTGGGAAATCGTACTGAGACAGCAGTTCACGAACTTCCATCTCTACCAGTTCCAGCAGTTCTTCGTCATCAACCATGTCGCACTTGTTCAGGAACACGATGATGTAAGGAACGCCTACCTGACGACCCAGCAGGATGTGCTCACGAGTCTGAGGCATTGGGCCGTCAGTCGCAGCAACAACCAGGATCGCGCCGTCCATCTGCGCAGCACCGGTGATCATGTTTTTAACATAGTCGGCGTGGCCTGGGCAGTCTACGTGTGCGTAGTGGCGAGTCGGGGTGTCATATTCAACGTGAGAAGTGTTGATGGTGATACCACGAGCTTTTTCTTCTGGTGCGTTATCGATCTGGTCGAATGCACGAGCAGCACCGCCGTAGGTTTTAGCCAGAACGGTAGTGATTGCAGCAGTCAGGGTAGTTTTACCATGGTCAACGTGGCCGATAGTACCAACGTTAACGTGCGGTTTTGTACGTTCAAATTTTTCTTTAGACACGGCTATATTCCTTACTATAGTGCTCTCCCCTTCGGAGAGAGCACGGGACTTAGGTTTTAATCCTGTGGATTACTTACCACGGGCTTCAATAACGGCCTGAGCAACGTTGTTAGGCGCATCATCATACTTCAGGAATTCCATGGTGTATGATGCACGACCTTTGGTCAGAGAACGCAGCTGAGTTGCATATCCGAACATTTCAGACAGCGGAACTTCAGCGTGGATCTTAACGCCAGTTACTTCAGATTCCTGACCACGCAGCATACCGCGACGACGGCTCAAGTCACCGATAACGTCACCGGTGTTCTCTTCAGGAGTTTCTACTTCAACCTTCATGATTGGCTCAAGCAGAACTGGTTTTGCTTTCTTAAAGCCTTCTTTAAAGGCAATAGACGCAGCCAGTTTAAACGCCAGTTCAGAGGAGTCAACGTCGTGGTAAGAACCGAAGTGCAGACGGATACCCATGTCAACAACTGGGTAGCCAGCCAGAGGGCCCGCTTTCAGCTGTTCCTGGATGCCTTTATCAACGGCTGGGATGTATTCGCCAGGAATTACACCACCTTTGATGTCGTTGATGAACTCGTAACCTTTCGGGTTAGAGCCCGGCTCCAGTGGGTACATGTCGATCACAACGTGACCGTACTGACCGCGACCACCAGACTGCTTAGCGTGTTTACCTTCAACATCGGTAACTTTCGCGCGAATCGCTTCGCGGTAAGCAACCTGAGGTTTACCCACGTTCGCTTCAACGTTGAATTCACGCTTCATACGGTCAACGATGATGTCCAGGTGCAGTTCACCCATACCAGCGATGATGGTCTGGTTAGATTCTTCATCAGTCCATACGCGGAATGATGGGTCTTCTTTCGCCAGACGGCCCAGAGCCAGACCCATTTTTTCCTGGTCAGCTTTGGTTTTTGGTTCAACCGCGATGGAGATTACCGGCTCTGGGAATTCCATACGCTCCAGAATGATCGGGTGATCCGGGTCACACAGGGTGTCACCAGTGGTCACGTCTTTCAGACCGATAGCTGCAGCGATGTCGCCCGCACGAACTTCTTTGATCTCTTCACGTTTGTTAGCGTGCATCTGTACGATACGGCCAAAACGCTCACGCGCCGCTTTCACGGAGTTCAGGATGGTGTCACCGGAGTTAACCACACCAGAGTAAACGCGGAAGAAGGTCAGGTTACCCACGAATGGGTCGGTAGCAATTTTGAACGCCAGTGCAGAGAACGGCTCGTCGTCGCTTGCGTGACGCTCAGCCGGAGTATCTTTACCGTCGTCCAGGATGCCGTTGATCGCAGGAACGTCAACCGGGGATGGCAGGTAGTCAACTACCGCATCCAGCATCGCCTGAACACCTTTGTTCTTGAACGCAGAACCACAGGTTACCAGGATGATTTCGTTGTTCAGAACACGCTGACGCAGAGCTTTTTTGATCTCTTCTTCAGTCAGTTCTTCACCACCCAGGTATTTCTCCATCAGCTCTTCAGAAGCTTCAGCAGCGGATTCGATCAGGTTCTGGTGCCATTCGTCAGCCAGGTCCTGCATCTCAGCCGGGATGTCTTCGTATTCGAAGGTCACGCCCTGGTCTGCGTCGTTCCAGTTGATGGCTTTCATTTTCACCAGGTCGATAACGCCGGTGAAGCCTTCTTCAGCACCAATTGCCAGCTGCAGCGGAACAGGGTTCGCGCCCAGACGGGTTTTGATCTGACCAACAACTTTCAGGAAGTTAGCACCCATACGGTCCATTTTGTTAACGAACGCGATGCGTGGAACTTTATATTTGTTCGCCTGACGCCATACGGTTTCAGACTGTGGCTGAACACCACCAACTGCGCAATAAACCATTACCGCGCCGTCGAGCACACGCATGGAACGTTCTACTTCGATGGTGAAGTCAACGTGCCCTGGGGTGTCGATGATGTTTACGCGATGCGGTTCGTACTGCTTAGCCATACCTGACCAGAATGCAGTAGTCGCTGCGGAGGTGATAGTGATACCACGCTCCTGCTCCTGTTCCATCCAGTCCATGGTGGCTGCGCCGTCATGAACTTCACCGATTTTATGGTTTACACCGGTGTAGAACAGAATACGTTCGGTAGTAGTGGTCTTACCGGCGTCGATGTGCGCACTGATACCGATGTTACGGTAGCGTGCGATGGGTGTTGTACGAGCCATTTGATTCCTCGTTTGTTTCTTTAGGCGTTCAGTTAAGTTACCCAGAGCGGGCGGCTTCTCTGAAGCGCCCGCCTGGTGACTAATACTCCGAAGGGATTACCAACGGTAGTGTGCGAACGCCTTGTTGGCTTCTGCCATACGGTGAACGTCTTCACGTTTCTTAACTGCAGTACCTTTGTTTTCTGCAGCATCAGAAAGTTCGTTCGCCAGACGCAGAGCCATGGATTTATCACCGCGTTTACGAGCAGCTTCAACGATCCAACGCATTGCCAGAGCATTACGACGAACCGGACGAACTTCAACTGGAACCTGATAAGTAGAACCACCAACGCGGCGGGACTTAACTTCTACAGTTGGGCGAACGTTGTCGAGAGCGACTTCGAAAGCTTCCAGTTCATTTTTACCAGAACGCTGAGCCAGGGTCTCAAGCGCGCTGTATACGATGGCTTCTGCAGTAGATTTTTTACCATCTACCATCAGGATATTTACAAATTTTGCCAGCAGTTCTGATCCGAACTTCGGATCTGGAAGGATTTTACGCTGACCAATGACGCGACGACGTGGCATGGGAATACTCCGTTGTTAATTCAGGATTGTCCAAAACTCTACGAGTTTAGTTTGACATTAAGATAAATCAGTTTGGCCTTACTTAACGGAGAACCATTAAGCCTTAGGACGCTTCACGCCGTACTTGGAGCGAGCCTGCTTACGGTCTTTAACACCTGAGCAGTCCAGCGCACCACGAACGGTGTGGTAACGAACACCCGGAAGGTCTTTAACACGACCGCCACGGATCAGGATCACGGAGTGCTCCTGCAGGTTGTGACCTTCACCACCGATGTAGGAAGTCACTTCGAAACCGTTAGTCAAACGCACACGGCATACTTTACGCAGTGCGGAGTTTGGTTTTTTAGGAGTGGTGGTATATACACGAGTACATACACCACGTTTCTGCGGGCAGGCTTCCAGTGCAGGCACGTTGCTTTTTGCAACTTTGCGTGCACGTGGTTTGCGTACCAGCTGGTTAACTGTTGCCATTAAATAGCTCCTGGTTTTAGCTTTTGCTTCGTAAACACGTAATAAAACGACCTCATACAATATGAGGACGCGAAATTTTAGGGCTACGTCGAAAAGGTGTCAAGAAATATACAGCGATCTCGGATCACCAGTTCATTTGACTGGCGTGCGTCACAGTAAGATTGACGAAATCAGTATAGCCAACCACGTCAATTTTGGCTGAAATTTGACCAGAAAGACCTCGCGCGTCCAGATCGTCCTTCAGCGCAGAGACTGTTATGGGGGCATTCGTGAGAATTTCAACGAAACGACTGCCTTCCAGAGCGGCAAGCACGCCGTCCTGAATGAGCAGCAAATCATCACCTTCGCGCAGCATGCTCAACAGTGTGTCGATATCACATTGCCACGGTGAGTGGCTCAGAATATGGAGCATGGCGGCCTCAGAACGTCAAAACGGTGTCGTAGTGGGAAAGGTGTTCACGCAGATCAGAGGAAGGTAAGAGCGTCACATCCAGCACAAAAGACGACTTATCACTCAAACCGCGCGCCGTTAAGGAGTCGGCACAGACATAGCAGGTTTCGATATCGTACAGCGGCAGCAATTTGAAGGTTGCGATGTAATCGCGCGCCAGGATGGCCTGCGGCTGTTGGCCCGCGAGCAGTTGAAACACCCCGTCCCCCAGAAAAAAGACGCCGATATCTTCTGTTAATGCCGATGTCGCAAGTAACGCATCCAGCCCTTCGCGGCCAGAGGCGCTACCGTGCGGTGCAGAAGTAAAAACAAATGCCACGCGCTTCATCAGAATTGCACCACTCTGTCGCAGGTTAGCGCCGCCTGAGCCAGCTCGCCCAGACCACTCAACGAAAAGCCAGGCTGAAGGTTAGCGCCCGATAACCCCAGGCGATCGGCTTCGGTTGCATCCGTCACGCCGCGACGCAGTGCCGCCGCCACGCAGATGTTCAGCTCAACACCCTGCTTTTCATTTAACGCCTGCCACGCGCGGACCAGATCAAACTCATCGCTCGCCGGTGACGTAAACTGGTTCGCGTTATACACCCCTTCCCGATAGAAAAAGACGCTCGCCAGTTCATGTCCGGCCGCCAGTAGCGCATGCGCAAACTGCAGCGCGCTGCTGGCCTGCTGAGTGCCGTACGCCGGGCCTGTCACCATTAACGCAAAACGCATTACTTATCTTGCCCTACGAAGTCGCCGCTTTTGAACTGGCGGATGTAGAGGTAGACCGTATGCTTGGAGATATTCAGACGATCGGCCACCTGGTTAATGGCGTCTTTGATATCAAAAATCCCTTTCTCGTAGAGATTGAGTACGATCTGACGATTCTTGGCATTGTTCGAGACGTTGCGATCGGCATTCACCTCTTCAATGGTAAACTCAAGCGTTTGAGTCACCAGATCTTCTACGGAGGAGGCAAAGTTAACGGAGGAGCCAACGTCTGGCGTTTCAGGCGGAATAAAGGTGCTCATGATCTGCGAGAAAGGCACATCAAGGTTCATGTTGATGCACAGCAGTCCAATCACACGATGTTCGCGGTTTCGAATCGCGATAGTTTCTGATTTCATCAGCACGCCGCTTTTGGCGCGGGTGAAATAACATTTGGAGACGCTGCTGTCCGCGCCGGTCATGTCATGCAACATACGCAATGCAAGGTCGGTGATTGGCGAACCAATTTTACGGCCGGTATGCTCACCATTAGCAATGCGGATGGCGGAACACTTCAGATCTTGCAGGGAGTGCAATACGATTTCGCAGTGGGAACCAATGAGCATCGCTAACCCGTCCACCACCGCCTCATAGGATTTAAGAATATCGAAGTCGGTCTGGTCAAAAGGACGTTGATCCAGCAAATCAAGTTCACTGGTTTCGTTGGTTAAAAGCGACCTGGACATGAAAAAAACACTCCTTTTCAGGAGCCTGTCGTTAGGTTTTCAGGGCAGGCTCATTATCTACACGGACAACTAAATTAATACAGCGTACCAGACGCTTTCCAGTGTTAATTATATCTGCCCTGCAATAAAAAAACCGCCGCCTTAAAGGCGGCGGTTTTTATTACATTACTTCTTAGCGTCTGTCGCAGCTTTCTGATCTGCCTGCGCTTCCGGTTTCGCATCCGCTTTCGGTGCTGGTTTAATGTCCAGCAACTCTACGTCGAAGACCAGCGTGGAGTTAGCCGGGATACCCGGAACGCCCGTTTTGCCGTAGGCCAGATCCGGTGGAATAACCAGCTTGATCTTGCCGCCTTTCTTGATGTTTTTCAGGCCTTCAGTCCAGCCAGGAATCACACCGTCCAGACGGAAGGAGAGCGGCTCACCGCGGGTGTAAGAGTTATCGAACTCTTTACCGTCGATCAGCGTACCTTTGTAGTTTACGACAACAGTATCGCTGTCTTTCGGCGCATCGCCGGTACCTTCTTTCTCAACTTTGTACACCAGGCCTGTAGAGGAAGTCTTCACACCCTTCTCTTTAGCAAAGGTATCGCGGTAGGCTTTGCCTTTCGCTTCGTTGTCTTTCGCGTCCGCTTCCATCTTGGTCTGAGCGGCACCCTTCACGCGTGCTTCGAACGCCTGCAGCGTCTGCTCAATTTCCTGGTCAGACAGCTTGCTCTTATCCGCAAATGCGTCCTGTACGCCTGCGATCAGCTGGGCTTTATCCAGTTTGATGCCCAGTTTCTCTTGTTCTTTCAGAGAGTTTTCCATGTAACGACCCAGAGATGCGCCCAGTGCGTAGGCGGATTTCTGGTCGTCATTTTTGAACGCCGCTTTGCTGTCTGCAGTGGCAGCAGGCTTCGCAGCAGTATCAGCAGCGAATGACAGCGGCGCGTTCAGCGCAACAGCCATCGTCGTCGCCAGCAGCGTTACTTTAAACAGTGATTTCATCCATATCTCCAGGGCCTGGGGACTCTCACCCCAGCGTTAAACGTAAATGAGTGACGTACTATAAAACGTTGCAGAAGAAATCTACAGACAGACACTCCCAATTCTCACCACTTTTCAGACTATTTTTGTTTAAATAAGTTTCTTGCCAGCGGGATAGAGACTGCACTTAAGGATAAACTCAGTTAAACTGCGCCGCCGCTGGACCATCAGGTAAATCAGACATAAACGAGGTGAATGATGAAGGATACAACGATAGAAGCGAGAATGGCTGAGCTGGAAAGCCGCCTGGCTTTTCAGGACATCACCATCGAAGAGCTAAACCAGACTGTCACAGCACATGAACTCGAAATGGCGAAGCTGCGGGATCACATGCGTCTGCTGACGGAAAAGCTAAAGGCAACGCAGCCGTCAAACATTGCCTCTCAGTCTGAAGAGACACCACCACCTCATTATTGAGGCGTAAAAAAAGCGGGGTTCACCCGCTTTTTTATTTTCCGCTTAGCGGAATTAGTGGCAACCGCAGCCGCCGTTACCGCAACCACCTTTGCCATGGTCATGACCATGGTCGTGATCGTGGCCGTGACCACCGCAGCAGCCGTCGTGGCCGTGATCGTGGTCATGGTCGTGCGCACCGTGAACGTGGCCATGAGCCAGCTCTTCTTCGGTCGCTTCACGGATCGCAACAACTTCTACGTTGAACTTCAGGTTCTGGCCAGCCAGCATGTGGTTGCCGTCAACCACAACGTGGTCGTCTTCAACTTCAGTGATTTCTACAGGCACTGGCCCCTGGTCAGTTTCAGCCAGGAAGCGCATGCCAACCTGCAGTTCGTCAACGCCCATGAATACGTCTTTAGGAACGCGCTGAACCAGGTTGTCGTCATACTGACCGTAAGCGTCGTTCGCGCCGACAGCAACGTCGAATTTGTCGCCAACTTCATGACCTTCCAGCGCAGTTTCCAGGCCGGAAATCAGGGAACCGTGGCCATGCAGGTAGTCCAGCGGCGCACTCACCGGAGACTCATCAACCAACACACCGTCTTCTGTACGTACCTGATAGGCCAGGCTGACCACCAGGTCTTTTGCTACTTTCATGATATCTCCTGAGCGTGGGAAAATTGCTGGCGCAGATTGTAGCGGAAATCTGCACCCGTGTACCCTTTAGCTTAAAAAAACTCAGGGCATATCGCTAGTCCGGATGAAAAATGCCGATCACTTGCTCTTCTTTGCGAACATGATCGCGGGCCTCTTTATCGGCCTCACGCATCTGGTGACCACACTTAACACACTCAACGATATCAATATTATTTTCTCGCCACATCGCCAGAGTATCTTGCGCCTGGCAGGACGGGCATTTTGCACCTGCGATAAAGCGTTTACGGACAGCCATCTTTCGTTACCCTTTATTCAAATTCATCCCAGCCATCAAGCTGGCGTCGTTCCTGTTGCATCTCTCGCTGGAAGATCTCCTCCAGCTCGCGACGCGCTTCCCGCACGCGGGAGATCTGCGCCGTGTCGGTATGTACCGGCATCAGTTCGCGCAGCATTCGCATATCCAGCCGACGGAAGTGCATCTGGGCACGTTGCGCCTGATGAGGATGCATACCCAGCGAGATCAACGCCTTACGGCCTAACTCCAGCGCACTGGAGAACGTCTCACGGGAGAAGTGTTTCACACCCGCCTGCAACAATTCGTGAGCTTCAACACGTCCCCGGGCACGCGCCAGTATATGCAGGTGCGGGAAGTGCTGTTGACACAGCTCCACCAGTTTCATCGTGTCTTCCGGATCGTTACAGGTGATCACGATGGACTCGGCGGCCTCAGCGCCCGCCGAGCGCAGCAGCTCAAGCTGGGTCGCGTCGCCGTAATACACCTTGTAGCCATATTTACGCATCAGGTTAACCGCACTGATATCGCGTTCCAGCACCGTAATGCGCATCTTATTCGCCATCAACAGGCGACCAATCACCTGCCCGAAGCGGCCAAAGCCCACCACTATCACCTGGGGTTTATCGTCTTCTACCCATGGCGCTTCATCTTCATCGTCCGTCGGGTTTAAGCGGCGCGACAGCAGTTTATCCACCAGCTTCATCAGCAGCGGCGTGGTCATCATCGACAGCGTCACCGTCACCAGCAGCAGCGCCATCTGATCGTCCTTAAACAGCTTCTGAGAGGACGCGGCGGAAAACAGCACAAACGCGAACTCTCCCCCCTGGCTTAACACGCTGGCAAACTGCATGCGTTCCGAACTGCGCAACCCGTAAATACGCGCCATGACGTACAGCACCAGCATTTTCACCGCCACCAGGATGGCGACGCTGACCACAACCCAGAGCAGATGGGTATAAAGCACACCGAGATTGAGCGCCATCCCCACCGAAATAAAGAACAACCCTAACAGGAGCCCTTTGAAGGGATCGATGGCAATTTCCAGTTCGTGACGATACTCGCTCTCCGCCAGCAGCACCCCGGCGATAAAAGTACCCAGCGCCATTGATAGCCCCAGCGCGTCCATAAACAGCGCCGAGCCAAGCACCAGCAACAGCGTCGCAGCTGTAAACACTTCACGCACGCCCGATGCGGCAATAAAGCGGAACACCGGACGCAACAAGAAGCGTCCGCCAATCAGCATGCCCGCAAAGGCCAGCACCTTCATGGAAATCTTTGCCCAGTCGAAGCTATCGTCGCCAGAACCCGCCAGCAGCGGCACCAGCGCCAGCGCCGGGATCACCGCTAAATCCTGAAACAGCAGCACCGAAAAGCCCAGTTGCCCGGCTTCATTGCGGTTCATCCCTTTGTCGCGCATCAGCTGCAACGCCATCGCCGTCGAAGACATGGCAAGACCAATCCCGCCTATCACCGCGGCCTGCCAGGAAAAGTGGGTCAGCATTAGCAGGCCAGCCAGAATCGCGGCGCTGAACAACACTTGCGCGGCACCCACGCCAAAGATAGAGCGTCGGAGCTGCCACAATTTAGAGGGATTCAGTTCCAGACCGATGATGAACATCAGGAACACCACGCCTAGCTCGGAGAAATGGAGAATTTCATCCACATCGCTGATGAATCCCAGTCCCCAGGGACCAATGGCGATCCCCGCGAGCAAATATCCCAGTACCGCACCGATGCCGAGACGGGCGGCAAGCGGAACCGCGACGACGGCCGCAAATAAAAACAGTACCCCGGCGAGGAGCAAATTCGATCCTTCCATTAACGACCTCCTGCCGGAATCGGCGATGCCAGCCACTCGCCATAAGCTCTGGCGTGGCTGGCCAGTTCTTTCGGATCCTGACGCCGCGCCCAGTAGACAATGATCGGGCTCATCCAGTGCATACGGCACATCGCCGCCGTCAGCTCGAATGGCCGCAGGATATCGCTCATCGGATAACGGTTCAGCCCGTCGTGACGGTAAGCACTTTCGGGTTCACCGGTGGTGATCACGCTACGCCAGTACTTTCCCGCCAGCTGGTTTCCCCCCACCCCACTGGAGAAGCCGCGGCTCAGCACGCGGTCCAGCCACTCTTTCAGCAGTGCCGGACAGCTATAGGTATAAAGCGGGTGCTGGAACACAATCACGTCATGCTGACGCAGCAGTTCCTGCTCGTAAGGAATATCAATAAAGAAATCAGGATAGTGCGCGTAGAGATCGTGCACCGTAACGTTACTGAGCTGTGTGGCCGGCTTAAGCAGCACCCGGTTCGCCACCGAGTCCTGAGATTCCGGATGGGCATACAGCAGCAGCACTTTCGCTGTCTGAGACATCATTCCCCTCCCGGTCGTGTTTCTGTTTTTGTGTATCGTTGTTGTTTTGGGCTACCATGGCGGCCCGGTGCGGAAAATGGCCCACACCTTACATTATCATAATGACAAATTAACATAGTCGGAACATACGGCGCTTCTATGATTGTTTTCTCCTCGTTACAAATTCGTCGCGGCGTGCGCGTTCTGCTCGATAACGCCACTGCTACCATCAACCCGGGCCAAAAAGTGGGTCTGGTCGGCAAAAACGGCTGTGGCAAATCCACGCTGCTGGCGCTGCTGAAAAACGAGATTAGCGCGGATGGCGGAAGCTTTACTTATCCGGGAAACTGGCAGCTCGCCTGGGTGAACCAGGAGACGCCAGCCCTGAGCGAACCGGCCCTCGACTATGTTATCGACGGCGACCGTGAATACCGCAAACTCGAAGCGGAACTCCACGCCGCCAACGAGCGCAACGACGGTCACGCCATCGCCACCGTTCATGGCAAGCTGGACGCCATCGACGCGTGGACCATTCGCTCCCGCGCCTCCAGCCTGCTGCACGGCCTGGGCTTCAGCAATGAACAGCTGGAACGCCCGGTCAGCGACTTCTCCGGCGGCTGGCGTATGCGCCTCAACCTGGCGCAGGCGCTGATCTGCCGTTCTGATCTTTTGCTACTTGATGAACCGACTAACCACCTCGATCTCGATGCGGTTATTTGGCTGGAGAAGTGGCTTAAGAACTATCAGGGCACTCTGATTCTGATCTCCCACGACCGCGACTTCCTCGATCCGGTGGTGGATAAAATCATTCATATCGAACAGCAAACGATGTTCGAATATACCGGCAACTACAGCTCTTTCGAGCGCCAGCGCGCGACGCGCCTGGCCCAGCAGCAGGCGATGTACGAAAGCCAGCAGCAGCGCGTGGCGCACCTGCAAAGCTTTGTGGATCGCTTTAAGGCCAAAGCCTCTAAAGCCAAGCAGGCCCAGAGCCGCATCAAGATGCTGGAACGCATGGAGATGATTGCCCCGGCGCACGTCGATAACCCGTTCCACTTCAATTTCCGCGAGCCGGAAAGCCTGCCGAATCCACTGCTGAAAATGGAAAAAGTGAGCGCGGGCTATGGCGATCGCATTATTCTCGACTCCATCAAGCTCAACCTGGTGCCGGGTTCACGTATCGGTCTGCTGGGGCGTAACGGCGCCGGTAAATCAACGCTAATCAAACTCCTGGCGGGCGAACTTAACCCGGTCAGCGGCGAAATCGGCCTGGCGAAAGGCATTAAGCTTGGCTATTTCGCTCAGCATCAGCTGGAATTTTTACGCGCGGATGAATCGCCTATCCAGCACCTTGCGCGTCTGGCACCGCAGGAAATGGAGCAGAAGCTGCGCGATTACCTCGGCGGCTTCGGCTTCCAGGGCGATAAAGTCACCGAAAACACAGAGCGTTTCTCCGGCGGTGAAAAAGCCCGCCTGGTACTGGCGCTGATCGTCTGGCAGCGCCCGAACCTGCTGCTGCTCGATGAACCGACCAACCACCTGGATCTCGACATGCGTCAGGCGCTGACCGAAGCGCTGATTGAGTTCGAAGGCGCGCTGGTGGTGGTCTCGCACGATCGTCACCTGATCCGCTCCACCACAGACGATCTCTACCTGGTGCATGATGGCAAAGTTGAACCGTTCGACGGCGATCTGGAAGACTACCAGCAGTGGCTGACGGACGTGCAGAAGCAGGAAAACCAGCCGGACGAGTCGGCGAAAGACAACGCCAACAGCGCGCAGGCGCGTAAAGACCAGAAGCGTCGCGAAGCGGAGCTGCGCACTCAGACTCAGCCGCTGCGTAAAGAGATTGCCCGTCTGGAAAAAGAGATGGAGAAGCTCAACGCCACGCTTGCCACCGTTGAAGAGAAGCTAGGCGACAGCGGCCTGTACGATCAAAGCCGTAAAGCGGAGCTGACGGATTGCCTGCAAACGCAGGCAAAGACCAAATCGAGCCTCGAAGCGTGCGAAATGGCGTGGCTGGACGCGCAGGAACAGCTGGAAGCGATGCTGCAGGCCGACTAACACACCGGGAGGGTTATGCGTTTCGATACCACGAGCGAGATTACATTCCGCAAACTCAGCATCTTCATGACCTTCATGGAGAAAGGGAATATCGCCCGTACCGCCGAAACGCTCGGGCTGAGCGGTGTCAGTGTGCACCGCGCGCTGCACACGCTGGAAGAGAACGTGCGCTGCCCGCTTTTTACCCACAAGGGGCGCAATCTGATTGCGCTGCCTTCCGCCTGGACGCTGCTGGAATATTGCCAGGAAGTCATGCAGGTGATGGAGCGCGGGCTGGAAGAGTCGCGCAAAATCGCCGGTATCGGCCAGGGTCGGTTGCGCGTCGGTACGCTCTACTCGCTCACCCTGGAAACCGTACCGCGCCTGATTATGGGCATGAAATTACGCCGTCCGGATCTGGAGATGGATCTGACGATGGGCTCTAACGACACGTTGCTACACATGCTGGACGAAGGGTCGCTGGACGCCATATTGATCTCCATCTCCGAAAGCGATATCGACCGTAACGGCCTCGAAGTACTGCCCCTGTTTCACGACGACATTTTCCTTGCCGCGCCCGCGTCCGCCACGCTGAACGCCCATGGGCCAGCGGATCTTCGTGATTACAAACACCAGAAATTTGTCGCGCTGGCAGAAGGGTTCGCCACCTACGCCGGGTTCCAGGAAGCGTTCCACATCGCCGGATTCGAGCCGGAAATCGTCACGCGCGTGAATGACATTTTCTCTATGTTGAGCCTGGTGCAGGCGGGCGTCGGTTTTACGCTGATGCCGGGGAGGATGAAGAAAGTGTATGAGAACTCGGTGCAGCTATTGAAGCTGGCGGAACCGTACCAGATGCAGCAGCTGATTGCGATTGTCTTTGCCCGCAACCGCGAGCAGGATCCGAGCCTACGCGCACTGGCCGCCGAAGGGCGGATGTATGCGCGAAGCCTCACGGCAGGTACCTCGGCCCTGTAGGCCTGGTGCATTCCCCCTGTTCCAGGGTTCACTAAAACTGAACGCCACATTTGACTTATCATCCTTTACCTCTGAATATCCACAAAAACAACATGGCTTAAAGCAGGAACAGGATGTTCACACTCTACATGAAATGGGATGCTGGCTGTGATTTAGCACCGGCTGATATTCAGTTCATCCTCACGCCACGCGATGCACTGGAAATGGCGAGCGTATTTTACGAACTGGATTATCTAAAATATGCCCCTCAAAACCGTTTTCAACATTTCACCATCCCCAAACGTCGTGACGGCGTATACCACCGCTTCGCGGCGCAACCATACAACCGCAAGCACCACACGGAATACGACGGTCTTTATGATGAAGTAAAATGGAATCTTGAGCAGGGCTGGATGGTTGGCGTAAACACCGCAGAGAAGTGGGACCGTTTCCGCAACCCCTTCTTCTTCGATGACGACGGTAATCTGGTTTATGACTGTTTCATGGACAGCTATAGCGACAGTTTCCAGCGGGAAGTACGGAATATTTACGAACATTGCCTGAACGCACACCCGGGACGAAAACCTGCTCCGACCATTAAACAGTATAATTCCGATGCTCCCGTACAGCACGCACAAGCCACCAAAACCATCAACAGCAAAGCAGCCGGACGATTACTGGCGGCAGGTGGAATCTACAACGGCAACATTGAAGGCTTTAGGCAAACAGCGGAGCAACTTGGTGGTGATGCGCCAGCCGGATACACTGAAGTCATGGACAATAAGGGGCTAATCATTGCTGGCGCTTCTGTCGCTGCGGGATTTGGTCTTAGTCGATTAGGTACGGCAAGTGAGCTTTCTGAACTGGAGAATCTCCATGTTCTTGGAAAGGTCGAGGGCGAATATTCGATGATCAAGCCTGGACCATTGAGTAATAGATTTGCTGAAACGTTCTCAGGAGGTGTATATAAAGAAATAACGCTTTCTGAAGATACAGTTTTCTATCGAGGCGGCCAGAACGGTACTGATTTAGGACGTTTTTTTAGTTACGAGAAACCTCAAGGTATTATCCAAACTCGAATCGATAAAGCAGTTCTGCCTGAATGGCCTGATGGAAGCAAATCAATAATTGATAGTTACTTTGAAGTAGAAATACCTGCTGGCTCAAAGGTCTATATTGGAAATGTCGGTTACCAAACGGGTTTCTATGCGGGTGGTTCAGAACAGGTTTTAATTCCAGCTCCATGGGATATACCAGGAGTGAAAACACTAGGTTTTGGTAATCTAAAATGAAAGCTAATATTCAGAAATTTTTGGTAAAAATAACCCATCTGCTTTCAGATAGTGGTGAAACGAAATGGGCTGCAACATTTGAGAATTTCAGCAAGGACCTGGAGGTAGATTACGACACAACGTTAATCAAGATTAAACGTACATTCGGTGGCGCTGGGTCATTTAATGACGTAGTTTTACATCAAAACGGTCAAATGTTAACTAGTGAAAACAGAGAGTTGAACATACTGCAGGATCAACTTTATGACGCATTAACAGCAGAAATTGTGCGGACAAGAGGTCATTAAGCGCTTAATGATTGCCCCTGACATCCGTACCCGGCATAACGAAAATGTGCTCAGGAAGCGCTGCTATCATCCTATCTCAACGCTGCTGTGTTCCAGCGTAGTAGAGTTACTCTCCCATTCCAACTGCCGCATTTTTCACTGAAGAGAATGAAGAACTGGAACATTTGCGTCATAGGCTTTACCAGCAACTTGAGCAGGCAATCGATTTAATAAAAAAAGGTGTTTACCCTAACACTCGTCATCAGCGTCGCTGACGCATGCTCAGGGAGATTTCTACACTGAGCTATAAGTGCCAAACTTACCTTACGTTTTTCGAAAGCGCCGCCGGGCAAAACTCACCGCTGAAGCCGACCCGCCAAATGTACCGCTACATCAACCCCGCTGCGTTCCAGCGAAATGGATTCCCCTTCCCACGCCGCCTGTCGCGTTAAGCAGGTCAGCACGCCGCCGGGAGGCATCTCGATTGCCAGCCGCGCATCGCGTTCATTCGCGGATATCACCGCCTCCTGCCAGCGCACGGTACGCGCCATATTCATCGCCAGATCGTCGGCGATCTTCTCCGGCTGCCAGAGCACGCGTCCGGTACTGCCGCTCAGATACGCGCAGCGTGGGCGTGAAAGCGTGACCGATTCAAACGCTGCCGCCAGCTTCTGCGCCGGGTCCGCCAGCAGTGCGCAGTGCGACGGCACGCTGACCGCCAGCCGTTTGGCCTTGCTCGCCCCTTTCGCCAGCGCCCGCTCGGCTACCTGCGCCATCCCTTCATCGGAGCCGGCAATTACAATCTGCGTTTCGGCGTTCAGGTTCGCGATGTACGTGCCCGTGCCTTCGATAAGCTGTTCCACCTGCGACAGGGTCAACCCCATAATCGCCGTCAGGCCATAGCCGTGCGGATACGCCTGCTCCATCAGATCGCCGCGCAATGCAACCAGCTTAAGGGCGTCGGTAAATTCCAGTGCGCCAGCCATCACTGCTGCCGGGTACGCGCCAATCGACAAACCGCTCACAATGTCCGGCGTCACGCCGCGACGTTCAAGCTCGCGTGCCCAGGCCACGCCTGAAATCAACAGACAAAGTTGAACCGCGCGGGTGTGGCGTAACGAGGCTGCACTGTCCAGCGTATCGACTTCGCTTCCCAGTACCTTACGCGCCTGAGCCAGCGCCGTTCCCGGCAGGTTATGCAGCATACCTTCATGCTGCGTGCCCTGCCCCGGAAAGGTAAACAGTATTTTCATTACTCCTCCCTGCGCCACGGGTCCGTTACCAGACGCGGCCCGCGGCGGGTTTTCAGCAGCGTTTTGCCGTCGCGCAGCCACTCCGCCAGCGCGAATCCCCCTTCGGGTGTATCGACCTGCGTATCCGCCCGGCACAATGCGCGACTCAGCTGCGACTGCCATGCGGTAAACGCATCAGGGGAAATCGGCTGCGGGGCGCGGATCAACAGGTCGAGATCGCTGTCGGCATGGATAACCGGAATACCGGTCGCCAGCGCATAGCCAGTGCTGCCGGTAATGCCCCACGACCATGGCCACAGCTGCTGAGAAAGTTGTAGCGCCACCTGTACCGGTGGCTGCGTCACAAAGGGCGAGCGCAGCAGATCCGCCGTTACGCTCAGTGATTCGGGTAACACCACACGCGTTACGTGTTCTGGTTTCACCCATCCGGCCGCCCGCTGGTCGCGGCGCAGGCCGCGCACGCCAACGGGAATACGGCCAGCGTTATCAACATCACGCCGCACTACGACCGGCAAACCGGTATGCCAGGCCGCCTCCACCCAGTCGTCGGTGATGCCTTCCAGCGCGTCTCGCGCGGTAAGCCAGATGAGGTCGTGGGGGCGTAATGTTGTGGTCATGATTACATTCCTGAGGTCAGCGAGATAAACAGCGGCAGCGACAGGATACACAGTACGGAGCTTAACAGCAGCACGGCTTCCGCATCCGGAGACTGCACGCCAAAGCGGTTACCGAACACCACACCGAAGAAGCCCGCAGAAAGCGCAATCATCAGGATAGCGGTGATCGCCACGGAACCGTGCAGACCAAAGAGTAAAACGATACCCCAGGCAATCGCAGGCTGAATCAGCAGCTTGGCGATAGTTGACGTGATCACCATGGTGTTGATCTGCAGCTTACGGGCAGAGAGGATCACCCCGGTCAGGAACAGCGCTGCAGCGGTCGCGGACAGCCCCAGCGGTTTAATCGCCGCCAGCACCAGTTCCGGCATTTTGATACCGATGGCGGACAAAATGACACCCAGCAGCGGGCCCATCACGATCGGTTTTTTAATCGAACGCCACATCAGCACCGGCAGCATGGAGAGCGTCGAGCCAGAGTTATTCCCTTCGGCGCGCGCTTTTTCACGTTCCAGAATGAGCAGGCAGAACGGAGTCATCAGCACCGAACCGCAGGCGATGGAGACCGCAACAGACAGTGATGTCGATGAACCTTCACCCAGCACGCTGCCCAGAATAGGCAGGCCGAGCGCAGCATAGTTTGGCAGGGCGACGGTCAGCGTCAGCACGGCGGCATCCTGCGGCGATTTTTTAAAGACGCCGGTGGCGAGGAAGTAGATGGCCGCATAGGTTATCCACATCGCCAGGGTCAGCACCAGAATCAGCGGCGACTGGGCCACAATGCCGGTCCACGGCGTTTGCACGGTGGCGTTGAACAGCGCGGCAGGCAGTGCAAAATCCATCACGAAAATATTAAGCAGGGAAACGTTTTTGTTATCGACCATCTTTGCCTTACCGGCCCAGAATCCCAGCAGCATGATGACGAAAATCGGTGCAAGAGCATGAACAATTACGTAAGTCATAATTCACCTGTAGTAAAAAAGTTTAAGCACTGGCGCGATGATTATTATTTTCAGGATGCAGGTTCCCGCGCGGACGTAACGGTTACGTCCGCGGGGTCGTGCATCTGGCAGGTCTCTTTTTACTTACCAGCTTGCCCGCATGCGTTCGCGTACGAGGGCAGAGCT
Source organism: Enterobacter kobei (assembly GCF_001729765.1). Lineage (NCBI taxonomy): Bacteria > Pseudomonadati > Pseudomonadota > Gammaproteobacteria > Enterobacterales > Enterobacteriaceae > Enterobacter > Enterobacter kobei. The sequence continues at coordinate 4,463,256 of NZ_CP017181.1, forward strand.
GCGGCGGTTGTCAGCACCCAGACGATTGTTCAACGTGGTGTCCTGACGAGCGTCACTGATGGCCTGTTGCAGGATGGTTTTCACCTGCGCCAGATCGTTATCGGAGGGGGCATCCGGGTTGCTGATGTCCAGCAGGTTTGAAAGCAGCCCCAGGGTGGAGTAGTTGCTGATGTCATAGGCCATCGGCGGAATGGTGGCCGCCAGTTTTTCCAGCGCGTCGACGGTTCGCAACGTAATGCGCGCCGCAGACTCTTTACCCATCGCGTGGATCAGCACCCCTTTATCGTTGAAAGCAATCAGGCGGTTAGCCTGGTAGCCATGCGCCAGAAATGCGCCGGACATCGCTTTACCGACGATAAGCCCAATCACCGGATGACCGGCCAGGCGCGCGTTGGCATACGCGGCGGCAGCCCCCGCCAGCGCCTGGTGGATACCAAACGCCTCTTCGCGACGGCCATAGGCCTGGCTTGGGACGTCAATCACCGCCACAATCGGACGCTTCACGGACTTACTGGCATCCTCGGCCACGGTTTCGCTCACCACTTTCGCCAGCGTCCAGCCCTCCAGCAGACCGACTTCCCCTTTCGCCGCGCGCGGGAAATGGTTGTGGGCATCCGGCACCACGGCAACAAAACGCACCGCTTCACCGTTCAGTTCGCCGTCTGCCGCCTGCACGGACGGGCAAAGCCCTTCCACACGTTTTACATTCGGCGCGAGCAGAGTCATCCAGAGTTCGCCACGGCTTATTGCGTTAGTCATCATTTCACCTCCCGGGCAAAAAGCGCGTTAATTTGTTCGGCATCGGCCTGTTTGCGGGTGTCGAAATTCGTCAGACGGTTCAGGTAATCGTCGTAGTTATCGGTGCGGTGTTTCGCGGGTACGCCCCTGGCAATCGCGTCGTTCATCGCCGCTTTCACCGCGTTGATACCGTCACCGACCAGCGCGTCAACCAGCCCGCTTTGGTAGCGCACTTCGCCACCGGTCATGCTCCAGATAAACGGACGGTCACGGGAGTCGTACTCTTCAATCCCCGCTTCCTGCTCGATGACCTGCGGACCGTTCAGTCCGAGACGCGCTTCGCGGGTCACAATCAGGTAGCTGCACAGCGCCGCCGCGATGGACATCCCACCGAAGCAGCCCACGGTCCCTGCGACAATCCCGATAACGGGCGTGTAACGACGCAGGTCAACAATCGCCGCGTGGATATCGGCAATGGCGGCCAGACCCAGGTTCGCCTCCTGCAGACGAACGCCGCCGGTTTCGAGGCACAGCACAGCCTGAGTCGGAATGCCGTTGCGGTTATCTTCTGCCGCCAGCTCCAGCGCCGCCGCCATTTTGGCACCGGACACTTCACCCATGCTGCCGCCCTGGAACGCACCTTCAATGGCGACCACAACGGCTGGCTGACCGTTGATCGTGCCTTTCGCCACCACCATGCCGTCGTCCGCCTGCGGAACAATGCCCTGTGGCCCAAGCCACGGAGAGATAATGCCTTCAAACGGATCCAGCAGTTCGCGATAGCTACCCTCATCGAGCAGGGCCTGCGCACGCTGGCGTGCTTTCAATTCGATAAAGCTGCTGTCATCACGCATGGCTCACCCCCTCAAAAACCTGTTCGATACGAATGCGAGCCACGCCCGGCGTCGCGCCGAAATCATGAATGGTCAGTTTTCCTGCTGGCAGGCTACTGACCGTTTGCAGGCGGTTGAACAGTGCCTCCCAGCGACCCCGGCTGTTGTCGACGGAGGTGGTGATATCAATGGTTAACGTCTGGCCCGGTTCGGCGGTGAAGAGCACCTCCATATCCCCGGAACCGACTACCCCTGCCAGGGCCCTGCCGCTTAACGCGCGGCTGGCTGGCACGGTCAATGTGATTTTTTCCATAACATCCTCTTAATGCTTTGAATAAGGCGTTTCGACGCGATCGAGAAACAGCGTGGCAGCAAGCAGGTCAGCAGCGCCGCCTGGGGAGGCGTTTAGCACCAGCATCTGACGGTCTAAGTTAGCCAGCGCCTGCTGGCCTGCAGCCGTTGCACAACCTCCGGCGTTCAGTACCGCACGGGCACCGTCCTGCATGGCGTCCAGCCCCTCCAGCCCGGCGCGCGACAGCACGCAGGTGTCGGTAAGCGACGTCATGATCGCCATCAGCGCGTCAAGCCTGGCGTGCGTTTCACTGCTGCCGTTGAGACGGCTCAGGCGAAGCTGCGGCAACGCGCGCTGCATAATGTGCGGGAACGCCTGCTGAGCCTCTTCGCGTGCACCCGGTACGCGGTAGCGGTGCGTGGCGCGAAGGCCTTTGCTGAACACTTTCGGCGCCGCCTCGTCAGGGAGTTTCGCCAGCTGCGCGGCAGTGCGGGCGACGTCGTGCGCCCTGGCTTCCCCGCCCAGCATCGCCACCGCGCTGACCAGCAACCCCAGCGCCCAAATCGCGCCGCGATGGGTGTTTACGCCACACGTTGCAGCCATCATCTGCTGCTCGCCTTCGCGACCAAGACGGCCAACGGTTTGCCGAAGCGCAATATCTGCCGGACGCAGCCAGCTTTGCTGCGCCAGCGCCTGAAACGTCGGGGTCAGGCTGCGCGCGGAGCGCTCCATCAGCGCAAGGGATAAATCGTGGTGCGCACCGTTCCCCCGACTGTCCACCAGACCGGGTTTCGGGCTTAATCGTGCTTCGTCAATCAGACACTGCGTGGCGGTTCGCGCCAGCCATTCGGCACCGCCTTCAACCTGAATCTGGGGCAGAAGTTTCATTACCAGCTCCGGAATTTCGCAGGTGGGTTGTACAGACCGCCGGACCATTCAACGAGGTCTGACACGCTGCCCGCCGCCAGCAGAGAGCGGGTGGCGTCGGTGCGGCGAATACCCATATCTTCCGGATAAACAACCTTGCCGCTCTGGCGCAGTTCCGCCACGCGTTTAGCATCCACGCCCAGGCCGATATCGGTAATCCCCGCCACAGCGGCGACCATGGCACGACGCTCCTCAAGATCTTTGGCGCGATAGAGGTAAGCAATCCCCTCTTCCGTCAGCACGTGCGTCACGTCGTCGCCGTATATCATGACCGGCGCCAGAGGCATCCCGGACGCTTTTGCCACGTCAACAGCATCAAGCTTTTCCACAAAGGTCGTCTTTACGCCCGCCTGGAAGGTTTCCACCATCTGCACGACCAGTTTTTTACCGCGCTGCATCGGGTCAGGTTCGGTGATCATGTTCAGCCAGGCCGGTGTAGCGTGGCGACGACCATGTGGGTCGTGCCCCATGTTTGGCGCACCGCCGAAGCCGGAAAGACGACCGCGTGTCACCGTTGAGGAGTTGGCGTAACCATCAACCTGCAGAGTTGAGCCGATAAACATATCGACCGCATACTGACCGGCCAGCTGACAGAACGCACGGTTGGAACGCATGGAGCCGTCGGCACCGGTAAAGAAGATGTCCGGACGGGCGCGGATGTACTCTTCCATCCCCAGCTCGCCGCCGAAGCAGTGCACGCTTTCCACCCAGCCGCTTTCAATTGCCGGGATCAGCGTTGGGTGCGGGTTCAGGGTCCAGTGCTTACAGATTTTGCCCTTCAGGCCGAGCTGTTCGCCGTAGGTCGGCAGCAGCAGTTCAATCGCTGCGGTGTTAAAACCGATCCCGTGGTTGAGGGACTGCACCTGATGTTCCGCGTAGATGCCCTTAATCGCCATCATCGCCATCAGGATGTGTTCCTGTTTGATCAGTCGCGGATCACGGGTAAACAGCGGTTCGATAAAGAATGGCTTGTCGGCAACGACAACATAGTCAATCCAGGAGCCCGGAATATCGACGCGCGGCAGGTCGCATTCGTCGTCCACCAGTTCATTCACCTGCGCAATCACAATCCCGTCGTGGAAGGCCGCGGCTTCCACCAGTGCCGGAGTATCTTCGGTGCTCGCCCCGGTGTAGAGGTTGCCTTTGCGGTCTGCTTTAAACCCCGCAATCAGCGCCACGTTGGGCGAGAGGTCGACGTAGAGGCGTGAATAGAGCTCGATATAGGTATGGATAGCGCCGATTTCGAGCTGACCATCTTCCAGCAGCTGGGAGATTCGCAGGCTCTGCGTCCCGGAGAAGGAGAAGTCCAGCTTGCGGGCGATGCCTTTCTCAAAGATATCCAGATGCTCGCTACGGCCGACGCTCGGCATGATCATATGCAGATCGTGGACAATTTGCGGGTTCACTTCAGCCAGCGAGCGTGAAAGGAAATCGGCCTGCTTCTGGTTGTTACCTTCCAGAACGACCTTATCGCCAGGGGCGATCAGTTTTTCCAGCATGGCGACAAGATCGCCGGTTGGCAGTACCTTGCCCTGCACCGGTACGGACGCCAGACGACGCGCTTTTTCGCTGCGTCGCGTGTTCCATTGCCGGGTGGGTGTTTGCCCAGATAACATTATTAACCTCCTGATTCAGCTAATCATTTTGATTTGCTTAACGTTGAGTAAAGTGTGCGCTCTGGTGGGAAAGGCATCAATTAAGCGTAGAGCGGAATCATTAGCCTGAGAGTAATAATCACGGTAAAGATTTGTGATCGGGATCAGTTCATGTTTCGGAAAACCAGGCTAAACGGGGTACAATTCGGAAAGTATCGTTAATTTCCGACAAGAATCAGCATCGCGCTTATGACCCAAATCATTCCAACAGACTTCGACATTGCAGCCGAAGACAGCACCGAGTTCGTGCCCATGCGCGGTGTGTCCAACTGCCATTTGCAGACCATGCTGCCACGGCTGATCCGCCGTAAGGTTCAGTTCACGCCGCACTGGCAGCGGCTTGACCTGCCAGACGGTGATTTTCTGGATCTCGCCTGGAGCGAAGACCCCGAGCAGGCACGTCATAAGCCGCGTCTGGTGGTTTTTCATGGTCTGGAAGGGAGTCTGCACAGCCCTTATGCGCATGGATTGATTGAGGCAGCAAAAGCGCGCGGCTGGCTCGGGGTGGTGATGCATTTTCGTGGCTGCAGCGGCGAGCCAAATCGACAGAAACGCATCTATCACTCGGGTGAAACCGAAGACGGAACCTGGTTTTTACACTGGCTGCGGGAAAACTATGGCACCGTGCCAACGGCGGCCGTGGGGTATTCGCTGGGCGGAAATATGCTCGCCTGCCTGCTGGCCAAAGAGGGCGACAGCGTACCGCTCAATGCCGCAGTGATTGTCTCCGCGCCGTTTATGCTGGAGCAGTGCAGCTACCATATGGATAAAGGGTTTTCCCGCGTCTATCAGCGCTATCTGCTCAACCTGCTGAAAGCCAACGCCGCACGTAAGCTGAAGGCTTACCCGGATACCCTGCCGGTCAGCCTGCGCCAGTTGAAAAAGGTGCGCCGCATTCGTGAATTCGACGATCTGATCACCGCAAAAATTCACGGCTTCGCCGATGCGATCGACTATTACCGTCAGTGCAGCGCCATGCCGTTGCTCAGCAAAATCACCCAGCCGACGCTGATTATTCACGCCAAAGATGATCCGTTTATGGATCATCACTCTATTCCCGCGCAGGAATTCCTTCCCGACAATGTTCACTATCAGTTGACTGAACATGGCGGCCACGTTGGGTTTATTGGCGGGACGCTGCACCGCCCGAAAATGTGGCTGGAGGCGCGTATTCCTGACTGGCTTACTCCTTATCTGGACGGTGCAAAATGATCATCCCCTGGCAGGATCTGTCTCCCGAAACGCTCGATAATTTGATTGAAAGCTTTGTATTACGTGAAGGCACCGATTATGGTGAACATGAACGCTCACTCGAGCAGAAGGTCAACGATGTAAAACGCCAGCTGAAAAGCGGCGACGTGGTGCTGGTGTGGTCAGAACTGCATGAGACGGTCAATATCATGCCCCGCAACGCGTTTCACGGCTGACCTTCCAACCTTTTCAGTCAGGGAGTTGCTATGTCTGCCAGACATCCCATTATTGCCGTTACAGGGTCGAGTGGTGCGGGAACGACCACCACCAGCCTCGCGTTTCGTAAGATTTTCGCCCAACTGAATCTCCGGGCGGCGGAGGTCGAAGGCGACAGTTTTCACCGCTATACGCGACCTGAAATGGACATGGCGATCCGTAAGGCGCGCGATCTGGGTAAACACATCAGCTATTTCGGTCCCGAAGCCAATGACTTTGGCCTTCTTGAGCAAACCTTCCTGGAGTACGGTCAGAGCGGCAAAGGGCAATCGCGTAAGTATCTGCATACCTATGATGAAGCTGTGCCGTGGAATCAGGTGCCGGGCACCTTTACCCCCTGGCAGCCGCTGCCGGAACCCACCGATGTGCTGTTTTATGAGGGATTACACGGCGGCGTAGTCACCCCACAGCATGACGTGGCGCGTCATGTGGATCTGCTGGTTGGCGTGGTGCCTATCGTGAACCTGGAGTGGATCCAGAAGCTGACGCGCGACATGAGCGAGCGCGGCCATTCGCGCGAAGCGGTGATGGATTCGGTGGTGCGCTCCATGGAAGACTACATCAACTACCTCACGCCACAGTTCTCCCGCACGCACATTAACTTCCAGCGCGTGCCGACGGTGGACACCTCTAACCCGTTCGCGGCGAAAACCATCCCGTCGCTGGACGAGAGCTTTGTGGTGATCCACTTCCGCAATCTCGAAGGCATTGATTACCCCTGGCTGCTGGCGATGCTGCAGGGCTCGTTTATTTCGCACATGAATACGTTAGTGGTACCAGGCGGAAAAATGGGGCTGGCGATGGAGCTCATCATGACGCCGCTGGTGGAGCGGTTGATGGAAGGGAAGCAGATTGCGTGAGTTGTTCTGCCCGGTGGCGCTGCGCTTACCGGGCCTACGTTCATGCTTTTGTAGGGCGGGTCAGCGAAGCGCCACCCGCCAAAAGATTAAGCCTCGATCACTTCATACGAATGCGTGATTTTTACCGCTTTCTCCAGCATTAACGCCACAGAGCAGTATTTTTCCGCAGACAGATCCACCGCACGCGAAACCGCCGCGTCTTTAAGCGCTTTACCGGTGACCACAAAGTGCAGATTAATGTGGGTGAACAGGCGTGGCGCCTCTTCGCGACGTTCTGAGGTGAGTTTAACCTCGCAATCCGTCACGTCATGACGACCTTTTTGCAGAATCGACACCACGTCAATCGCGCTGCATCCACCCGCCGCCATCAGCACCATTTCCATTGGGCTGGGGGCTTTATCGCCGGAGTTACCGTCCATCAAAATCTGGTGCCCTGACGCGGATTCGCCCAGGAACGTTAAACCTTCAACCCATTTCACGCGCGCTTGCATATTCTTTGACTCCAACGTTGCATTTTCGGTGACAGATTACGCGTGCGTTACATTTCTCGCAACGGAAGGCGACCTGCATCATGCTGAAGCGAGACACCAGGAGACACGCGGCGAAAGCTATGCTAAAACACTCAGGATGCTACAGTAATACATTGACGTTACACATGTATGCAGAGGACATCAAACTTTACTGGCTGCGAAACGTTACGACAGCCGACTTCCCAGGGTATGGGTAAGAATTCGATTGCAACCCCAGAGTCCGGATGCATCTGATGACTCTGGTGACAGCTTATAACAGAGGATAACAGCGCATGGTGCTTGGCAAACCGCAAACAGACCCGACTCTCGAATGGTTCTTGTCTCATTGCCACATTCATAAGTACCCATCGAAGAGCACGCTGATTCACCAGGGTGAAAAAGCGGAAACGTTGTATTACATCGTCAAAGGCTCGGTGGCAGTGCTGATCAAAGATGAGGAAGGGAAAGAGATGATCCTTTCTTATCTGAACCAGGGCGATTTTATCGGTGAACTGGGCCTGTTTGAAGAAGGCCAGGAACGTAGCGCCTGGGTTCGTGCAAAGACAGCATGTGAAGTGGCTGAAATTTCTTACAAGAAATTCCGTCAGTTGATTCAGGTAAACCCTGACATCCTGATGCGTCTTTCTTCCCAGATGGCGCGTCGTCTGCAGGTCACATCCGAGAAAGTGGGTAACCTCGCCTTCCTGGACGTCACCGGTCGTATCGCGCAGACCCTGCTGAACCTGGCGAAACAGCCAGACGCCATGACCCACCCGGACGGCATGCAAATTAAAATTACCCGTCAGGAAATTGGTCAGATCGTCGGTTGCTCCCGCGAAACGGTGGGTCGTATCCTGAAAATGCTGGAAGATCAGAACCTGATCTCTGCCCACGGTAAAACCATCGTGGTCTACGGAACGCGTTAATTCCGCTCAAACGGCGTGCCATCGCAAGGTGTCACGCCGTTTTTGTCTCTATTCCCCATGTGGCGCAGGCTGATCTATCACCCGGAAGTTAATTACGCACTGCGACAAACGCTGGTGTTGTGCCTTCCTGTGGCCGTGGGCCTGCTTCTGGGACAACTCCAGCAGGGTCTGCTGTTTTCTCTCGTTCCCGCCTGCTGCAACATCGCCGGTCTGGACACGCCGCATAAACGCTTTTTCAAACGCCTGATCGTTGGCGGTTCGCTGTTTGCTGGCTGTAGCCTCGCCGTGCAGCTTTTACTGGCGCGCGATATTCCGCTGCCGCTGATCCTGACCGTACTGGCGATGAGCCTCGGTGTTACCGCAGAAATCAGTTCCCTGCACGCCCGCCTGCTTCCCGCTTCACTGATTGCCGCCATCTTCACCCTGAGCCTCGCCGGGAATATGCCGGTGTGGGAGCCGCTGCTGATCTACGCCCTCGGCACGCTGTGGTACGGGCTGTTTAACTGGTTCTGGTTCTGGCTGTGGCGGGAACAGCCGCTGCGTGAATCTCTGAGCCTGTTGTATGTGCAGCTTGCGGATTACTGCGAAGCCAAATACACCTTGCTGACCCAGCATACCGACCCGGAAAAATCCTTACCGCCGCTGCTGACGCGCCAGCAAAAGGTGGTGGATCTGATAAGCCAGTGCTATCAGCAGCTGCATATGCTCGCCGCCAACAAGAATCACGAATATAAACGCCTGCTGCGCACCTTCCAGGTGGGGCTGGATCTGCAGGAGCATATCTCCGTGAGCCTTCATCACCCACAAGAGGTGCAAAAGCTGGTCGAGCGCAGCCACGCCGAGGCGGTGATCCGCTGGAATGCGCAGACCGTCTCCGCGCGCCTGCGGGTGCTGGCGGACGACATTCTCTATCACCGCTACCCCACGCGCTTTAACATGGATAAACAGCTCGGCGCGCTGGAGAAAATTGCTCGTCAGCATCCGGATAACCCGGTCGGCCAGTTTGCCGCCTGGCACTTCAGCCGCATTGCCCGCGTGCTGCGCACCCAGCGCCCGCTGTATCCCCGCGACCTGATGGCGGATAAGCAAAAACGTCTGCCGCTCCTGCCAGCACTCAGAAGCTATCTCTCTCTTAAGTCTTCTGCCCTGCGCAATGCCGCGCGGATTAGCGTTATGCTCAGTATCGCCAGTCTGATGGGCATGGCGCTGCATCTGCCGAAACCGTACTGGATCTTAATGACCGTGCTGTTTGTCACCCAGAACGGCTACGGCGCCACGCGGGTACGTATTCTGCACCGGGCAGGCGGCACGATGGCGGGGCTGATTATTGCGGGCGTAACGCTACACTTCCACGTTCCCGAGGGGTATACCCTGGCTGGGATGCTGGTGATTACGCTGGTGAGTTACCTGATTATCCGCAAAAACTACGGCTGGGCGATGGTGGGCTTTACGGTGACGGCGGTATATACCCTTCAGCTGCTTACGCTAAACGGCGAACAGTTTATCGTTGCCCGCCTGATCGATACGCTGATTGGCTGTCTGATTGCCTTTGGTGGCATGGTCTGGCTGTGGCCGCAGTGGCAAAGCGGATTGCTGCGCCAGAACGCCCACGACGCGCTGGAGGCTGACCAGCAGGCCATTCGTCTGATCCTGAGCGACGACCCGCAGCCCTCCCCGCTGGCGTATCAGCGGATGAAAGTTAATCAGGCGCACAACGCCCTGTTTAACTCGCTCAACCAGGCGATGCAGGAGCCAGGCTTTAACGCGCACTATCTGGCGGACATGAAGCTCTGGGTCACGCATAGCCAGTTTATCGTCGAGCATATTAACGCCATGACCACCCTGGCGCGCGAGCACACGATGCTGACGCCGGATCTGGCGCAGCGTTATTTGCAGTCGTGTGAAATCGCCCTGCAGAGGTGTCAGCAGCGTCTGGAGTATGACGCGCCGGGTGAGTCGGGGGATTCGAACATTCTGGAAGCGCCGGAAACGCTGACTCACGGGCCGATGAGCACCCTGGAGCAGCATTTGCATCGCGTGCTGGGCCACCTGAACACCATGCACACCATTTCGTCGGTGGCATGGCGTCAGCGTCCTCATCATGGCATTTGGTTAACGCGCCGGTTAAAACGAACCGAGTATTAGCCTTTAACGATCTTCGCGACCGCTACGGCAAAGCGGGTTAACCCGTCTTCAATGTCTTTCTCTTCCACCACCAGCGACGGTGCGAAACGCATCACGTCTGGCCCCGCATTCAGCACCATTACCCCTTCGTGGGCGGCAGCATGCAGAAAATCGCGGGCGCGGCCTTTGTACTGTGGCGTGAGCTCGGCACCGATCAGCAGACCCATGCCACGGATTTCGCTGAACACATCATACTGGTCATTGATCTTTTGCAGATGTTTTACGAACAGCTCACGCTTCGCATTCACGCCGTTCAGCACTTCTGGGGTATTGATGATATCGAATGCCGCCCCCGCCACAGCGCTCGCCAGCGGGTTACCGCCATAGGTTGAGCCGTGCGAACCGACATGAAACGCAGAGGCGATCTCCTGAGTCGTCAGCACCGCACTCACCGGGAAACCACCGCCGAGCGCTTTGGCACTGGTCAAAATATCCGGCGTCACGCCGTAGTGCATATAAGCGAACAGATCGCCGGTACGTCCCATTCCGCACTGCACTTCATCAAACACCAGCAGCGCCTGATGCTCATCACACAGCGCGCGTAGCCCTTGCAGGAATTCCGGGGTGGCCGCCGTCACGCCGCCTTCGCCCTGAATTGGCTCCACGACTACCGCGCAGGTGTGGTCGTCCATCACCGCTTTCACCGCATGCAGATCGTTAAACGGCACATGGACGATATCGGCCGGTTTTGGGCCAAAGCCGTCGGAATACTTCGGCTGGCCGCCGACGGAGACGGTAAAGAACGAGCGCCCGTGGAAGGCGTTGTGGAAGGCGATGATTTTGGTTTTGTACGGGCTGTGACGCGTCGTCGCGTAATAGCGCGCCAGCTTAAAGGCGGTTTCGTTGGCTTCGGTGCCGGAGTTCATAAACAGCACACGCTCGGCAAACGTGGCATCAATGATTTTGCGGCCCAGACGCAGCGCCGGCTCGTTGGTGAATACGTTACTGGTGTGCCACAGGGTTTCGCCCTGGGTTTTCAGCGCCTCCACCAGCGCAGGATGGCAATGACCCAGCGCCGTGACCGCAATACCGCCCGCGAAATCCACATACTCTTTTCCCTGCTGATCCCAGACGCGGCTGCCTTTCCCCTTAACCGGGATAAACTCAGCCGGTGCATAAATCGGCAGAATCACTTCATCGAATGTTGCGCGGGTAATTGCTGGTTGTTCAGTTGCCATGTCATGCCCATCCATTTTATGTCACATTGATTGTGAAAATATAATCACAAAATATGCATAAAAAATCACAGCAAGGCAACAGATATTCAGCGATGGAAGAAATTAGCCAGCAGGTCATGCCCTTGCTCGCTAAGGATACTTTCCGGATGGAATTGCACGCCCTCAAGATCCCACTCGCGGTGGCGAATCCCCATGATCTCCTGCGTATCGCTCCAGGCGGTCACCTCAAAGCAGTCTGGCAGCGTCGGCGGGTCAATCACCAGCGAATGGTAGCGCGTCACGGTTAAGGGATTATTGAGCCCCGTGAATACCCCGATACTGGTATGCGTGACCGGCGACGTTTTTCCGTGCATCACTTTCGCGGCACGCACGATGGTGGCGCCGAATACCTGGGCAATGGCCTGATGGCCCAGGCAGACGCCCAGAATGGGCAGCTTGCCAGCATAGTGCCGGATAACATCCAGAGACACGCCCGATTCCGACGGCGTGCAGGGGCCGGGTGAAATCACAATTTTCTGCGGAGCCAGCGTCGCAATATCGGCCAGAGTCACGTCATCGTTACGGCGGACAACCACCTCTGCTCCCAGCTCACAAAAATACTGGTAAAGGTTCCAGGTGAAGGAATCGTAGTTATCAATCAGCAGAATCATGGCGGCTCCCGAAAAAAATGCCGCCCTATTCTACTCAGATTCCCGCGCTTCGCTCACTACTTTGGCAAAGACAGCGTTCAGCGCAGTCAAATCGCCCGTCGCGCCGCTTCGGTTCGCCGCCACCCACTGCTCGGGATCGATACCCCGCCAGTCCAGCATATACCCGGCATGAATGGCCAGCTGCTCAAAGAAGACCCGTTGTGCAATACCATTGCCGCTCATAAAAGGATGCAGCATATTGATTTCACAGTAGTAGTGACTAACTCTGTTCACAAAGGTTTCTTTCTGAAGACCCACCAGATACTTTTCGCTTTCCAGGTCCGCCATCAATTCATTGCCCATCTTCTCGATGTACTCGAAGTGGCAGAAAGGAATGTCACCTTTAAAAATATCGTCGGTACGGTATTCGCCCGCCCGCTTCAGCTCTTTGCGATACAGATGGCGGTGAATAAGACAAAGATGGGGTAAACCGGGCGCGGAAGGCCCGAGCTCCAGCGTCTCAATATGGGGTTCTGAAGGACCATGACCTTTTTCAAGGAGACAACTGGCCTGAAGATTGACGTTACGCTGCTGCTCCCAAATACGGGATTTTTGCTTGTCGGTGAGTTTTTTCACTTAACGCCTCCCTGAATAGTCCGTTTGCCACAAGTATAAGCAGCAAAACGCGCTTTCGCAGGGAGGGGGCATTACACGGGCGAGCGCCGCCCGTGTCAAAGAGGGTTACGGCAGTACTTTTGCGGAGAGGATCACGACCGGTTTGGACGGCACATTCTGGTACGGGCCGACGTCATGAGTAGGAACCTGAGAAATCTTATCCGCCACGTCCATCCCTTTCACAATTTTACCGAAGACCGCGTAACCGAAGTCGCGCTGGCCATGGTCGAGAAAGGCGTTATCCGCCACGTTGAGGAAGAACTGGCTGGTGGCGCTGTCTTTATCCGCCGTACGCGCCATGGAAATCGTGCCGCGCTTGTTCAGCAAGCCGTTGTCCGCTTCGTTTTTGATCGGCGGGTTCGGCTGCTTCTGCTGCATCTGCTCGTTGAAACCGCCGCCCTGAATCATGAAGCCAGGGATCACGCGGTGGAAAGTGGTGTTGTTATAAAAACCACTGTTCACATAGTCGAGGAAGTTTTTCACGGAAACCGGAGCTTTCTGGCTATTCAGTTCCAGCTCAATATTCCCGGCAGAGGTGGTCAGCAGAACGTGAGGGTCCCCTTTGGCTGCCAGCGCAGCAGGGGAAACGGCAGAAAGAGCAAACACAGCTGCGACAGCCGCCAGTGTTGATTTGAGCATGAGAATTCCTTAACAAAGCGCAGTATAAAAAGCGAATGGCTTGATTCTAAAGAGCAGTATGAACGGAGACCAGCCTTTTACCTAATTTTACGAAATTGAAACAGTTGTAACCACGCAAACGATTGGTTACGGCGTCTTTTTATGTGATATAGATCACATAAAAAACTGCAATGAAGTTTAAATTTCTTTGAAAAGGTATGAATGGATCACTTTAATGTCTAAAATCTGCCCGCTCTCAGCGCCCTCCGGGCGCTTTTCTTTTTTGAACAGGCCAGACATGACTAACAGCAATCGCATCAAGCTCACATGGATCAGCTTCTTCTCCTACGCCCTGACCGGCGCGTTGGTGATCGTCACCGGGATGGTGATGGGGAATATCGCAGACTACTTCCAGCTGCCCGTCTCCAGTATGAGTAACACCTTTACCTTCCTCAACGCCGGTATCCTCATCTCTATCTTCCTGAATGCCTGGCTGATGGAAATCGTGCCGCTGAAGACGCAGTTGCGTTTTGGCTTTGTGCTGATGGTCGCCGCCGTGGCGGGTCTGATGCTGAGTCACAGCATCGCGTTGTTCTCCGCCGCCATGTTCGTGCTCGGCCTGGTCAGCGGGATCACCATGTCGATCGGTACGTTCCTGATTACCCATATGTATGAAGGCCGTCAGCGCGGCGCGCGCCTGCTGTTCACCGACTCCTTCTTCAGCATGGCCGGGATGATTTTCCCGATGGTGGCCGCCGTTCTGCTGGCACGCAGCATTGAGTGGTACTGGGTCTATGCCTGTATCGGTCTGGTTTACGTAGCAATCTTTATTCTGACCTTCGGCTGTGAATTCCCGGTTCTGGGCAAAAAAGCGCAAACCAGCGCAGAACCCGTCGCGAAAGAGAAATGGGGCATCGGCGTACTGTTCCTCTCCATCGCCGCCCTGTGCTATATCCTGGGCCAGCTGGGCTTTATCTCCTGGGTACCGGAATACGCGAAAGGCCTGGGCATGAGCCTGAACGACGCGGGTAAACTGGTAAGCGATTTCTGGATGTCTTACATGTTCGGCATGTGGGCGTTTAGCTTCATCCTGCGCTTCTTCGATCTGCAGCGCATCCTGACGGTGCTGGCGGGCCTGGCAACCGTGCTGATGTATCTGTTCATCAACGGTTCCCCGGACAATATGCCGTGGTTCATTATGACCCTGGGCTTTTTCTCCAGCGCGATTTACACCTCGATCATCACGCTGGGCTCCCTGCAGACCAAAGTAGCTTCGCCGAAGCTGGTTAACTTCGTGCTGACCTGCGGTACCATCGGCACCATGCTCACCTTTGTGGTGACGGGGCCGATCGTTGCCCACAGCGGCCCGCTGGCGGCGCTGCACACCGCTAACGGTCTGTATGCCGTGGTGTTCATCATGTGCTTCGTGCTGGGCTTCGTGACTCGCCACCGCCAGCACAACGCGGTAGCGTCTCACTAACCTTCACGCCCCTTTGCGCTACGCAGAGGGGCTGTTTCTGGCAAAGCTGACCTCTTCACCCCCGATATCCATCTGAATCCACGTCTGCGCCAGCTGCGTCGTGGCAATCACCCGCCCCTGACGAATCGACCAGCGCACCGGCACCTGACAGCGCACCGCTTCAAACCCGCTTTCCGCAGGCAAAATCACCAGATTCGCCGGATTGCCCGTGGCAATACCGTAATCGCTCAGGCCAAAGGTACGGGCGCTGTTATGGGTGATCAGATCCAGGCCTCTGTCGATTTGCGGATAGCCCATCATCTGGCAGACGTGTAACCCCATGTGCAGCACCTGGAGCATATTGCCGGTTCCCAGCGGGTACCAGGGGTCAAAAACATCGTCATGACCAAAGCAGACGTTAATGCCTGCTTCCTGGAGTTCCTTCACGCGCGTGATGCCGCGGCGCTTAGGATAGTCGTCAAAACGCCCCTGCAGGTGGATATTGACCAGCGGGTTAGCGACGAAGTTAATCCCCGACATCTTCAACAGGCGGAACAGGCGCGAGGTGTACGCACCGTTGTAGGAGTGCATGGCGGTAGTATGGCTGGCGGTCACGCGCGGACCGATGCCGGCCTCGTAGGCCAGGGTAGCCACCGTTTCGACAAACCGCGACTGTTCGTCGTCAATTTCATCGCAATGGATATCCAGCGGACGGTCATATTTCTTCGCCAGTGTAAAAGCAATATGCAGCGACTGGACGCCATACTCGCGGGTGAATTCGAAGTGCGGGATCGCCCCCACCACGTCGGCACCCAGTTTTAACGCCTCTTCCAGCAGCGCCGCGCCGTTCGGGTAAGAGAGAATACCCTCCTGGGGGAACGCGACGATTTGCAGCGTCACCCATGGGGCCACCTCCTGCTTCACCTCCAGCATGGCCTTCAGGGCGGTGAGCGTCGGGTCGGAGACATCCACATGGGTACGGACAAACTGAATGCCGTTGGCGATTTGCCACTTCAGCGTTTTCCAGGCGCGCGCTTTGACGTCGTCATGGCTGAGTAACGCTTTGCGCTCCGCCCAGCGTTCAATGCCCTCAAAGAGCGTGCCCGACTGGTTCCAGTTCGGCTCGCCTGCCGTCTGGGTGGTATCAAGATGGATATGCGGCTCGATAAACGGTGGGATCGCCAGCCCGCCGCGCGCGTTCAACACTTCATAACTTTCAGCGCGGGTGTCGTCCATTGGGGTGATGTCACCAAATCGCCCGTTCTCAATGGCGAGTTGCCATAGTCCTTCCCGGCCCGGTAAGCGAACATTCTGAACAAGCCAAAGCGGTGTTGTAGACATTTCTTATCCCCTGATCAACGCAACGTTGTTTAAGCATATTTTTGTTCAAAAATACGCCATTGCTTTGTACACAAAATCGACGCCCCCGAAAAGCCTGCGATTTCCATAACTTATAAAAATCCTGACAAATCAGCCGCATACCACCTAAGGAGTAGGCGAAGACGTATTTGATTTACATCAATAAGCGCCCCTGCTGAATCGTTAAGGTAGGCAGTAATAGAAAAGAAATCGAGGCAAAAATGAGCAAAGTCAGACTCGCTATCATCGGTAACGGCATGGTCGGCCATCGCTTTATTGAGGATCTTCTCGATAAAGCCGGTGCCGACCAGTTCGATATTACCGTGTTCTGTGAAGAACCCCGCAAGGCGTACGACCGTGTGCACTTGTCTTCCTACTTCTCCCATCATACCGCCGAAGAGCTCTCTTTAGTGCGTGAAGGTTTCTATGAGAAGCATGGCGTAAAAGTGCTGGTGGGCGAACGCGCCATCACCATCAACCGTCAGGAAAAAGTGATCCACTCCAGCGCCGGGCGTACGGTTTTTTACGACAAGCTGATCATGGCGACAGGCTCGTATCCGTGGATCCCGCCTATTAAAGGTTCTGAAACTCAGGATTGCTTCGTTTACCGTACGATTGAAGACCTCAACGCCATTGAATCCTGCGCACGCCGCAGCAAGCGCGGCGCCGTTGTCGGCGGCGGTCTGCTGGGCTTAGAAGCCGCGGGCGCGCTGAAAAACCTCGGCGTAGAAACCCACGTCATCGAATTTGCCCCGATGCTGATGGCCGAACAGCTCGACCACATGGGTGGCGACCAGCTTCGCCGTAAAATCGAAAGCATGGGCGTGAAAGTTCACACCAGCAAGAACACCAAAGAGATCGTGCAGGAAGGCACCGAAGCACGTAAAACCATGCGCTTTGCTGACGGCAGCGAGCTGGAAGTAGACTTTATCGTCTTCTCCACCGGTATTCGTCCACGCGACAAGCTGGCAACCCAGTGCGGTCTGGCCGTCGCGCAGCGCGGCGGGATCATGATTAACGATACCTGCCAGACCTCCGACCCGGATATCTACGCGATTGGCGAATGCGCCAGCTGGAATAACCGCGTATACGGTCTCGTGGCGCCAGGCTACAAAATGGCGCAGGTCGCCGTGGACCATATTCTCGGCAGCAAAAACGCCTTCACCGGCGCGGATATGAGCGCCAAGCTGAAGCTGCTGGGCGTGGACGTGGGCGGTATCGGCGATGCGCACGGTCGCACGCCTGGCGCTCGCAGCTACGTCTATCTCGACGAAAGCAAAGAAGTCTACAAACGTCTTATCGTCAGTAAGGACAATAAAACCCTGCTCGGCGCAGTACTGGTAGGCGATACCAGCGACTTCGGTAACCTGCTCCAGCTGGTGCTCAACGCCATCGAGCTGCCGGAAAACCCGGACGCGCTGATCCTCCCGGCGCACGCCTCCAGCGGTAAACCGTCCATCGGCGTGGATAAACTGCCGGACAGCGCGCAGATTTGCTCCTGCTTCGACGTCACCAAAGGTATGCTGATCTCTGCCATCAACAAGGGCTGCCATACCGTTGCCGCGCTGAAAGCCGAAACCAAAGCCGGTACCGGCTGTGGCGGATGTATTCCACTGGTGACTCAGGTGCTGAACGCCGAGCTGGCGAAACAGGGCATCGAAGTGAACAACAACCTGTGCGAGCATTTTGCTTACTCTCGCCAGGAGCTGTATCACCTGATCCGTGTGGAAGGCATTAAGTCCTTCGACGAACTGCTGGCGAAACACGGCCAGGGTTACGGCTGTGAAGTGTGTAAACCGACCGTCGGCTCCCTGCTGGCCTCCTGCTGGAATGAATACGTGCTCAAACCCGAGCACACGCCGCTGCAGGATACCAATGACAACTTCCTGGCGAACATTCAGAAAGACGGCACCTACTCCGTCATTCCACGTTCCGCCGGTGGCGAAATCACGCCGGAAGGGCTGGTCGCGGTGGGCCGGATCGCCCGCGAATTTAACCTGTACACCAAAATTACCGGTTCACAACGTATCGGGCTGTTTGGGGCGCAGAAAGACGACCTGCCAGAAATCTGGCGCCAGCTGATTGAAGCAGGCTTCGAAACCGGCCACGCGTATGCCAAAGCGCTGCGTATGGCAAAAACCTGCGTGGGCAGCACCTGGTGCCGCTACGGCGTGGGCGACAGCGTCGGCTTCGGCGTGGAGCTGGAAAACCGCTACAAAGGCATCCGTACCCCGCATAAAATGAAGTTCGGCGTCTCCGGCTGTACCCGTGAATGTGCCGAAGCGCAGGGTAAAGACGTGGGTATTATTGCCACCGAAAAAGGCTGGAACCTGTACGTCTGCGGTAACGGCGGGATGAAACCACGCCATGCAGACCTGCTGGCAGCGGATCTTGACCACGACACGCTGATTAAGTACCTCGACCGCTTCATGATGTTCTACATCCGTACCGCCGATAAGCTGACCCGTACAGCGTCCTGGCTGGATAACCTGGAAGGCGGCATTGATTATCTGAAAGCGGTGATCATCGACGACAAGCTGGGCCTGAACGAGCATCTGGAAGCAGAGATGGCTCGCCTGCGCGAGGCAGTGATCTGCGAGTGGACCGAAACCGTGAATACCCCTGCGGCGCAGACACGCTTCAAACACTTTATCAACAGCACCCAGCGCGACCCGAACGTGCAGGTGGTGCCAGAGCGCGAGCAGCATCGCCCGGCAACACCGTATGAACGCATTCCAGTCACGCTGGTGGAGGAAAACGCATGAGCCAGTGGGTAAACATTTGCGAGATTAACGACATTCTGCCCGCCACCGGCGTGTGTGCGCTGCTGGGTAACGAGCAGGTCGCGATTTTCCGTCCCCGTCACGATGAACAGGTTTTTGCCATCAGCAATATCGACCCGTTCTTCGAGGCCAGCGTGCTCTCCCGTGGCCTGATTGCCGAGCACCAGGGTGAACTGTGGGTCGCCAGCCCGCTGAAAAAGCAGCGTTTCCGTTTAACCGACGGACGCTGCATGGAAGATGAAAGCGTCTCCGTGAAGCACTATGACGTCCGCGTGAAGGACGGCAAGGTGCAGCTCAAAGCGTAACCCCCCGCCTTTTCAATAGGAAAGGCTTATGACCCCTTATGGGTAACGGCAGGAAAAACCGTATATTTTCGGCGATTCCTGCTGTTATCCTGACGTCAATGCTTACCCCCTCCTTGAATGCTGTGAGGTATCGTCGTGGACCACCTGCCGATTTTTTGTCAATTACGCCATCGCGACTGCCTGCTTGTAGGCGGCGGCGATGTGGCTGAGCGCAAGGCGCGCCTGCTGCTGGAAGCGGGGGCCCGACTGACCGTGAATGCTCTCACCTTCACCCCGCAGTTTGACGTCTGGGCCCAGGAAGGGATGCTCACGCGGGTACAAGGAGAGTTTGATGAATCCCTGCTGGATACCTGCTGGCTGACCATTGCCGCAACGGATGACGATGCCGTGAATCAGCGCGTCAGCGATGCCTGCGAAGCGCGGCGTATCTTCTGCAACGTGGTAGATGCGCCGAAAGAAGCCAGCTTTATCATGCCGTCGATTATCGACCGCTCACCGCTGATGATTGCGGTGTCATCCGGTGGACGCTCACCTGTTCTCGCCCGCCTGCTGCGGGAAAAACTGGAAGCCGTGCTGCCGCAGCATCTTGGTCAGATTGCCCACTATGCCGGACAACTTCGTTCCCGCGTGAAGCAAACCTTCGCGACCGTAGGGGAGCGTCGTCGCTTCTGGGAAAAGTTCTTTGTGAACGACAGGCTGGCGCAGTCGCTGGCGAACCAGGACACAAAAGCGGTGGAAGAGACGACCGAACAGTTACTGAACGAACCGCTGGATCACCGTGGTGAAGTGGTGCTGGTCGGCGCGGGTCCTGGCGATGCAGGCTTACTGACGCTGAAAGGCCTGCAACAGATCCAGCAGGCGGATATCGTGGTCTACGACCGCCTGGTCTCCGATGACATCATGAACCTGGTGCGTCGCGACGCCGATCGCGTCTTCGTCGGCAAGCGCGCGGGCTACCACTGCGTACCGCAGGAAGAGATTAACCAGATCCTGCTGCGTGAGGCGCAGAAAGGTAAGCGCGTGGTGCGTCTGAAAGGCGGCGATCCGTTTATCTTTGGTCGCGGCGGCGAAGAGCTGGAAACCCTGTGCAACGCAGGTATTCCGTTCTCCGTGGTGCCAGGGATTACGGCGGCGTCCGGCTGCTCAGCCTACTCCGGCATCCCGCTGACCCACCGCGATTACGCGCAGAGCGTGCGTCTGGTGACGGGCCACCTCAAAACCGGCAGCGAACTGGACTGGCATAACCTGGCCGCTGAAAAGCAGACGCTGGTCTTCTACATGGGGCTGAATCAGGCCGCCACCATTCAGGCGAAACTGCTGGAGCACGGCATGGAGGCAGATATGCCCGTTGCGCTGGTTGAAAACGGTACCGCCATTACGCAGCGTGTTGTCGATGGTGTGCTGACTCAACTCGGCGAGCTGGCGCAGCAGGTTGAAAGTCCGGCGTTGATTGTGGTGGGTCGCGTGGTTGAATTACGCGATAAGCTGAACTGGTTCTCGAATCACTGACACATATTTTTCCTTCTTCGAGTAGTCCTTAAGCGGACTACTCCCCTCTAACGGCTACCGCTAACATACCGCCCGCATAGTGGAACTTTTCCATTTATTCCCTCGTATTACATCCAATTTTTTAGACAAGGAATGCGTATGTTCAAGCTGGCAAAAGCCGCCGTTCTGGTTGGCCTGTTATCGACCCTGACGGCCTGTACCGGTCACGTTCAAAACACCAAAAATAACTGCAGCTACGATTATCTGCTGCACCCGGCGATCTCAATTTCGAAGATCATCGGTGGTTGCGGACAGGCGGCACAGCAGTAAGCCGTTTTCAGGCGTAAAAAAACCGGGATTTCCCGGTTTTTTAGTTTTGGGAAGTGCGGCCTGATGCCCTCACGCTGACCCTCTCCCACAGGGAGAGGGAACAAACCCTAAAAACGGTAACGTGGTTACCGTTTTGCTTTTACCTATGGTTTACCCACAAACCCAATCGCTTCATACACCGCTTTGAGGGTTTCTGACGCGCGCGCGCTGGCTTTTTCCGCGCCGTCTTTCATCACCTTCTGCAGGAAAGCTTCGTCGTTACGGTAGCGGTGATAACGCTCCTGCAACTCGGTCAGCATGCCGGAAACGGCGTCTGCCACTTCACCTTTCAGGTGACCATACATCTTGCCTTCGAAGTGCTGTTCCAGCTCTGGAATGCTCTGGCCGGTCACACCGGAGAGAATATCCAGCAGGTTGGAAACGCCCGCTTTATTCTGCACGTCGTAGCGCACCACTGGCGGCTCGTCGGAGTCGGTCACCGCACGCTTAAGCTTTTTAACCACGGATTTCGGATCTTCCAGCAGGCCGATAACGTTGTTGCGGTTATCGTCTGACTTGGACATCTTCTTGGTCGGTTCCAGCAGCGACATGACGCGTGCGCCCGATTTCGGAATAAACGGCTCTGGTACTTTAAACACCTCGCCATAAAGCGCGTTGAAGCGCTGGGCGATATCGCGGCTCAGCTCCAGGTGCTGTTTCTGGTCTTCACCGACAGGAACCTGGTTGGTCTGGTACAGCAGAATGTCAGCCGCCATCAGCACCGGATAGTCAAACAGACCGGCGTTGATGTTTTCAGAATAGCGTGCGGATTTATCCTTGAACTGGGTCATGCGGCTCAGTTCACCGAAGTAGGTGTAGCAGTTCAGCGCCCAGCCCAGCTGTGCGTGCTCTGGTACATGTGACTGAACGAAAATGGTGCTCTTCTCAGGATCAATGCCGCAGGCCAGATAGAGGGCCAGGGTGTCCAGGGTGGCTTTGCGCAGCTTCTCAGGATCCTGACGCGCAGTGATAGCATGAAGATCCACGATGCAGTAAATGCAATGGTAGTCATCCTGCATGCTGACCCACTGACGCAACGCACCCATGTAGTTACCAATGGTCAATTCACCTGACGGCTGTGCGCCACTAAATACGATGGGCTTAGTCATTATTCAATTCCTGATGTTCACTGTGCGAAAGCCCGAGTGCGGGCAACAAATCTTTGAAGTGGTCGAACACAACATCCGGCTCACTCAGCGTTATGGCCTCACCGTAGTTGTAGCCATAGGTCAATCCGACGGAAGGACATCCTGCCGCGCGGGCAGCCAGAATATCATTGCGGGAATCCCCGACAAAGAGCAGCTCCGCAGGTGTTAAGGATAATTTTCCTGCCACCAGCAACAGCGGTTCCGGATGCGGCTTTTTGTTTTGCACATCATCGCCGCCCACAATCACGGAGAAATATTTCGCGATATCCAGCGCGTCGAGAAGAGGGGCAACAAACGGCGTGGGTTTATTGGTCACTAGCCCAAGCGGGATGCCTTGGGCATGCAGCACGCTCAGGGTTTCCTGGACGTCCGGGAAGAGAAAACTCCCCTCTTCAACGGTCTCTTCATAGAAACGATTGAACAGTTTGCGCAGGATACGCAGCTGCTCATCCTGAGGGATATCTGCGTGATCGACGCTCGGTTTGCCCTGCGCGGAACGCTGCGACGCGCGCTCCTGACGAGCCCACGTTAACGCGCGCTCCATCAGCACATCGGCACCGTTGCCAATCCACGTCACAACACGTTCTTCGCCCGCAACGGGCAGTTCAAGGGCATACAGCGCCTGATCCACGGCGCTCGTTAAGCCCGGCGCGCTGTCAACCAGCGTGCCGTCGAGGTCGAACGCTACACCCCGAATTGCCTGCAATTTATCCATGACTTACCTTCGCCAGCTCGCGGCGCATTTCATCAATGACTTTTTTGTAATCCGGTTGGTCGAAAATGGCCGACCCGGCAACGAACATATCCGCGCCCGCTGCCGCAATTTCACCAATGTTATTCACTTTCACACCGCCGTCCACTTCCAGGCGAATATCGTATCCTGACTCATCAATACGACGGCGCACTTCGCGCAGCTTGTCCAGCGTATGAGGGATGAACGACTGACCGCCAAAGCCCGGGTTAACAGACATCAGCAAAATGACGTCCAGTTTATCCATGACATGATCGAGATAGCTCAACGGCGTGGCCGGGTTAAACACCAGACCCGCCTTACAGCCATTCTCTTTGATCAGCTGCAGGGTGCGGTCCACATGTTCTGAGGCTTCCGGATGGAAAGTGATGATGCTGGCCCCCGCCGCGGCGAAGTCTGGCACGATTCGGTCGACCGGCTTGACCATCAGGTGAACGTCGATCGGCGCGGTGATGCCGTAGTTACGCAGCGCCTTGAGCACCATTGGGCCAATCGTCAGGTTGGGGACATAGTGGTTATCCATAACGTCGAAATGGACGACATCTGCGCCAGCCGCGAGAGCTTTAGCCGTGTCTTCACCCAGGCGGGCAAAATCGGCCGACAGAATTGAGGGAGCAATCAAAAACTGTTTCATCCGCATCTCCTTGAAATGTGTTTACCGGCGGGCAAAACGGCTCAGGGGCGATAAAGAGCCAGGAGTTCGTCCACCTTTTTACGTGTGCCGCCGTTGCTGCTAATGCTACGCCGCACTTTAACCTGAAAATGCTTCGCGGCTTTATACCATTCGCGCGTATCAGGCGTATCGTGATTCGAAATTAACACCGGAATTCTTTTGCTGACCAGCTTTTCCGCCATCTCCGCCAGACGCGCCTGTTCGGCCGGGCTGAAGCTGTTGGTATGGTAGGCGGTGAAATTCGCCGTCGCCGACAGCGGGGCGTACGGAGGGTCACAGTAAACCACCGAATTTACGCCCGCCAGTTCCATACACTCCTCATAGGAGAGACAGTGGAACTCTGCATTCTGCGCTTTTGCAGCAAAGTGATATAACTCGTCCTGCGGGAAGTACGGGCGCTTATAACGACCAAACGGCACGTTGAATTCACCACGCAGATTATACCGGCACAGGCCGTTGTAACCATGACGGTTGAGATAGAGGAACAACAGAGCGCGGCGGAACGGATCCTGGCTCTGATTAAACTCCGTGCGGAACCGATAGTAGACGTCAGGGTTGTTGTTCTCAGGCGTAAACAGCTTACGCGCCTCTTCCACATACTCATCGGTACGCAGTTTGACGATGTTATAGAGGCTGATAAGGTCGCTGTTGATATCCGCGAGGATATAACGAGAAAAATCGGTGTTCAGGAACACCGATCCTGCACCCACGAAGGGCTCGATAAGACACTCGCCTTTTGGCAGGTGCTTTTTAATATCATCGAGCAGGGGGTATTTCCCCCCTGCCCATTTCAGAAAAGCGCGATTTTTTTTCATGCTGACTAACTGATTACACCTTCTCCGGCTGTGGAGAAAGCTCCGACAGCATCCTGCGCTTTAAACATTACTTCAGATCGGCCTGAACCTGATGAATCGGCTTCGCCCATGGGTTTTTAGCCTGAACATCTGCAGGCAGCGACGCCACGGCACGTTTCGCTTCATCTTTGGATGCATAAACCCCGCTAACCAACACATACCACGGTTGACCGTTTCGGGTCGTCTGATAAACCACGTAGTTTTTCAGATTTGATTTCTTCGCCCAACCGTTGAGGTTGTCATAGTTAGACGAACTGCTCAACTGCAGCGTGTAGTTGCTGGATGGCGCAGATTTCAGCGAGCTGACGTTGCCTGCGGTTTTGCCTGCTGTCGTGCTGGAAGCCGTCGCGGCAGGCGCAGTGGTGGCCGCCGGTGCCGTTGTGGTCGCCGTCGCTTTCGGTGCAGTCTGCGTGACTGGCGCTTTGGCCGGCTCGTTCACGGCAGCTGTAGCCGTGTGTTTCGGCTGTGTCGGTGCGGCTTTCACTTCAGGCGCTTTGACTACGGCCTGAGGTTTGGTTTCACGCTTAGGCTCAATCACCGCCTGCTTACGTTCAGGACGTGTCGCCGTTTGCGTCTGACGCGGCTTGGTTTCCGTCGCCGCAGTTTGCGGCTGAGCGTTACCACCGCGAATCGGCGCAACGGTTGCAGGTTCAGTTGGCAGCGTAGAGTTCACCACAACGTTATCAACCTGCTGCTGGTTCTGTGGCTGCGTCAGTGCATTGTTCAGGTCTCCCTGAACTTCTACACGCTGCTGGCCTTCAGGCGTAACGGGAGCCTGGCCCTGAGCTGGGGTTGATGACACAGGCGGCAGGGAAACATCCTGCGGCGTCGTGGTGTTGCTGGCAGTCTGCTCAGCGGAAGTGGTGCCCGGCGCTGGCTGCGCACCGTTCGCCTGATCCGTCGCATCGTTACCGGAAAGATTAATGCTCTTCTCAGTAGAAGCCGTCTGCTCGGTTGAGTTCGTTGACGGTGCTTTCAGCGCGGAGCCAATGCCAACAATCAGCAGCACAAGCACCAAAACGCCAAGGCCCATCATAATATACTGGCGGGAAGCCGGTTTCTGCGCAGCGGCTTTTTTACGTTTACGCGGGCGACGCTCTACAGGCTGTTCGTCCATTGAATCTTCTTCGGACTCATAATCCTCTTCTTCTCGCTCATCACGCGCGTTGCGGCTACGCGAAGGGCGACGATCGTCTGCATCCAGTTCAACATCGTCAAAGTTGATCTGCGGCTCGTTATCACGTTCTGAAGATTGACGAGAACGACCAGTACGACGATCGCTGGGATCGGGTTTCAGCTCGTCTTCTGGTTTGAATTCATCCATTTAACACCCCACTCAAAGGCTTATGCCTACGTCTTTGCATTTCGCCTGAAGCTAAACGACCACCGGTAAAAGTGGCCTGACCTTTCTAGTTGTTACGCCTGCTGACAATCAGCGATAGCGCCAAGAACGACATCGTGCGACACTCCGCCGCGCACTTCACTCTTCCCTATTGCAAGCGGGAGTACAAGACGCATCTCACCTGCCAATACTTTTTTATCGCGCATCATGTGGGGTAAATACGCTTGCGCCGACATCTCCTGCGGCCCGGTTACCGGCAAACCTGCACGTTCAAGCAGCGCAATGATACGTGCCGTCTCTTCCGGTTTAAACTGACCCAGACGTTCAGAGGTGCGGGCTGCCATGACCATTCCGGCTGCGACGGCTTCACCGTGCAACCAGTTGCCGTAACCCATTTCGGCTTCAATGGCGTGACCAAACGTATGCCCAAGATTCAGTAAAGCACGTAAGCCGGTTTCACGCTCGTCTGCGGCGACAACTTCTGCTTTCAGTTCACAACAACGACGAATGCAGTATGCCAGTTTTGCTTCATCCAGGCGCAACAACGCATCCATATTCTCTTCCAGCCAGTTAAAGAACTCGCCATCCAGAATAATGCCGTATTTGATCACTTCAGCCAGACCCGAAGCCAGCTCGCGCGTCGGCAGGGTTTTCAGACAGTCGAGATCCACTACGACCGATGCGGGTTGGTAGAACGCGCCAATCATGTTTTTGCCGAGCGGATGGTTGACTGCGGTTTTGCCGCCGACAGAGGAGTCGACCTGTGACAGCAACGTGGTCGGGATTTGAATAAAACGAACGCCACGTTGATAACTTGCGGCCGCAAAGCCGGTCAGATCGCCCACAACACCGCCGCCCAGGGCAAGCAGTGTTGTATCGCGACCATGCGGTTTTTGCAGCAATGCGGTAAAGACGGTATCCAGTACCGTCAGGCTTTTATACTGCTCGCCATCGGGCAGAATCACACTGTCGACTTTAACGCCTGCCCGCTCAAGCAGGTGGCGTACGCGGTCGAGATAAAGCGGAGCCAGCGTCTCATTGGTGACCAGCATCGCCTGATCACCCGCTTTTAGTGGTAAAAAGGAAGCTGGGTCGTTAAACAAACCAGCCGCGATGGTGATAGGGTAACTACGTTCCCCGAGAGTAACTGTAATCCTCTCCATGACGCGACATCCACCTTTAATGCTTTACCCGCAAGCGAGTGTATATAAAGCCAGAATCAGTTGCTTTCCAGCATATGAATAATCTGGTTTGCAACCACTTTAGCGCTCTGATCGTCAGTGCGAATGGTCACATCGGCAATCTCTTCGTACAGCGGATTGCGTTCATCGGCCAACGCTTCCAGAACTTCGCGAGGTGGCGTTTCAACCTGCAGCAACGGGCGCTTTTTATCGCGCTGCGTACGTGCCAGCTGTTTCTCAATGGTCGTCTCAAGATAGACCACTACGCCACGGGCGGAGAGACGGTTGCGGGTTTCGCGAGATTTCACAGAGCCGCCGCCTGTTGCCAGTACGATGCCCTGTTTTTCCGTGAGTTCGTTGATCACTTTTTCTTCTCGGTCACGGAAACCTTCTTCGCCTTCTACATCGAAAACCCAGCCCACATCAGCTCCGGTTCGTTTCTCAATCTCTTGATCAGAATCGTAAAATTCCATATTGAGTTGTTGAGCTAACTGACGCCCAATAGTGCTTTTGCCGGCACCCATAGGCCCAACCAGAAAGATATTGCGTTTCTCTGCCATTTTATCGGTACTACTAAGACTATTCGTTAATGGTAATCCCCGCTTCGCAGACACCCGGCGTAGCAGGACATGAACTGAAACCTCATATGCAATAGAGCGAGAGTCAGACTAAAAATTATCTCAATACTCCGGCTTGTTTGGCAACTGATTAAATCACCACGCCGGTCGCATAAGGTAATAAGACGTAAGTCCAACTCAAATCGGTACTCCTTGTATGCTAATTCATGCCCCACGTCAAACATCTGCAACAAACTGAATGCAAAATCATTGCGGGGATCGTTACCCGTCAGTGAATAGCCACCAGACGTGGTGTAATAAACACCACTAACTCACGCCGTTCATTGTCTTTTCCATCATGGCGAAAAAGTTGTCCCAGCCAGGGGATACGGCTAAGCCCGGGTACGCCGTCACTGCCGGTTTTATTCTTTTGCGAGAAAATCCCGCCCAGCGCCAGCGTTTCTCCACTTTTGACCTCCACCTGGGTTTCTATCTCCTGCTTGTCGATGGCCAGCGTTTCACCGTCAGCCTGCTGCAACACCTGTCCCGGCATGTTTTCACTGATGTGTAATTTCAGTCGCACGCGTCCACCGGGCAATACCACCGGCGTGACCTCCATTCCGAGTACTGCCTCTTTAAACTCCACCGAGGTCGCGCCGCTTTCGCCGCTTGAGACCTGATACGGGATCTCACTGCCCTGCTTGATGCTTGCCGGTTGCATATGCGAGGCCAGCAGCCGGGGGCTGGCGATGATATCGACCTGCTGTTTTTGTTCCAGCGCAGATAACTCCAGATCCAGCAGCCTGCCGTTAATCCGCCCGATGTTAAACCCCACATGGCTGGTTGCGCTGGCCACGGACAGATCGCTGCCAAGGGTCGTAATCTGTCCAACCCTGCCCGCCTCGGTAGCGTCAGCGAGATTCCATTTCACGCCCAGCTCACGGAGGCTTTTTTCATTAATGGTGACAATGTGCGCCGCCAGCTCAACCTGCTCGACGGGAATATCCATCTGCAACGCCCACTGTTGCAGCGCTTCCAGCGCGGCCGCGTTATCTCTGACCAGCAGGCGGTTGGTACGTTTGTCGACCGATACACTCCCCTTTGGACTCAGAAGCTTTTCCGCGGCTTTTTGCAGTTCCCCGGCATCCGCATATGAAAAAGGGAGGCTTTGCGAGACCAGCGGTGCATCAAGCTGTCGACGCGCCCGCTCCTGCTCTAAACGTTCCCGCCGATCGCGCAGCCATGCCGGGGTATGAACATAAAAAATGCTGCGCTCCTCGTGCAAAACGAGCCCGGCGCTGGCAACGACCGTCTGCAATGCTTGCCACCAGGGGACGCCCGTCAGATTAAGCGAGAGCGTGCCGCTGACATCGGGCGATATCACCAGATTACGGTTCTCCTGCGTAACCAGTGCCTGGAGCACCTGGGCCACAGGAACATCATCCACCACCAGCGTGACCGGCTTTGGCGCGGCGGCCCACAGCGGGTGGCTGAACGCCAGCAGCAACAGCACTATCCTTAACGTCATTTGTATCCTTTCCTTCTCGTTGCCACGTCCATTGCCCGGGTTCACATGTCTCCCCCACGGCAATGACCAGTTCCGTTTCATTGATGGCGGTTATCTGCCAGCCCGCCGGAAAACGATCGTGCATTTTCATACGATGCCAGCGCTGTTGCCCGTCCTGTAAAATAGCCAGTCGCTGCTGTCCTGCTACCATTCCGCGGTAGTGCCACTGCGCCAGCTCGCCCGTAGCGCAAGGGTCATCCGGCGGACGAAACGGATCGCGGATGCCGGTCAATAACAGCACGGAACAAACCAGCAGGCACTTCGCGCTATTTCGCATGTTCCAGCTCCAGCCGCAGGCGTAACACCGTACTTTGGGGCGAAATCGTAAAAGCAGCGACCTGCACATCCCGCTGTGCCAGCCGGGAAAAGAGTGCGGGGATCGCCTGCCACGCCGATTCCAGCGCCAGTTCGCCGCCGTTCTGCAACGGCTTCCAGTGCAGGAGCGTTGTTCCTTCACCCTGAAAATCGAGCGGCGAAAATGGCATCATCTCCCGTGCCGTCTGGGTTTCTGGACGAAGCGCTGTCTTACTGGCGGAAGGCCACAGCGACGCGTTAGTCCGCACCTCCTGGACCAGCTGCTGCTGTCGCTCTGTACACTCCCTCTCAACTGGCCGAAGCACCGTGCTCCATGCTGCCAGTCCCACAAGGAAAATCCCCAGACACATGCAGATCAGCCGACACCAGGGGCGGCTATCACACCAGCGTTCTAACAGAGTCTCCACGCGCTACCCCTCGCTTTTCAGGTGCAGAGTGAACATCCAGCGCCCCTGGCTATCCTGCCGAAGCTCCCCTTCAGGCCCGGGCGTAAAGCCGGCGAGTTGTCTCACCCCGTTGCGCAGCGCAGAGAGAGCCGGAAGGGTGGAGGCATACCCGATCATCATCAGCGCGGGAGGCTGATAACGCAGCTCTGTCAGCCAGACCTGTGGGGGCATGGCGCGGGAAAGTGATTCCAGCACCGGTTGCCATGCGTGTCGTTGCAGCGTGCCCGCAGGCTTCTGCGTCACGGTGGTCAGTTTCTGGCGAGACATAAGGCCACGCTGCACGGACTGGGTTCCCACAAGCTGACTTTGCAGCGCGCGCAGCGTTACCTGATGGTTCATTCGCAGACTGAAAACGATCATGAGGATCAGCAGCGACGTGCTGATAAACATGCCGCCCCAGAAACGCAGGCATCGCGCGCGACGCTGCTGACGCCAGGGCAGGAAATTGGTGACGTTCATTCAGGCTCCTCACTCATAGCCAGTGCCAGCGCGACGGTAAAGTCAGCTCCGCATTCGGGGAGAGGAGCATGGCAGCGTTGCAGGGTTTCCCATGGCGTCCGTTGGGTATCAAACAGCGCGATGTCGTTCGGGTTGAGGGCCAGCAGCGCCGCCAGCTCAGTGACGTTTTCTGCTTCCGTGGTGTATCGACGTCCCCACTGGTGGCGCATGGCCCACAGCCATTGATGCTGATCCCGCCAGGCGACGCACGGCGTCGGTGCTACCGCAGGGAGCAGGTTCCCCAGCGCGCTGGCATCCGGGGTGATGGTCGCCAGCCGCAAATGCAGTGTTTTCGCCAGCGCCAGCAGCGTTTCAACCTCCTTGTTTTGTGCGGCAGTGACGTGATACGTATTGCTGAACGTATCCTGGGTGTAATCGAAACAGAGGGTATCTGCGGACATCTCCAGTTCGCGCGAGAGCGACGCGCCCAGCCATGAGAGCTGTTCGCTGTCGCGCAGCGCAACCGCCGGGCGGGGAAGCGACCTTTGCAGAGTGCGCGCGGCTGGGAATGAGAGATAGACCCGGTGATAATGCGGCAGCGTCTTTCGCCAGTCGCGCAACGCATCAACCAGCTGTTCCGGCTGGCAAATTTTGCCGTCACGAATCGTGCCTTCAGCAAGAGTGAATGCCCACCAGCGGCGTAAACACCAGCCGCCTCTCTCCCGGGCCAGCGCCGCAATCAGCACCCTATCCTGTTGAATATGAACGCCCGTTTGCCATGTTTTGAAAGCCATACTTCACGATCTCCTTATCGCCCGTCGCCGTGACGGCTATATCAATGAATCAGGCTTGCCTTTATACTACCGCGCGATTGTTTAGAAACTGCCCAAGTGAAACCAAATGGGAAATCTCCGGTGAAGTTCGTAAAGTATTTATTCATCCTTGCAGTCTGTTGCATTCTGCTGGGAGCAGGCTCGATTTACGGTTTGTACAAATATATTGAGCCACAGCTACCTGATGTCGCCACGCTTCGCGATGTGCGGCTCCAGATCCCGATGCAAGTCTATAGCGCCGATGGCGAATTGATGGCGCAGTATGGCGAGAAGCGTCGTATCCCGCTGACCTTAAACCAAATTCCGCCCGTGATGGTGAAAGCCTTTATCGCCACCGAGGACAGCCGTTTTTACGAGCACCACGGTGTCGATCCGGTGGGGATTTTCCGCGCCGCGAGCATTGCGTTGTTCTCTGGTCATGCCTCCCAGGGGGCAAGTACCATTACGCAGCAGCTGGCGCGTAACTTCTTCCTCAGCCCTGAAAAAACGCTGATACGTAAGATCAAAGAGGTGTTCCTGGCGATCCGTATTGAGCAGTTGCTGAGCAAGGACGAAATCCTTGAGCTGTACCTCAATAAAATCTACCTGGGCTACCGTGCTTATGGCGTGGGGGCTGCGGCACAGGTGTATTTCGGTAAACCGGTGGATCAACTCACCTTAAGCGAAATGGCCACCATCGCCGGTCTGCCTAAAGCGCCTTCTACGTTTAACCCGCTCTATTCGCTCGATCGCGCCACCTCGCGTCGTAACGTCGTCCTGTCACGTATGCTGAGCGAAGGCTATATCAGCCAGAGCGAGTACGACCAGGCGCGCAACGATGTCATTGACGCCAACTACCACGCCCCTGAGATCGCCTTCTCTGCGCCTTACCTGACCGAAATGGTGCGCCAGGAGATGGTGAGCCGTTATGGCGACAAGGCCTATGAAGATGGCTATCGCGTGTACACCACCGTCACTCGCAAAGTGCAGCAGGCGGCTCAGGAGGCGGTGCGCAACAACGTGATGGACTACGACATGCGTCACGGCTATCGCGGCCCGTCAAACGTGCTCTGGAAAGTGGGTGAAAGCGCGTGGGACAGCAAAAAAATCACCAGCACGCTGAGGGCGCTGCCAACCTATGGCCCGCTCCTCCCTGCTGTCGTGACGCAGGCCAATCCTCAGGAAGCCGTTGCGACCCTGGCGGATGGCACTTCCGTCTCCCTGCGTATGGACGGGATGCGTTGGGCACGACCTTACCGTTCGGACACTCTGCAAGGGCCAACCCCGCGTAAAGTCACCGATGTGGTACAGACCGGACAGCAAATCTGGGTGCGTAAGGTGGGCGATGCCTGGTGGCTGGCGCAGGTCCCTGACGTCAACTCGGCCCTGGTCTCGATCAACCCACAGAATGGTGCGGTCATGGCGCTGGTTGGCGGGTTCGATTTCAACCAGAGCAAGTTCAACCGCGCGACTCAGGCACTGCGTCAGGTTGGCTCCAACATCAAGCCGTTCCTCTACACCGCGGCGATGGATAAGGGCTTAACCCTTGCCAGCATCCTTAACGACGTGCCTATCTCCCGCTGGGACGCTGGTGCCGGTTCCGACTGGCAGCCGAAAAACTCGCCTGCGGAATATGCCGGCCCTATTCGTCTTCGTCAGGGTCTGGGACAGTCGAAAAACGTGGTGATGGTACGTGCCATGCGCGCAATGGGCGTTGACTATGCGGCAGAGTATCTGCAGCGTTTCGGCTTCCCGGCGCAGAACATCGTTCGCACCGAGTCGCTGGCGTTAGGCTCCGCTTCCTTTACGCCGCTTCAGGTCGCACGTGGATACTCGGTGATGGCCAACGGTGGCTTCCTGGTTGACCCGTTCTTCATCAGTAAAATCGAGAACGATCAGGGCGGCGTGCTGTTTGAGGCAAAACCGAAAATTGCCTGCCCTGAGTGTGATATCCCGGTCATTTACGGCAATACACCGAAATCCGAGGTGCTTGAAAACAAGGACATGGAAGACCCTGCCGTGTCTCAGGAGCAGCCGAATATCGTTGTACCGCAGCCACAGCTGGAGCAGGCTAACCAGTCGCTGGTTGCACAGACCGGCGCGCAGGAGTATGCCCCGCATGTGATCAACACGCCTCTGTCATTCCTGATCAAGAGCGCGCTGAACACCAACATCTTCGGTGAACCAGGCTGGCAGGGTACCGGCTGGCGTGCGGGACGCGATTTACAGCGCCATGATATCGGCGGTAAAACGGGTACCACTAACAGCTCGAAAGATGCATGGTTCTCCGGCTACGGTCCGGGCGTAGTGACCTCGGTGTGGATCGGTTTCGACGATCATCGCCGTGACTTAGGTCGTACCACGGCATCCGGCGCGATTAAAGATCAGATTTCCGGCTACGAAGGCGGCGCGAAAAGCGCACAACCGGCGTGGGATGCGTACATGAAATCCGTTCTTGAAGGCGTACCAGAGCAGCCATTAACGCCACCGCCGGGTGTGGTCACGGTCAATATCGACCGTAGCACCGGACAGCTCGCTAATGGCGGTAATAGCCGCGCCGAGTATTTCATCGAAGGCACGCAGCCAACCACGCAGGCGGTGCATGAGGTGGGTACAGAGATTATTGATAACGGCGAAACGCACGAGCTGTTCTAAGCATAAAAATGCCCGGTAAAAACCGGGCAAAGAATCCCAGGCCGGGTAAGGCGAAGCCGCCACCCGGCTTTTTTTATGACCTACAACCGCCCCTGCCCCTTCAACCATTCCCGAACCAGGAACAACGCGCTCACGTTGCGGGCCTCGTTAAAGTCTGGGTCTTCCAGCAGATCCATCAGATGCGCCAGCGGCCAGCGCACCTGCGGCAGCGGTTCCGGCTCATCTCCCTCCAGCGATTCAGGGTAGAGATCTTCAGCCACCACAATATTCATTTTGCTGGAAAAATAGGACGGCGCCATGCTCAGTTTTTTCAGGAACGACAGCTCATTCGCACCAAAACCCACCTCTTCTTTCAGCTCACGGTTTGCCGCTTCAAAGACCGTTTCGCCCGGGTCGATCAGTCCTTTGGAGAACCCAAGTTCGTAAGATTCTGTTCCCACGGCGTATTCGCGGATCAAAATCAGATGATCGTCGACGATAGGGACAATCATCACCGCTTCGCGCGAAGAGGGGCGCATACGTTCATAAACACGACGCACACCGTTGCTGAACTCCAGGTCCACACTTTCAACATTAAACAGGCGCGATTTGGCGACAGTTTCAACATTCAGAATGGTGGGTTTTTGTAGTGGTTTGCTCATCTTGATGGGGTCTTAACAGTGTGAACTGGCTTTATTGTGCGATATGCCGCACGGTTTCGGCAATGTCAATCGCTCTTTATTTACATTTATGCAACGTAGCTGGGATCAATCCTCAATTCAAAACAAATGTCAAGAGGTTGAAATGTTTCCAGGAATTTGCTGATATCGCGCCATAAGAGGCTTTGCTATCATCACCGGTCACTGGGATGCGCTTCAGAATGCTCAAGTTCGACTCCATACTTGCCGATAGCCAGCCACAGACTCTCATTCAATGTAAAGGTGCTACTGATTACACCTGTAAGAAGATTAGTAAGATGGGGAAAGCATGAGCACCATTTTGATTGTTCTCGCTGCTATGCTGGCCAGCGCATTGATTGCAGGGTGGCTGTACTGGCGACGCGCACAGCGCCGTTACCGGCTGCCTTTTTTAAATGCCTTCGCGGGTGCGACCACCCGTAAACTCGCGCAAGATGAGCGCGATGCAGTTGAAAACTATCTCGAAACGCTGAACCGTACCCAGTTATCGCCTGGGCCGACGGGAGCTACAGCTGCGCCTGTCGCACTGAAACTTAACGCGCAGAGCGACACCGTGCTCTGCGTGACGCGTTCCATTACTCGCTACGGTATCACAACGGACGACCCCAACAAGTGGCGCTACTATCTTGATTCCGTCGAGGTACATCTGCCCCCCTCCTGGGAACAGTACATTAACGACGAAAACAGCGTTGAGCTGATTCATACCGATTCGCTGCCGCTGGTTATCTCGCTTAACGGTCATACCCTGAGTGAATATCTTCACGAAGCTCCGCGTTTTGCGCTGGAACGCGCGAGTTCAACACAGGCCTCCATTCGTGGCGAAGAGACCGAGCAGATCGAACTGCTGAACATTCGTCAGGAAACGCATGAAGAATACGCCCTGAGCCGTCCGGACGGCATCCGTGAAGCCATTCTGATCGTTGCCGCTTTCCTGCTCTTTTTTGTCTGCCTGCTGACGCCGGACGTCTTTGTTCCGTGGCTGGCAGGGGGCGCTGTGCTGCTTCTGGCTGCCGGACTGTGGGGGCTTTTTGCACCGCCGGCCAAAACCTCGTTGCGGGAGATCCACTGCCTGCGCGGCACACCAAAGCGCTGGGGTCTGTTCGGTGAAAACGATCAGGAGCATCTCAACAATATTTCGCTCGGTATTATCGACCTTATCTATCCGCGCCACTGGCAACCGTGGATCGCGCAGGATTTAGGGCAGAAAACCGATATTGATATCTACCTTGACCGCCACGTTGTGCGTCAGGGACGCTTCCTGTCTCTGCATGATGAAGTAAAAAATTTCCCGCTTCAGCACTGGCTCCGTAGCACGGTCATTGCTGGCGGCGCCGCGCTGGTGTTTATCATGCTGCTGCTTTTCGTACCGCTGGATATGCCCATCAAATTCACCCTGTCGTGGATTAAAGGCGCGCAGACCATCGAAGCGACCAGCGTCAACCAGCTGGATGAAGCAGGGGTGCGGGTGGGCGATACGCTGCGCCTGAAGGGAACCGGGATGTGTAATATCCACAGCCCGGGCGGATGGAACACGCGGCAGAGCTCGCCTTTCATGCCGTTCGACTGCTCGCAAATTATCTGGAACGACGCGCCGCCGCTGCCATTACCGGAATCCGAAGTGGTGAATAAAGCCACGGCGCTGACCCAGACGGTTAACCGCCAGCTGCACCCGAAAGCGGATGACGATTCACGCGTCAGCCCTGCGCTCCGTTCTGCCATCCAGAAGTCAGGCATGGTTCTCCTGGATGACTTTGGCGATATCGTTCTCAAAACCCAGGATTTATGTTCCTCGCAGGATGAGTGCATACGCCTCAAAAACGCGCTGGTTAACCTGGGGAACAGCAAAGACTGGGACTCACTGGTCAAACGCGCCGAAGCGGGACGACTGGACGGTGTCAACGTCCTGCTGCGCCCGGTAAGCGCCGAATCGCTGGATAACCTGGTCGCCACGTCGACATCGCCGTTTATGATGCGCGAAACCACCCGTGCGGCGCAGGCGCTCAACAGCCCGGCACCGGGCGGCTTTGTGATTGTCAGCGATGAGGGCAGCGACCTGGTCGATCAGCCTTACCCGCAGGTGGCGCTTTATGACTATCCGGCACAGGAGCAGTGGGGTCAGTTCCAGCGTCTGGCGCAGATGCTGATGCAAACCCCCTTCAGCGCCGAAGGGATTGTCACCAGTATTTATACCGATGCCAACGGCACCCGTCATATCGGCCTGCACAGGATGCCGGATAGCGCAGGATTGTGGCGATACATTGGCACCTCTCTGCTGATGATCGCCATGCTTATCGCCATTGTCTGGAACGGTATTATGGCGCTGCGCCGCTATCAACGCTCGCGCACCCGTCTTGCTGAGATCCAGCAATATTATGAAAATTGCCTTAATCCCAAGCTGATCCCCTCCTCCGAGAGCCTGATCTGATAACCTCGTTGCGCGACAAGATGTGCTACCCTGTCGCGCACGTTTCTTCTGGCTGGAGTTCCCCCTTATGCATCTTGATATCGACTGGCAGCAGGTCGACACCGTTCTGCTGGATATGGACGGCACGCTGCTCGATCTCGCCTTTGATAACTATTTCTGGCAAAAGCTGGTACCGGAAACCTACGGCGAACAGCAGGGTATCTCCCCGGCAGAAGCACAGGCATTCATTCGTTCGCAATATAGCGCGGCGCAACATACGCTAAACTGGTACTGTCTTGACTACTGGAGCGAGCGCCTCGGTTTGGATATTTGTGCCATGACCACCGCCCAGGGCCCGCGCGCGGTACTGCGCGAAGATACGGTTCCGTTCCTGGACGCGCTGAAAGCCAGCGGCAAGCGCCGTATTTTGCTGACCAACGCGCATCCACATAATCTGGCCGTGAAGCTGGAGCACACGGGGCTGGCATCGCACCTTGATTTATTGCTTTCTACCCACACATTTGGTTATCCGAAAGAGGATCAGCGGTTGTGGCATGCGGTGAAGGAAGAGACCGGCTTGCAGCCGGAACGCACGCTGTTCATTGACGACAGCGAGCCCATTCTGGATTCCGCGGCAACGTTTGGCATTCGCTATTGTCTGGGCGTCACCAATCCTGACTCTGGCCTGGCTGAAAAACGCTATCTGCGACATCCTGGACTGAACGACTACCGCCAGATGATCCCCTCACTGACCGTGAAGGAGACGCCATGAAAGAAAAACCCTCTGACGGGGTAAGACTGGATAAATGGCTGTGGGCGGCCCGTTTTTATAAAACGCGCGCCCTTGCCCGCGAGATGGTTGACGGCGGTAAAGTGCATTACAACGGCCAGCGCAGCAAGCCGAGCAAGCTGGTTGAGCTGAACGCCACCTTAACGCTACGCCAGGGCAACGATGAAAAAACGGTGGTGATTAAAGCCATTACCGAACAACGTCGGCCCGCATCGGAAGCCGCACTGCTTTATGAAGAGACGGCGGAAAGCGTTGAGAAACGCGAGAAGACCGCGCTGGCGCGCAAAATGAATGCGCTAACCATGCCCCACCCGGACCGGCGGCCGGATAAAAAAGAGCGCCGCGATCTGATGAAATTTAAACACGGTGAGACAGAGTAACCCTCACCCGCACGAGAGATGAAAATGGCCCAACACGACCAATTACACCGCTATCTGTTTGAACAATTCGCCGTGCGCGGCGAACTGGTCACCGTATCCGAAACCTGGAAACAGATTCTGGAAAACCACAATTACCCGCTGCCGGTGAAGACCCTGTTGGGCGAACTGCTGGTTGCCACCAGCCTGCTGACCGCGACGCTGAAATTTGCCGGTGATATTACCGTGCAGTTGCAGGGTGACGGCCCAATGACGCTGGCAGTGATCAACGGCAATAACCAGCAGCAGATGCGCGGCGTCGCACGCGTTCAGGGCGATGTGCCAGAAAATGCAGACCTCAAAACGCTGGTGGGGAATGGCTACCTGGTGATCACCATCTCCCCTGAGGAAGGTGAACGCTATCAGGGCGTGGTCGGCCTCGAAGGGGATACCCTGGCAGCCTGCCTGGAAGATTACTTCATGCGTTCTGAACAGCTGCCGACGCGTCTGTTCATCCGCACCGGTGAAGTGGATGGTCAGCCTGCTGCGGGCGGTATGCTGCTGCAAGTTCTGCCAGCCCAGGACGCACAGACCAATGACTTCGAGCACCTGGCGACGCTGACCGAAACCGTCAAAGCAGAAGAGCTGTTTAACCTGTCGGCGACTGACGTGCTGTGGCGTCTGTACCACGAAGAAGAAGTGACCGTTTACGACCCGCAGGCGGTGGAGTTCAAATGCACCTGTTCTCGCGAACGCTGCGCGGGTGCGCTGAAAACCCTGCCAGATGAAGAGATCGACAGCATCATGGCGGAAGACGGCGAAATTGATATGCACTGTGACTACTGCGGTACGCACTATGTGTTCAATTCAATGGATATCGCTGAGATCCGCAACAACGCCTCCCCGGCGGATCCGCAGGTTCACTAATACCCTTCCCTCTCCCCATCCAGTTCCCTCTCCCAGTGGGAGAGGGTTAGGGTGAGGGCAAAAAACCTCGCTTAAGCTGAATCGTTTTCCGTATGTAACTCTTACGTAATTTTCTTACGTGTATGCGATTACATTCACATTCTCTCCGATAAAATCACCAGCCTTTAACCTTTTCGGAACATTTTCCCCAACCAAAAAGCGATTCCTGCGATAATCCGCCTGCACTGTGACTGGAGTCGCAGCGTTTTCCGTTAGTAAGGGTTTTGTCCAGATGCGTAAATCTATGAGCCCCGTCGCGGTTAACAACCCCAGAAAAACCCTACAATTTCAGGCAGTACATATTGGCTAAGGAGCAGTGATATGCGTGTTACTGGTTTAACCCCGCAAGATCTCAAGGCTTATGGTATTCACGACGTCCAGGAAGTCGTCTACAACCCCGACTACGATACGCTGTATCAGGAAGAGCTCAATCCAGCACTGGAAGGATACGAGCGCGGTGTGTTGACGAATCTTGGTGCTATCGCCGTCGATACCGGTATTTTTACCGGTCGTTCGCCGAAAGATAAGTATATCGTCCGAGACGAAACCACCCGCGATACGCTGTGGTGGGCTGACAAAGGCAAAGGGAAGAACGACAACAAACCGCTCTCCCCGGAAACCTGGCAGCATCTGAAAGGGCTCGTCACCCATCAACTTTCTGGCAAGCGTCTGTTTATCGTAGACGCTTTCTGCGGCGCTAACGCCGACACCCGTCTCTCCGTACGTTTCATTACCGAAGTAGCCTGGCAGGCGCATTTCGTGAAGAACATGTTTATTCGTCCAACCGACGAAGAGCTGCAGGACTTCACGCCTGACTTCATCGTAATGAACGGTGCGAAATGCACTAACCCGCAGTGGAAAGAGCAGGGCCTGAACTCCGAAAACTTTGTCGCCTTCAACCTGACCGAGCGTATCCAGCTGATCGGCGGTACCTGGTACGGCGGCGAGATGAAGAAAGGGATGTTCTCGGTCATGAACTACCTGCTGCCACTGCGCGGCATCGCGTCCATGCACTGCTCGGCGAACGTCGGCGAGAAAGGCGATGTGGCGGTGTTCTTCGGCCTGTCCGGCACAGGGAAAACCACCCTCTCCACCGACCCGAAACGTCGTCTGATTGGCGATGACGAACACGGCTGGGACGATGACGGCGTGTTTAACTTTGAAGGCGGCTGCTACGCGAAGACCATTCGCCTGTCAGAAGAGGCTGAGCCGGATATCTTCCACGCAATCCGTCGCGATGCGCTGCTGGAAAACGTCACCGTACGTGCCGACGGCTCTATCGACTTTGACGACGCCTCGAAAACCGAAAACACGCGCGTGTCATACCCGATCTACCACATCGACAACATCGTGAAGCCGGTGTCAAAAGCGGGTCATGCTACGAAGGTGATTTTCCTGACGGCGGATGCCTTTGGCGTGCTGCCTCCGGTATCTCGCCTGACCGCCAGCCAAACGCAGTACCACTTCCTTTCTGGCTTTACGGCCAAACTGGCGGGTACCGAGCGCGGCGTGACGGAGCCAACCCCAACCTTCTCCGCCTGCTTCGGCGCAGCATTCCTGTCGCTGCACCCGACGCAGTACGCTGAAGTGCTGGTGAAACGCATGCAGGCGTCTGGCGCGCAGGCCTACCTGGTGAACACCGGCTGGAACGGGACTGGCAAACGTATCTCTATCAAGGATACTCGCGCTATTATCGACGCCATTCTGGATGGTTCTCTCGATAACGCCGAAACCTTCACGCTGCCGATGTTTGACCTGGCCATTCCAACGTCGCTGCCGGGTGTGGATACGCATATCCTCGACCCGCGCAATACGTACGGATCGCCGGAACAGTGGCGCGAGAAGGCAGAATCGCTGGCGAAGCTGTTTATTGAGAACTTTGAGAAATATACCGATACACCAGCGGGCGAAGCGCTGGTGAGTGCGGGACCGAAGCTGTAGCCCTTCTCCCTCTCCCTGTGGGAGAGGGCCAGGGTGGGGGCATCAGGTCGCATGTTGTCGGGTGGCGGCTTCGCCTTACCCGACCTACAAAAAAGGTGGCTTTTGCCACCTTTTTTTAACTCTCTTTCACCTGTCCGCGCGTCACCGGCACCGGTAACCAGGCGCGAATGCTCAGCCCACCCCGCTCGCTGGTGCCGATCTCCAGCAATCCGTTATGGTTATCGATAATACGCTGCACAATCGCCAGGCCTAAGCCCGTACCACTGGTGCTGCGCGCACTGTCGCCACGCACAAACGGCTGGAACAGATGCTTACGCTGCTCGGGCTTAATACCCGGACCGTCATCTTCCACCTGGAACCAGGCGCGGTTGAGTTCAGACCCGCTGCTGACTTTAATCCAGCCGTTACCGTAGCGCGCCGCGTTGACCACCATGTTCGCCACCGCACGCTTAATGGAGAGCGGGTGCATACGGACCTGAATTTCACCGGCCTGAAGGGCAGTATCAATTTCACGTTCATAACCACTTTCCGCGGCCACCACTTCACCCAGCACCGCGTTCAGATCCGCCATCTCCATCGGCATCTCCTGCCCGGTACGGAGATAGTCGATGAACTGCTCGATGATGGCGTTACACTCTTCGATGTCCTTGTTGATGGACTCGGCGAGATAACCATCTTCTTCGCCCATCATCTCCGTTGCCAGACGGATACGCGTCAACGGCGTGCGCAGGTCATGACTGACGCCCGCCATCAGCAGCGTACGGTCATCCGCCAGCTGCTTCACGCCTGCGGCCATGTGGTTAAAGGCCCGCGTCACAGAACGCACTTCCGAGGCGCCATACTCGCGCAGCGGGGGAGGAATAATGCCTTTACCGACCTGCAGCGCAGCGTGCTCCAGGTCGACCAGCGGTCGGTTCTGTATACGGATAAACAGCCAGGCCCCGCCTATCGCCAGCAGCATAATGGCGAGCGTATAGCGGAACAGCGGCGAGAAGTCGCCCTGATGGATTTCCGTCAGCGGAACGCGCACCCAGATGTTGGGTGACAGCCAGGTTTTCAGCCAGACGACAGGCGAGCTTTTGTTGACCTCAACACGGACTTCCGTTGGCCCCCCCAGCTGCTGCGCCATCTGCTGGCTAAGAAATTCGTAGTGCTGCGCCCAGCGCAAACCCGCGTCTTCTGCCGCCTCATTCGAGTAGAGCGAAATGCCCAGCTCACGGTAGATTTCACGGCGAAACGCCGGGGGAACGACCAGTTGCGTGCCGTCCTCCAGTTGCAGTTTATCGGTCATCAGCATACGGACTTCGTACGCCAGGACCTTATTAAACTGCTGGAGGCTCGGCAAAATCGCAAAGTTCAAAACCACCAGGTAGGTCGTCACCAGGCTGACGAACAGCAAGGTGACGATCAGTAACAGGGTGCGGGCAAATGAGCTTCGCGGCGAGAAGCGCATTCGCCTCATGCTTTAGAGCCGTCCGGAACGAACACGTAGCCCAGACCCCATACGGTCTGAATATAACGAGGATGCGCCGGATCTTCTTCCACCATGCGGCGCAGACGGGAGATCTGCACGTCGATGGAGCGTTCCATTGCCGAGTATTCGCGACCACGCGCCAGGTTCATCAGCTTGTCACGGGAAAGCGGCTCACGCGGGTGGCTGACCAGTGCTTTCAGCACCGCAAACTCACCGCTGGTGAGCGGCATTGGCTCATCTTCACGGAACATCTCACGCGTACCGAGGTTCAGCTTGAACTTGCCGAAGGCAATCACCGCTTCTTCCTGCGACGGTGCGCCAGGCAGCTCGTTCGCCTGACGACGCAGCACGGCACGAATACGCGCCAGCAGTTCACGCGGGTTAAACGGTTTTGGAATGTAGTCATCCGCGCCGATTTCG
Source organism: Enterobacter kobei (assembly GCF_001729765.1). Lineage (NCBI taxonomy): Bacteria > Pseudomonadati > Pseudomonadota > Gammaproteobacteria > Enterobacterales > Enterobacteriaceae > Enterobacter > Enterobacter kobei. The sequence goes on from NZ_CP017181.1 coordinate 4,506,277, forward strand.
AGGCCCACGATACGGTCAACTTCTTCACCCTTCGCGGTCACCATGATGATCGGCATCGGGTTACTCTGGCTACGCAGACGACGGCAGATAGAGAGCCCGTCCTCGCCCGGCAGCATCAGGTCGAGAACCATCAGATGGAAAGATTCACGGGTTAGCAGACGATCCATCTGCTCAGCGTTCGCGACGCTACGAACCTGGAAGCCCTGCTCGGTCAGATAACGCTCCAGCAGCGCACGCAGGCGCATGTCGTCATCCACGACCAGAATTTTGTAGTTCTCTTGCATTGTGTGTACTCCCAAAGGTTCGGATAGTCTTTGTGACAGCGTATTCTAAAAAAGTGCACGTATTCGACCAGCGAAATCTGGTATAAATTCTAGTCGAAATTGTTACAAAGCATATTTAACAGCAGCTTATCTGCTCATTTCATCACATAAATCATTATTAATCCTGTCTGTTACACTGTGTGGTACGTATTGTGCGCCAGACAGAAAACAGGCAGCAAAGGCTTTACCATGAAAACGCCCCTGATCACCCGCGAAGGGTACGAAAAACTCAAAAAAGAGATGGATTACCTGTGGCGAGAAGAGCGCCCTGAAGTAACCAAAAAGGTGACCTGGGCGGCAAGCCTGGGCGATCGCAGCGAAAATGCTGACTACCAGTACAACAAAAAGCGACTGCGTGAGATTGACCGTCGGGTACGCTACCTGACCAAGTGCCTTGAGAACCTGAAAATTGTCGATTACTCCCCGCAGCAGGAGGGCAAAGTGTTCTTCGGCGCGTGGGTGGAGATTGAAAACGACGACGGTGACACCCTGCGTTTTCGCATTGTCGGCTACGATGAAATTTTTGGTCGTAAGGATTACATCTCCATCGACTCCCCGATGGCCCGCGCGCTGCTGAAAAAGGAAGTGGGTGATTTGGCCGTCGTTCAGACTCCCGCCGGTGAAGCCAGCTGGTACGTCAATGAGATCGTCTACGTAAAATAGTCCGAGAGCGCCCTCCCCGGCTGGCATTTTGCCGTGTCAGCCCGTATAACTATCCCCTGATTTTTCGACTCAACAGATGATAAAGCCATGATGAAAGATTCGCTCTGCCGCATTATTGCGGGTGAACTTCAGGCCAGAGCCGAACAGGTAGAAGCTGCCGTTCGCCTGCTTGATGAAGGGAACACCGTGCCGTTTATTGCACGTTATCGTAAGGAAGTCACCGGCGGTCTGGATGACACGCAGCTGCGTAACCTGGAAACCCGTCTGGGATACCTGCGTGAACTGGAAGACCGTCGTCAGGCGATCCTCAAATCCATTGGCGAACAGGGCAAGCTGACCAGCGAACTGGAAAGCGCCATTAACGGCACCCTGAGCAAAACCGAACTCGAAGATCTCTATCTGCCTTACAAACCGAAGCGCCGCACGCGCGGGCAGATCGCGATTGAAGCAGGCCTTGAGCCGCTGGCCGACCTGCTGTGGAATGAGCCGTCCCACCATCCGGAAACTGAGGCGGCGAAATTCATCGATGCCGACAAAGGCGTCGCGGACACCAAGGCCGCCCTCGACGGTGCGCGTTACATTCTGATGGAACGCTTTGCCGAAGACGCCGCCCTGCTGGCTAAAGTGCGTGATTACCTGTGGAAGAATGCGCACATCGTCTCTACCGTCGTGGCGGGGAAAGAGGACGAAGGCGCGAAATTCCGCGACTACTTCGATCACCACGAACCGATATCTACCACCCCATCACACCGTGCGCTGGCAATGTTCCGCGGCCGCAACGAAGGTGTGCTGCAGCTCTCTCTGAACGCTGATCCGCAGTTTGACGAGCCGCCGAAAGAGAGCCACTGCGAGCAGATCATCATTGACCATCTCGGCCTGCACCTTAACAACGCTCCGGCAGACAGCTGGCGCAAAGGCGTGGTGAGCTGGACCTGGCGCATCAAGGTGCTGATGCACCTCGAAACCGAGCTGATGGGCACCGTGCGCGAGCGCGCCGAAGATGAAGCGATCAACGTTTTCGCCCGTAACCTGCATGACCTGCTGATGGCGGCGCCTGCTGGCCTGCGCGCGACCATGGGTCTCGATCCGGGCCTGCGTACCGGCGTGAAAGTGGCGGTGGTTGACGGCACCGGCAAGCTGGTCGCCACTGACACCATCTATCCGCACACCGGACAGGCAGCGAAAGCGGCTGTCGTGGTTGCCGCTCTGTGTGAAAAATACAACGTCGAGCTGGTCGCCATCGGTAACGGTACGGCGTCCCGCGAGACTGAACGTTTCTTCCTCGACGTGCAGAAGCAGTTCCCGAAAGTCACGGCGCAGAAGGTGATCGTCAGCGAAGCGGGCGCATCAGTCTATTCCGCCTCCGAGCTGGCGGCGCAGGAATTCCCGGACCTGGACGTTTCATTGCGCGGCGCGGTCTCTATCGCCCGTCGTTTGCAGGATCCGCTGGCGGAGCTGGTGAAAATTGATCCGAAATCCATCGGCGTGGGCCAGTACCAGCACGATGTGAGCCAGACTCAGCTGGCACGCAAGCTGGATGCGGTCGTAGAAGACTGCGTAAACGCCGTCGGTGTTGACCTGAATACCGCCTCCGTGCCGCTGCTGACCCGCGTGGCGGGCTTAACCCGCATGATGGCGCAGAACATCGTCGCCTGGCGTGATGAGAACGGCCAGTTCCAGAACCGTCAGCAGCTGCTGAAGGTGAGCCGTCTGGGGCCGAAAGCGTTTGAGCAATGCGCGGGCTTCCTGCGCATCAACCACGGCGATAACCCGCTGGATGCCTCCACCGTTCACCCGGAAGCCTACCCGGTGGTGGAACGTATTCTGGCCGCCACCCAGCAGGCGCTAAAGGACCTGATGGGCGATAGCAGTGCCCTGCGCAACCTCAAAGCGGTGGATTTCACCGACGATAAATTTGGTGTGCCAACCGTCACCGATATCATCAAAGAGCTGGAAAAACCGGGCCGCGATCCGCGTCCTGAGTTCAAAACGGCGACCTTTGCTGACGGCATCGAGACCATGAACGATCTGCTGCCCGGCATGGTGCTGGAAGGTGCGGTAACTAACGTCACCAACTTCGGCGCGTTTGTGGATATCGGCGTGCATCAGGATGGCCTGGTTCACATCTCTTCTCTCGCCGACAAGTTCGTTGAAGACCCGCACACCGTGGTCAAAGCGGGCGACATCGTGAAGGTGAAAGTGCTGGAAGTGGACCTGCAGCGCAAACGTATCGCCCTGACCATGCGTCTGGACGAGCAGCCAGGCGACACCAACGCGCGTCGTGGCGGAAACGGCGGCGCTCGTGACTCTCAGCGCCCGGCCGCGAAAGCGGCAAAACCGCGCGGGCGTGATGCTCAGCCAGCGGGCAATAGTGCGATGATGGATGCGCTGGCGGCCGCGATGGGCAAGAAGCGCTAAGTGATAAACGCCCGGTGGCGCTACGCTTACCGGGCCTACGGTTTTGTAGGCCGGGCAAACGCAGTGCCGCCCGGCAAGCAGGCCGCAAAGAATGAAAACAAATAGAGTGCATCCATATTTAAACCACTAATTATCACTTCATTAACAAATAACCCTCTTCTCTTTATCTCCGCATTTCAGCAAATATTGAGCAAGGTCAAACAGGCCGTAAATTAATACACCAAACAACATTCCGTCACAGTTTTATTATTGCTGATAAAAACTATTCTCATTATCATCCCATAGTTGATAATTTAACCTTTCGTGGAAGCAGGCGTTATGCAATTCACTCCAGACAGTGCGTGGAAGATTACCGGTTTTACCCGCGAAATTAGCCCGGCCTATCGGCAAAAGCTGCTCTCGCTGGGCATGCTGCCCGGCTCGTCATTCCAGGTGGTGCGCGTGGCGCCGTTAGGCGATCCGGTTCACATTGAAACCCGACGCGTGAATCTGGTCCTGCGTAAAAAAGACCTCGCATTAATAGAAGTCGAAGCCTTATCCCGATAACGAGCCAGCGGTTTCAGTGAGTCTAAAAAAATGAAAAAATTAACTATTGGCTTAATTGGCAATCCTAATTCCGGCAAGACCACGCTATTTAACCAGCTCACGGGCGCGCGCCAGCGCGTCGGTAACTGGGCAGGCGTAACCGTTGAACGTAAAGAAGGCCAGTTCACGACAACGGATCATCAGGTCACTCTGGTTGACCTTCCCGGCACCTATTCCTTGACCACCATTTCGTCGCAGACCTCGCTCGATGAGCAAATTGCCTGCCACTACATTCTGAGCGGCGACGCGGATCTGCTGATCAACGTGGTCGACGCCTCCAACCTCGAGCGCAACCTCTACCTGACGCTGCAACTGCTGGAGCTGGGTATTCCCTGCATCGTGGCGCTCAACATGCTCGACATTGCAGAGAAACAAAAGCTGCGCATCGACGTCGATGCCCTCTCCGCGCGCCTGGGTTGCCCGGTAGTGCCGCTGGTCTCAACGCGCGCTCGCGGGATTGATGCCCTGAAGCTGGCGATTGACCGTCACACGGGAAATCACGACGTTGAGCTGGTGCATTACGCCCGCCCGCTGCTGCGCGAAGCCGATCTGCTGGCGCAGGAGATGGACAAAAGCATGCCTGCAAAACAGCGCCAGTGGCTCGGCCTGCAGATGCTGGAAGGCGATATCTATAGCCGCGCCTATGCCGGACATGCGGCAGATAAACTGGACGCGACGGTGGCCCGTCTCAGCGACGAGCTGGACGACCCGGCGCTGCACATCGCTGATGCACGATACCAGGCCATCGCCTCGATTTGCGACGTGGTCAGTAATGCCCTGACGGCGGAACCCAGCCGCTTTACGGCGGCGGTGGATAAGATTGTACTCAACCGCTTCCTCGGTTTGCCGATCTTCCTGCTGGTGATGTACGTGATGTTCCTGCTCGCCATCAACATCGGCGGCGCACTCCAGCCGATTTTTGACGCCGGTTCCGTCGCGATCTTTGTACACGGGATTCAGTGGGTGGGTTACACCCTGCACTTCCCGGAGTGGCTGACCATTTTCCTCGCTCAGGGGCTCGGCGGGGGCATTAACACCGTTCTGCCGCTGGTACCGCAGATCGGCATGATGTATCTGTTCCTCTCGTTCCTGGAAGATTCAGGTTATATGGCGCGCGCCGCGTTCGTCATGGACCGCCTGATGCAGGCCCTGGGTTTGCCCGGCAAATCCTTCGTACCGCTGATTGTCGGCTTCGGCTGTAACGTGCCGTCGGTCATGGGTGCCCGTACCCTGGATGCTCCGCGTGAACGCCTGATGACCATTATGATGGCGCCGTTTATGTCCTGCGGTGCGCGTCTGGCCATCTTCGCCGTCTTTGCGGCCGCCTTCTTTGGTCAGCAGGGCGCGCTGGCAGTCTTCTCGCTGTATGTTCTGGGCATCGTGATGGCGATCCTGACCGGTTTAATGCTCAAGCACACGATTATGCGCGGTGAAGCCTCACCGTTTGTCATGGAGCTGCCGGTCTATCACGTTCCACACCTGAAAAGCCTGGTGATCCAGACCTGGCAACGCCTGAAAGGGTTTGTGCTGCGCGCCGGTAAGGTGATTGTCATCGTCAGCATTTTCCTGAGCGCGCTGAACAGCTTCACCCTCAGCGGTCAGGCAGCAGATAACATCAACGATTCTGCCCTCGCCTCCGTCAGCCGCATCATCACGCCGGTCTTCAAACCGATTGGCGTGCATGAGGATAACTGGCAGGCGACCGTGGGCCTGTTCACCGGTGCGATGGCGAAAGAGGTGGTTGTCGGCACCCTGAACACGCTCTACACCGCGGAGAACATCCAGGAACAGGAATTTAATCCGGCAGCGTTTCACCTCGGTGATGAACTGCTGGGTGCCGTCGAGGAGACCTGGCAGAGCCTGAAAGATACCTTCAGCCTCAGCGTGCTGGCGAACCCGATTGAGGCCAGCAAAGGCGACGGTGAAATGGCGACGGGTGCCATGGGCGTGATGGGCGAGAAATTTGGTAGCGCATCTGCGGCCTACAGCTATCTCATCTTTGTTCTGCTCTATATTCCGTGCATCTCCGTCATGGGAGCGATTGCGCGTGAATCCAGTCGCGGCTGGATGGGCTTCTCCATTCTGTGGGGGCTGAATATCGCTTACTCGCTGGCGACGCTGTTTTATCAGACCGTTAATTTCAGTCAGCACCCACGCTACAGCCTGGTTTGTATCCTCGCGGTTGTCCTGTTTAACGTGATTGTTCTTGGCCTGCTGCGCCGGGCACGCAGCCGCGTCGATATCGACCTGCTGGCAAATCGTAAAACCGCCGCGACCTGCTGCAACAGCCCGGCGGGCGACTGTCACTAAGGAGCACACCATGGCGTCATTGATTCATGTGCGTGACATGCTGGCTCTGCAGGGCCGGATGGAGGCGAAACAGCTGAGCCTCAGCCTGCATACGCCCCAGCCGATGATCGATGCCATGCTGGAACGCCTTGAAGCCATGGGTAAAGCCGTGCGGATCCAGGAGGAGGCAGAGGGTTGCCTCTCTGGCAGTTGTAAAAGTTGTCCGGAAGGAAAGGCTTGCCTGCGGGAGTGGTGGGCACTGCGCTAATATTGCACTCATAAAGCCGGGCATCGCTGCCCGGCTTTATCATATTACTTATAGACGTCCGCGGTGGCGCGTACGTTTTTGGTCTGTTTTTCTGCACTGGTGACGACGTAGTACGTCCCGCCCATTTCATCCGCTTTCTTCGACAGCTCTTTTCTCGCATCCATCGGCGCGGTGGTGTCAGACGTAGAAATCTCACCGATTTTCGTCAGATTCATGCCGGCAACTTTATCTTTTTCCAGCTCTTTTGCCGCAAAGACGCCAAATGACAGTGACCCAATAACCAGAGAAGTGACAATACCTGTAACAAGTTTCATAGCCTGACTCTCCATAGGATTGTTGTTTTGATCATCGTAGGCATAACAACCGCAACGACATCTGGAGTATGGTTGCGGTGTGTAACTTTTTCCAGGCTGGATAGAAAATAATCAGTCTAAACGTTGACTTAACGCAATGAGCGCTGAACAAAATTCCGTCGGATGAGAGATAAACGGGGCATGCGCGGCTTTGGCAATGACCTGCGATTCGCTGTCCGGCCAGAGGGAGTCCAGCAAAGGCACCACTTTGCGCGGCACCAGCCCGTCAAGATAACCATAGATACGCAGATGCGGCATCGTCAGCGCGGCCAGCGGCTCACGCAGATCGACCGTTTTCAGAATTTCAAGGCCGCCGTTGAGCACCTCAACGTCCGGCATCGGCAAAGAGAGCACCACCTGCTTCAGCGCTCTGGCATCCTGTCGCGCGGTTTCGGTGCCCATCGTCTGTAGCGCGAGGAACCGCTCTACGGTCCGCTGGAAATCGTCACTCAGCTGCTGCTGGAAACCCGCCAGCACGTCAGGCTTTATGCCGGGCCACGTCTCCTGCGCGCTAAAGCAGGGCGATGAGGCCACCGTCACCAGCGCGTTTACGCGCTCGGGCCAGGAAAGCGCAATCTGGCTTGCCACCAGCCCACCCAGGCTCCAGCCCAGCCAGATGGCATGTTGTGGCGCCGCGTTCAGCACCTCCTGCGCCATCTCTTCGAGCGTCATCGCACCATAACCGTGGCTACGGCCATACCCCGGTAGATCAACCAGATGTAACGTAAATTGCGAGGCTAGTTCCTCGTTTATGCAATGCCATACTTCTGCATTCAGGCCCCATCCGTGCAGCAGCACAAGATGGCAATTTCCTGTCCCAACGGTCTGCCACCACAGCGTCTTCATCAGTTACTGTTCTCTTTTTTCACATGGAGGTTGAACATGCTAACAGTGCCCGGCTTGTGCTGGCTATGCAAAATGCCGCTTGCCCTTAGCGCCTGGGGCGTCTGTTCCGTCTGCACGCGTTCGCTGGAAAGGCGTATCACCACCTGCCCACAATGTGGTTTACCCGCCGCGAACCGCTATTTACCCTGTGGCCGCTGCCTGAAAAAACCCCCGCCGTGGAGCGCGCTGGTGGCGGTGGATGATTACGTTCGACCGCTGAGCAGGTTGATTCACGCCCTGAAGTTTTCCGGCCAGAGCTCGCTGGCACCGCCCCTTGCCCGCCTGTTATTGCTGGCGGTTTTACAGGCACGGCGAACCCGCGCCCTGCCGAAAATTGATATGGTGGTCAATGTTCCCCTGTATCGCCATCGCCACTGGCGGCGTGGTTACAATCAGAGCGACCTGCTCTGCCGTCCGCTCGCCCGCTGGCTCGGCTGTCGATACACTGCCAGCGCACTCACCCGCGTACATGCCACCGCCGTTCAGCATCAGCTCAACGCCCGGCTGCGCAAAAGAAACCTCAAAAATGCCTTTCGCCTTGAATTGGCGGTTAACGGCCTCCATATCGCGATTGTGGATGATGTCGTCACCACAGGCAGTACCGTTGCTGAACTTTCCCGACTGCTTTTGCGAAGCGGCGCCGCGTCGGTTCAGGTATGGTGTCTGTGCCGTACCTTGTAGCCCTTCTTCAATGGGCGTATGATTATACCCAGGTAATTTAGTCAACTATTAGGCCAAAGCTATGATCCGTATTTCCGATTCTGCACAAGCGCACTTTGCCAAACTGCTGGCAAATCAGGAAGAAGGGACGCAGATCCGCGTGTTTGTGATTAACCCGGGCACGCCGAATGCAGAATGCGGTGTCTCTTATTGTCCGCCAGACGCTGTGGAAGCAACTGACACTGCCCTTAAGTTTGAACAGCTCACCGCTTATGTTGATGAGCTGAGCGCGCCGTATCTTGAAGATGCGGAGATCGACTTCGTCACCGACCAGCTGGGCTCTCAGCTGACCCTGAAAGCGCCGAACGCCAAAATGCGTAAAGTCTCCGACGATGCCCCGCTGATGGAGCGCGTTGAATATCTGCTGCAATCCCAGATCAACCCCCAGCTGGCGGGTCATGGTGGTCGCGTTTCCCTGATGGAAATCACGGAAGACGGCCTGGCGATCCTGCAGTTTGGCGGCGGCTGTAACGGTTGCTCTATGGTCGATGTGACGCTGAAAGAAGGGATCGAGAAGCAGCTGCTGAACGAGTTCCCGGAACTGAAAGGCGTACGTGACCTGACCGAGCACCAGCGCGGCGAGCATTCTTACTACTAAGCCGTCTGCCTTTGCCCGGTGGCGCTGCGCTTACCGGGCCTACAAAACTGTTACTGTATCCCAATCGCAGGCCGGGTAAGGCTAAGCCGCCACCCGGCTTTTGTTTTCCCGCCGCGCCTCCTCTATATGTTGACCTGCGTCTCATAATTCACATTTTGCCTGCCTGGGTGATTCTCAACCACGCCATGTTACCCGTATCATTCTCGTGGGCACTAAGCACACTCATAACAGCCGACTAAACTTAATGGTTTGCAAGGCATCAGTATTAGTGCCGTTACTTCTCTGTTCCCAGTTGGGACAATCGGAATGTGTCGTTGAAACAATGACGTTACCCATAACAATTCAAAGGCCAGGTAAATCATGCCATTAGTCATCGTTGCTATCGGTGTTGTGTTATTACTGCTCTTGATGATCCGTTTCAAAATGAATGGATTTATCGCTCTGGTTCTGGTGGCACTTGCAGTCGGTCTGATGCAGGGTATGCCGCTGGTTAAAGTTATCAGCTCCATTAAAGCCGGTGTCGGCGGCACGCTCGGCAGCCTGGCGCTGATCATGGGCTTCGGTGCCATGCTCGGCAAAATGCTGGCAGACTGTGGCGGCGCGCAGCGTATTGCCACCACGCTTATCGACAAATTTGGTAAGAAGAACATTCAGTGGGCGGTGGTGTTGACCGGTTTTACCGTCGGTTTCGCGCTGTTCTATGAAGTGGGCTTCGTGCTGATGCTGCCACTGGTGTTCACCATCGCAGCGGCGGCTAACATTCCGCTGCTGTTTGTGGGTGTGCCAATGGCTGCGGCGCTGTCCGTGACCCACGGCTTCCTGCCACCTCACCCGGGCCCAACGGCAATCGCCACCATCTTCCACGCCGATATGGGTAAAACCCTGCTGTTCGGTACGATTCTGGCAATCCCGACCGTGATTCTGGCAGGCCCGGTATATGCCCGCTTCCTGAAAGGTATCGATAAGCCAATTCCGGAAGGTCTGTACAGCGCGAAAACCTTCACCGAAGAAGAGATGCCAGGCTTTGGCGTCAGCGTCTGGACCTCACTGGTACCGGTGATCCTGATGGCGATGCGCGCCGTGGCAGAGATGATCCTGCCGAAAGGTCATGCGTTCCTGGGCGTGGCAGAGTTCCTGGGCGATCCGGTCATGGCTACGCTGATTGCCGTCCTGATCGCGATGTTCACCTTCGGTCTGAACCGGGGTCGTTCAATGGATCAGATCAACGACACATTGACCTCTTCCATCAAAATTATTGCCATGATGCTCCTGATCATCGGCGGTGGCGGTGCGTTCAAGCAGGTGCTGGTTGACAGCGGCGTGGACAAATACATCGCTGCGATGATGCACGAAACCAACGTGTCGCCGCTCCTGATGGCCTGGTCTATTGCCGCGGTTCTGCGTATTGCGCTGGGTTCTGCAACCGTTGCTGCGATTACTGCAGGCGGTATCGTTGCGCCGCTGATTGCCACCACGGGCGTCAGTCCTGAGCTGATGGTTATCGCGGTCGGTTCCGGTAGCGTGATTTTCTCTCACGTGAACGACCCGGGCTTCTGGCTGTTTAAGGAGTACTTCAACCTGACCATCGGTGAAACCATCAAGTCCTGGTCCGCGCTGGAAACCATTATTTCGGTGTGTGGCCTGGTTGGGGTGCTGCTGTTGAATATGGTGGTTTGATGTCATAAGTCGGGTGGCGGCTTCGCCTTACCCGACCTACTGGCTCCATGTAGGCCCGGTAAGCGTAGCGCCACCGGGCAATAAAAAACCCGCCACTGGCGGGTTTTTTATCACTTCTTAGCAGCCGCTTTTCGCCGCTTATCCAAATCCTTAATCAGCCTGTTCACCCCGTCATCGGCAAACATCTTCTCAAGCGTTGTGGACAATTTGCGACGCCAGTTCTTGTACTGATAGCTGGTGCCCGGGATGTTCACCGGCTCCGCCATATCAATCCAGTCTTCCGGCTGAAGGCCAAGCAGAGCGCTGTTGCTGTCGGCAATATAGCGCTGCAAACCGCGGTTGAGCGTTGGCGTCATCGCCATCAGCGACGCCTTGTGACCGGCGCGCTTCGGCAGACAGCCATGCTTATGCAGCGCATCCAGCAGCCCCTGCTTCGCCAGCTCGCGATCCTGATACAGCCCGCGCAGAACCTCTTCATCAGGATAGAGACCCAGCGTTTTCCCGAGCGTCAGATCGCCACTTTCCCAGTAGCCTCTGAGCGTAGGAAGATCATGCGTCGTCGCGACTGCCATTGACTGTTCTGGATACGCTTTCGGCGCGCGGAAGGTTTTCTCATGGTCGTTTTCAAAATAGAGCACTTTATAGGAGTACACGCCGCTGTCGCGGAGCTTGCTGACAATTTCCACCGGCACGGTACCGAGATCTTCCCCGATCACCATACACTGGTGACGCTTACTCTCCAGGGCCAGGATCGACAGCAGATCGTCTACCGGATACTGGACGTACGCGCCGTGATCGGCCGTTTCGCCGTAAGGGATCCACCACAGGCGCAGTACGGACATGACGTGGTCAATACGCAGCGCGCCACAGTTTTGCATGTTCGCACGCAGCAGGTCGATAAACGGCTCGTACGCGCGCGCCGCCATCACGTGCGGATCCATCGGCGGCAAGCCCCAGTTCTGACCGAGCGGCCCAAGGATATCCGGCGGCGCACCGACGGACGCTTTCAGGCAGTAAAGCTCACGGTCACACCAGGTTTCCGCGCCCCCTTCTGCCACGCCGACGGCCAGATCGCGATACAGGCCGATCGGCATGTTGTAGCCCTGGCTTACCTGCCAGCAGGCGGCAAACTGGCTGTAGGCCAGCCACTGCAGCCACAGATAGAAATCCACCTCGTCGGCATGCGTTTTACAAAAGGCTTTGACTTCCGGGGTGTCCACGGACTGGTACGCTTCCGGCCAGACCGGCCAGCCCCAGCGCATTTCGTCCTCTTTCACCTGTTGCGCGTGCAGCGCATCGAATGCCGCTTGCCAGTAGAGGCTTTCGCCTTCCTGCGCCACAAACTGGCGGAAGGCCGCCATCTGATCGTCATTGCGCTTAGCAAAGCCTTTCCAGGCCAGACGTAGCGCCGCCATTTTTAGCGCGGTCACAGTAGCGTAATCGACCCAGTCCGCTTCGCGGGCCTGTTTCAGCATCTGCTTCGTGGTCTCAAGCTTCCACCACGCCTGCGCGTCTTTACTGTTTTTAAAATCATCCAACGCGTTAACGTCGATATAAATGACGTTCAGCCAGCGACGGGAGGACGGGCTGTACGGGCTGGCGCTTTCCGGGTTCGCCGGATAGAGCGCGTGGATCGGGTTGAGGCCGATGAACGCGCCGCCGCGCTCACCCACGGAGGCCAGCATATTCTTCAGATCGCCAAAATCGCCGATGCCCCAGTTGCTGTCGGAACGCAGCGTGTAGAGCTGCACGCAGGCGCCCCACAGCTTTTTGCCTTCGAGCAGCGCCTGCGGCTCATAGCAGCGTTTTGGCGCGACGATCACCCGGCAGTGAAAACGCTGCTCGTCCTGGGTGAGCGTCAGGCTGTGATAGCCCTCCGGCAGTTTCGCCGGAAGGTTAAACGCTTTGCCGCCGGTGGCGTGGCCTTTATGCTGATGCCCCTCTTCGGTGGTGAGCAGCCAGCTAAACTCGCCGCACCCCTCCACCGTCAGCGACATTTTTTTGCCCGCAGTAAAGACCTTTACGTTTGGCACCGGTAGTGCCGACGCTTTCGCGTCGGCTTTGTGCATGGCATTCAGCAAACGTCTTTTGGTGTCCGCACCAATAGACTGCGGTTTGCCGTGCGCATTGATGTAACTGAGGCTAATTCCCGCCGCCTGCGCGGCGCTGTCCAGACGTTTACTCTCCATCGCGCTTCCTTAGCGTTTTGCCTGCCAGATACGAGCCTGATAATCACGGATTGAGCGGTCAGAGCTGAACATACCGCAGCGCGCCGTGTTCAGAATGCATGCCCGGGTCCACGCGTCCTGGTCGCGATACAGCACGTCGACCTGCTTTTGCGCGTCCACATAGGCGGTGAAATCGGCCATCACCAGATACGGGTCACCGCCATGTTTGTCCATGCTGTGCAGCATCTGGTCAAACGCGTGCTTGTCACCGTCGCTGTATTTACCGCTCTCCAGCTCTTTCAGCACCGCATCCAGCACTTTGTCTTTCTTACGCCATTTCACCGGGTCGTAGCCTTTGGCCTTGATGGCTTTCACCTCTTCCACGGTATGACCGAAGATGAAGATATTCTCTTCACCGACCTGCTCAGCGATTTCGACGTTCGCACCGTCCAGCGTGCCAACGGTCAGCGCACCGTTCAGCGCCAGCTTCATGTTACCGGTGCCGGAGGCCTCTTTCCCTGCGGTCGAGATCTGCTCGGAAATATCCGCCGCCGGGATCAGCATTTCAGCCGCCGAGACGCAGTAATCCGGCAGGAACACCACCTTCAGCTTGTCGCCCACCTTCGGATCGTTGTTGATCGCCGCCGCCACTTTATTAATGCCGAGGATGATATTTTTCGCCAGGTAGTAGCCCGGTGCCGCTTTCGCACCGAACAGGAACACGCGCGGCACGCGGTCGGCCTGCGGGTTCTCGCGGATCTCTTTATACAGCGCCAGGATGTGCAGCAGGTTAAGGTGCTGACGTTTGTACTCATGCAGGCGCTTGATCTGGATATCGAAAATGGCATTCGGGTTGATCTCAATCCCGGTGCGCGCTTTCACAAACGCCGCCAGACGAACTTTGTTCTCCAGCTTGATGGCACGGTACTGCTCGCGGAACTTCGCGTCATCCGCGTATTTTTCCAGGTTGATGAGCTGGTCCAGATCGTTGGCCCACTCTTTCTTCAAGGTCTTATCCAGCAGATCGGCCAGCAGCGGGTTGCACTGCTTGATCCAGCGACGCGGCGTGATGCCGTTGGTCACGTTGTGGAATTTGGTCGGCCACAGCTGGTGATATTCCGGGAACAGATCTTTGACGACCAGATCCGAGTGAAGGGCCGCTACGCCGTTCACCGCAAAGCCGCTCACCACGCACATGTTCGCCATGCGAACCTGCTTATCGTGGACCACTGCCAGCTTCGCCCAGACCGCTTTATTGCCTGGCCAGGTTTTATCCACCAGGGTTTTAAACCGATCGTTAATCTTGTTGATGATCTGCATATGGCGCGGCAGCAGCGCTTTCACCAGCTTCTCATCCCAGCACTCCAGCGCTTCCGGCATCAGGGTGTGGTTGGTGTAGGCGAAGGTGCGGCTGGTAATCGCCCAGGCGTCATCCCAGCTCAGCTGATGCTCGTCGATCAGCACGCGCAGCAGTTCAGGAATGGCGATGGTCGGGTGCGTGTCGTTGAGCTGAATCACTTCGAAGTCCGGCAGCTGTGCCAGCTTGCGGCCCGCCAGGTGATGACGGCGCAGAATGTCCGCCACGGAGCAGGCGCACTGGAAATACTGCTGCATCAGACGCAGTTTTTTACCCGCCAGATGGTTGTCGTTCGGGTAGAGGACTTTGGTCAGCTTCTCGGCGTCGATACCCTGCTGCTCGGCACGCAGGAAATCGCCGTCGTTGAATTTGGTCAGGTTGAACGGATGAGCGTGCTTCGCCTGCCACAGGCGCAGCGGCTGCGCCACGCCGTTACGGTAGCCAAGCACCGGCAGATCCCAGGCTTCACCGGTGATGGTGAAAGCCGGTTCCCAGAGGCCTTGCTTTGTGACTTTCCCACCGATGCCGACCTGCACGTCCAGCTGCGCATTGTGGCGGAACCACGGGTAGGTATTGCGGTGCCAGTCATCTGGCGCTTCCATCTGGTGACCATCAGCGAACGACTGACGGAACAGGCCATACTGATAGTTCAGGCCATAGCCAATGGCGGACTGGCCAACCGTTGCCATGGAGTCAAGGAAGCAGGCCGCCAGGCGCCCCAGACCACCGTTACCGAGAGCCGGGTCAATCTCTTCTTCCAGCAGGTCAGTCAGGTTGATGTCGTGCGCTTTCAGCACATCACCCACCTCCTGATACCACCCAAGGTTCAGCAGATTGTTGCCCGTCAGGCGGCCAATCAGGAATTCCATCGAGATATAGTTGACGTGACGCTGGCCTTTGACGGGCTTCGCCACGGGCTGAGCATCCAGCTGCTCTGCGAGCGCCCCGCTCACCGCCTGCCACCACTGGTGAGGCGTCATCTCGTTTGCAGCATGAAGGCCAAAACGCTGCCACTGACGCGTCAGGGCAGCCTGGAATTGAGCTTTGTTGAAGGTAGGCTGTGACATAGGGGATCGGCATCCTTTAGAAAGAAAACACAAGTTGGCGCTAGTGTGCCTGGCTCATTTCACCTCTTCCTCCTCCTGTGGGGGATTAGACAGGGAGGAGTAGCGGGGATGAGCATAAAAGTGTGATCGAGGCCACTCTCAGAGCATAGCCTGAGTGTGCCCGGAAGAGGAAAACGTCACCGGGAAGAATGTCAAAGAAATGAAATGCAGTTTCGGATGAAATTAATCCGCGCTGAAATGATTACTTACGTAGAATAATATTTCTGCAATTGGGTCATATCTAAGGAGATTATTAAGCTCACTGAACTTTACCCGGACTTTATTAAATTTGGCGTCACTATCCCTTTCTGAAACCAGTTTCAGCATAACCGCAAGAGAACCATACAAGCCAGCACTGGCGCGGCGTCACAGCCCTTTCAGGAAAGTTCCATCATCTGCCTGAATGTTTTGTGACAGAGTGCAAATTCAGAGCCACCAAATCCAGACATAACTTGCAATAGTTCTCTATCTGTCCGACCTTATAGCTATTAATTACGAAGCGCAAAAAAATAAAATCTCTCGTTCACCACAGTGAAGTGAAACCTATGTTGATTCCGTCTAAATTAAGTCGCCCGGTTCGTCTCGACCATACAGTGGTCCGCGAGCGTCTGCTGGCTAAACTTTCCGGCGCGCATAATTTCCGACTGGCGCTGGTTACGAGCCCTGCAGGTTATGGAAAAACAACGCTCATTTCGCAATGGGCCGCAGGTAAGAGCGATCTTGGCTGGTACTCCCTTGATGAGGGCGATAACCAGCAAGAGCGTTTTGCCAGCTATCTGATTGCTGCCATTCAACAGGCCACGAATGGACACTGCGTCGCCAGTGAGGTGATGGTGCAAAAGCGCCAGTACGCCAGCCTGTCCTCCCTTTTCTCTCAGCTGTTCATTGAACTGGCTGAATGGCATCGCCCGCTTTATGTGGTAATTGATGATTATCATCTGATTTCAAATCCGGTTATCCACGAGTCGATGCGTTTCTTCCTGCGCCATCAACCGGAAAACCTGACCCTGGTGGTGCTGTCGCGCAACCTGCCGCAGCTGGGCATTGCCAACCTGCGCGTGCGCGATCAGCTGCTGGAGATTGGCAGCCAGCAGTTGGCCTTTACCCATCAGGAAGCGAAACAGTTCTTCGACTGCCGCCTGACCTCGCCGATTGAGGCCGCTGAAAGCAGCCGCCTGTGCGATGACGTCGCGGGCTGGGCCACGGCGTTGCAGCTGATTGCCCTCTCTGCGCGGCAAAACAACAGCCCGACACACCAGTCGGCACGGCGTCTGGCCGGTATCAACGCCAGCCATCTCTCTGATTATCTGGTGGACGAGGTGCTGGACAGCGTTGATCCTTCAACCCGTCATTTCCTGCTGAAAAGCTCCCTGCTGCGTTCGATGAACGACGCGCTGATCGTGCGCGTTACCGGCTGTGAAAACGGCCAGTTACAGCTGGAAGAGATTGAACGTCAGGGCCTGTTCCTGACACGCATGGACGATCCCGGCGAGTGGTTCAGCTACCATCCCTTGTTTGGTAGCTTCCTGCGCCAGCGCTGTCAGTGGGAGCTTGCCACAGAACTGCCGGAAATCCATCGCGCCGCCGCTGAAAGCTGGATGGCGCAAGGCTTCCCGAGCGAGGCCATTCACCACGCGCTGGCTGCCGGTGACGCCAGTATGCTGCGCGATATTCTGCTCAACCACGCGTGGGGGCTGTTTAACCACAGCGAACTGACGCTGCTGGAAGAGTCGCTGAAAGCCCTGCCGTGGGAGAGCCTGCTTGAGAACCCGCGTCTGGTTCTGCTGCAGGCCTGGCTGATGCAAAGCCAGCACCGCTACAGTGAGGTCAATACCCTGCTGGCGCGTGCCGAGCAGGAGATGGAAAGTGAAATGGATACTACCCTGCACGGCGAATTTAACGCCCTGCGGGCGCAGGTCGCAATTAACGACGGCGATCCGGATGAAGCGGAACGGCTGGCGATGGTCGCGCTGGATGAGCTGCCGCTGGCTAATTTCTACAGCCGCATCGTGGCGACCTCGGTACACGGGGAAGTACTGCACTGCAAGGGCGAGCTGACGCGCTCCCTTTCCCTGATGCAGCAAACCGAGCAGATGGCGCGCCGCCATGATGTGTGGCACTACGCCCTGTGGAGTCTGATTCAGCAAAGTGAAATTTTATTCGCTCAGGGGTTCCTGCAGGCTGCCTGGGAAAATCAGGAAAAAGCGTTCCAGCTGATTCGTGAACAGCATCTGGAACAGCTGCCGATGCACGAGTTCCTGTTGCGCATTCGCGCTCAGCTGCTGTGGGCATGGTCGCGCCTCGATGAAGCAGAAAGCTGCGCCCGTCAGGGTGTGAACGTGCTTTCTGGCTTCCAGCCGCAGCAGCAGTTGCAGTGCCTGGCGCTGCTGGTGCAGTGCTCGCTGGCGCGCGGCGATCTCGATAACGCCCGCAATCACCTTAACCGTCTGGAAAACCTGCTCGGCAACGGCCAGTACCACAGCGACTGGGTGTCAAACGCCGATAAGGTCCGGGTGATTTACTGGCAGATGACGGGGGATAAAAAATCCGCCGCCAACTGGCTGCGTCATACGCCAAAACCAGAGTTTGCCAATAACCACTTCCTGCAAAGCCAGTGGCGCAACATCGCCCGCGTGCAGATCCTGCTGGGTGACTTCGAGCCTGCCGAGATCGTACTGGAAGAGTTAAACGAAAACGCCCGTAGCCTGCGCCTGATGAGCGATCTGAACCGCAACCTGCTGCTGCTTAACCAGCTTTACTGGCAGGCGGGACGCAAAAATGACGCCCAGCGCGTGCTGCTGGAAGCGCTGCAGCTGGCGAACCGTACCGGGTTTATCAGCCACTTTGTGATTGAAGGTGAAGTGATGGCGCAACAGCTGCGCCAGCTGATTCAGCTGAATACCCTGCCGGAGCTGGATCAGCATCGTGCTCAGCGTATTCTTCGCGAGATTAACCAGCATCATCGCCACAAATTTGCGCATTTTGATGAGAACTTCGTTGAACGTCTGCTAAACCATCCGGAAGTGCCGGAGCTTATTCGCACCAGCCCGCTCACCCAGCGGGAATGGCAGGTGCTGGGGCTGATCTATTCCGGCTACAGCAACGAGCAGATTGCCGGTGAGCTGGCGGTGGCGGCGACCACCATCAAAACGCACATTCGTAATCTGTATCAGAAGCTGGGTGTGGCGCATCGTCAGGATGCGGTACAGCATGCGCAGCAGCTCTTGAAGATGATGGGGTACGGAGTGTGATTCCTTGCCCGGCGGCGCTACGCTTGCGCGGGCCTACGGGGTTTTGTAGGTCGGGTAAGCGCAGCGCCACCCGACACAATTCCTAGCACAATTCTAACTGCAAATTATTATCTTTAATCACCTGCATCACGCCCGCTGGCGGCATCGCGTCGGTGTAGACCGCATCCACAATGCTGATGCTGCCCATGTTCACCATCGCGTTACGGCCAAACTTCGAATGGTCCACCACCAGCATCACGTGGCGTGAATTTTCAATAATCGCGCGCTTGGTGCGCACCTCGTGGTAATCAAACTCCAGCAGCGAGCCGTCGCTGTCGATACCGCTGATCCCCAGAATGCCGAAGTCGAGGCGGAATTGAGAGATAAAGTCGAGCGTCGCTTCACCGATAATGCCCCCGTCGCGGCTGCGCAGTTCACCACCGGCGAGGATGATCCGGAAATCGTCTTTCTGCATCAGAGTGTTGGCGACGTTCAGGTTGTTAGTGACCACGCGCAGGTTCTCGTGATCCAGCAGCGCGTGAGCAACCGCTTCCGGCGTGGTGCCGATGTCAATAAACAGCGTCGCCCCGTTTGGGATTTGGCTCGCCACTTTACGGGCTATGCGTTCTTTTTCCGCCGTCTGCGTGGCTTTACGGTCATGCCAGGAGGTGTTGACCGAGCTGGACGGCAGCGCCGCCCCGCCGTGGTGGCGCAAAATACGGTTCTGATCGGCCAGATCGTTCAGGTCACGACGGATCGTTTGCGGGCTGACGGCAAACTGCTCGACGAGCTCTTCGGTGCTGACGTATCCCTGTTTTTTGACCAGTTCGATAATGGCGTCATGACGTTGTGTTTGTTTCATCAATTATCCCTGAGAATTATGTTCGTTTTCGCGCATGGAGCGTGTCGGCAAGCGCCATTGCCAGCCCGACCGCCAGGCCGGTGACGTGCGCACCATTGGCGATAGACATACCAAACAGATCAAACCATCCGGCAATTAGCCATATTAACGCAAAGGCTATTAATCCGCGTTGTAAATAGATGCCGCTTTCCGGGTCGCGCTCTCCGCGAAGCCAGACATAGCCCATCAGGGCGTAGACGACGCCCGACAGCCCACCGAACCACGGGCCGCTGAATTTATGCTGCACGTAGCCGCTCAACAGGGCGCTAATCACGGTGATCACGATCAGCTTACCGCTGCCGAGTCGCTTCTCGACAATCCCGCCGAGATACCACCACCACAGCAGGTTGAAGAGAATATGCATCACTGAGAAGTGCATCAGCGCATGGGTGAAGTAGCGCCAGACGTCAAACTCCAGAGAGGGGTCGTACGGCCACGCCAGGGCGATCATCACGCTCTGGTCGCCCACCACGTTCATGATAATGAAGACGATAATACAGGCGGCCATCAGCAGCAGCGTAAACGGCCCTGCGCGCTCGCGAATAGTGGCAAGAAAAGGGAAACGACTGTAATGCAATCCGCTGCCCGTCTGGCCGGATTGCCAGCTTGCCGCCAGATAGCGCGGGTCGCCAGGATTCTCAAGAAAACGCGCCAACTGCTCGTTTACCCGCCCGGCCTGGCTCTCATCGGCCAGCCAGACATCGGTCTGCGTATGTTGCTGAATGGTCAGAATAACGCCCTGCGTTGCCATATAGTCGACAAACGCCTGGGCGACGCGCGGATTGGTAAAAGAGGTGATCATCAACATGGGCAGCGGTCGCTTATTTCCACACAAAAGGGAACAGTATAGCGGGATTAGCGCTCAAAGGCGTATTCCACTTCTGCCGGGAAATGACGATGCCAGGCATCGAAGCCGCCGTCGACGCTGTACACAGCGTCGTAGCCCTGCTGAAGCAGATACTGCGCCGCGCCTTTGCTGCTGTTGCCGTGGTAACACATCACCATCACCGGCGTATCGAAGTCGTTATCGCGCATAAACGCGCCCAGCGTGTCGTTGGTGAGATGGAACGCGCCCGGCGTATGGCCCATCGCAAAACTCTGCGGATCGCGGATATCCACCAGCACCGCCGTTCCCTGGTGCATCTTCTGATGGGCTTCTTCTACGTTAATACATTCAAACTGATCCATGGTGTTCTCTTTACAGGGGTCAACGACACAATTTTACCCCGTAGTGTACGTCCTGGCGGCGGGTAAACGCCATTATGTTATCCATATCACTCTAAATTGTTTTTTTGATGTTACCAAAAGCGCGTTCCTTTGCTATTATGAGCGATATCGAACATTTTTGAGCTTTAACGAAAGTGCATGAGGGTGTTATGGAAACCAAAGATCTGATTGTGATAGGCGGTGGCATCAACGGTGCCGGTATTGCGGTCGATGCCGCAGGACGCGGTTTATCCGTGCTGATGCTGGAAGCTAACGATCTCGCCTGCGCGACGTCGTCCGCCAGCTCCAAGCTGATCCACGGTGGCCTGCGCTACCTGGAACACTACGAATTCCGCCTGGTCAGTGAAGCGCTGGCCGAACGTGAAGTGCTGCTAAAAATGGCGCCGCATCTGGCGATCCCGATGCGTTTCCGTCTGCCCCATCGCCCGCACCTGCGTCCGGCGTGGATGATCCGAATTGGTCTGTTTATGTACGATCATCTGGGTAAACGCACCAGCCTGCCGGGTTCGAACGGTTTGCGTTTTGGCTCAGAATCGGTCCTGAAGCCTGAAATCGTGCGCGGTTTCGAATATTCCGACTGCTGGGTGGACGATGCACGCCTGGTGCTGGCGAATGCGCAGATGGTGGAGAAGAAAGGTGGAGAGGTGAAAACCCGTACCCGCGCTACCGCCGCGCGTCGTGAAAACGGCCTGTGGATCGTCGAAGCAGAAGACATTGATACCGGCGAGAAATTCAGCTGGAAAGCGCGCGGTCTGGTGAACGCCACCGGTCCGTGGGTGAAGCAGTTCTTCGACGACGGCATGCATCTGCCTTCGCCGTACGGCATCCGCCTGATCAAGGGCAGCCATATTGTGGTGCCGCGCGTACACACGCAAAAACAAGCGTACATTCTGCAGAACGAAGATAAGCGCATCGTGTTTGTGATCCCGTGGATGGACGAATTCTCGATCATCGGCACCACCGACGTGGAGTACAAAGGGGATCCGAAAAACGTTGAGATCGACGAGAGCGAAGTGAACTACCTCCTTAAAGTGTATAACGCACACTTTAAGAAACAGCTGTCCCGCGATGACGTGGTCTGGACCTACTCCGGCGTGCGTCCGCTGTGCGATGACGAGTCTGACTCACCGCAGGCCATCACCCGCGACTATACGCTCGATATTCACGACGTAGACGGCCAGGCGCCGCTGCTGTCGGTGTTTGGCGGCAAGCTCACCACCTACCGCAAGCTGGCGGAGCACGCGCTGGAAAAACTGGCCCCGTACTATAAGGGCATTGGCCCGGCATGGACCAAAGGCGCGGTATTGCCCGGCGGTGATATCGGCGACAACCGCGACGATTATGCCGCGAAGCTGCGCCGTCGCTTCCCGTTCATTACCGAAGGCATGGCGCGCCACTACGCCCGCACCTACGGCAGCAATACCGAGCTGTTCCTCGGTGATGCGAAGGACATTGCGGATCTGGGCGAGCATTTCGGTCACGAGCTGTACGAAGCCGAGCTGCGTTACCTGGTCGAGCACGAGTGGGTTCGCCGCCTGGACGACGCCATCTGGCGCCGTACCAAAGAAGGGATGTGGCTGAATGCCGAACAGCAGTCACGTGTGGCGCAGTGGCTGCAGCAGCATGCGGGAAAGCGTGAGCTGTCGTTAGCGTCTTGATGTAAAAAAGCCCGGTGGCGCTACTGTATGACCGGATACATAGGTGACAGATCAGACCGGGAACATAGGTAACACTTTTAGTCTATCCGGAGCACACTCTGGGTTTTTCGGTCGTAGTACGCAAGCGTTATCCCATTAAAGATGATGGCCTCAAGGCCATCAGCTTGTTCTTCCAGCATGATGTACTCCCCAGTCAGTGCTTCACTCAGGAACACCGTACCCTTTTTTCCCATATAGAGGGTCCCCCTCGATTTCACCCTGTAGACTGTACCTCCTTCCGGATAAGCATATTCAGGAACACGGCCATCCCAGTGTCGGTTTGAGGGTTGCCATACCGTTCCGGGCGTTGCTCCCGCCAGTGCTTCATGCGGCCTTTCGTAGTTAAATTCTTTCCGGTAGTCACTGAACCACCGCTGTTGTTCTTCCATCGTCATGAAGGTGTTGCCCTGTTTCACCGCACTTTTCAGGGAGCGGTGCATTCGCTCATGGCGGCCATTTTCTTCCGGATGCCCCTTTCTGATACGCTCCGGCCTGATGCCCAGCTTGATTAGCCAGACGGCAAGACGACTTAATCCGGCTATTCCTGTTCCCGCGAAGGGCTGGCCGTTATCGGTTCTAAGCACTTCCGGCAGACCATATTCCAGGAACGCATCCGTCAGGCACTCTCTGACAAAGGGTTCACTCTCACGGTGTGTTCCCCGGCAGCTGAGCAGATACCGGCTGTGATTATCGGTCAGGGTGAAAGGATGGCAGTACTCTCTGCTGAGCAGCCTGAACTTGCCTTTAAAATCAGCGCTCCAGACCTGATTGTTCTCACTGATGATGGTCAGGGGCTGGCGATTGCCTGGTGTTCTGCGTTTTCGTTTTTTATCCGGAACCAGGCCTTCGCGCTTGAGGATATCGCCGATAGTGCTGGCGGCAGGTACGGTAAAATCGACGTGATGATTGAGCAACCACATCCGCAGTTTTTTTGGCCCCCAGTCAGGGTGTTTTTGACGCAGGGCAGTCAGGTGTCCGGCGATATCATCAGGAACCGTCCGGGAGTGGGAGCGTGGCGCACGCGACCGGTCCGAGAGAGATGACAGGTCAGAAGGGTCAAAACGCTGAAGCCATTTATAGCCGGTTTTACGGCTGATGCCAAAAAGACGGCAAAGCGCGGAGAAGGAGTCCGTACCTGCATGGCAGGCACGGATAAAATCAAGGCGTTGCATAGGTCGGGTCTCAGTCCAGGGCATAGCGAGTCTCCTCTTCTATGCCAGTTATAACTGTTACCCATGTATCCGGTCTAAAGTGTTACCCATGTTTCCGGTTCATACCCTACGCTTACCGGGCCTACGGGATCGAGTAGGCCTGGTAAGGCGAAGCCGCCACCCGGCTATGTTTTTACAGCCTCACCGGATCAATATGCCAGATCGTCTCGGCATACTCCTTAATGGTCCTGTCGGACGAGAAATACCCCATATTGGCGATGTTATGCATCGCAGCGCTGGTCCACTTCTCCTGCTGACGGTACAGTTCGTCCACCTTATCCTGACAGTCCACGTAGCTGCGATAATCCGCCAGCACCTGGTAGTGATCGCCAAAGTTAATCAGCGAATCCACCAGATCGCGATAGCGGCCCGGCTCGTCCGGGCTGAATACACCGGTCGCGATCTGCGTCAGTACCTGACGTAACTCTTCATCTTTTTCATAGAACTCACGCGGCGAGTAGCCTTTTCTGCGCAGCGCCTCCACTTCTTCCGTGGTGTTCCCGAAGATAAAGATGTTCTCAGCCCCTACGTGCTCCAGCATCTCAACGTTCGCCCCGTCCAGGGTGCCAATGGTCAGCGCACCGTTGAGGGCAAACTTCATGTTACTGGTCCCGGAGGCTTCCGTACCCGCCGTCGAAATCTGCTCAGAGAGATCCGCCGCCGGGATGATCAGCTGCGCCAGGCTTACGCTGTAGTTCGGGATGAACACCACCTTCAGCTTGTCGCCAATATCCGGATCCAGGTTGACGACCTTCGCCACATCGTTGATGAGATGGATAATGTGCTTCGCCATGTAATAGGCGGAAGCGGCTTTACCGGCGAAGATTTTCACGCGCGGCACCCACTCGGCCGTCGGGTCGGCCTTAATCCGGTTGTAGTGGGTAATCACATGCAGCACGTTCATCAGCTGACGCTTGTACTCGTGAATACGTTTGATCTGCACGTCAAACAACGCTTTCGGGTTGGCGACCACGTTCAGATGCAGCGCAAGGTAAACCGACAAACGCTTTTTGTTCAGCAGCTTGGCTTCGCGCACGGCTTTGTTCACCGTCGGGAAATCAATGTGCTGTTCCAGCTCGCTCAGCTGGCTCAGGTCGGTGCGCCAGGTGCGGCCAATGTTCTGATCCAGCACGTCAGAAAGCGGCTGGTTCGCCAGCGCCAGCCAGCGACGCGGCGTGACGCCGTTGGTCACGTTGCAGAAACGCGTCGGGAAGATCTTCGCGAAATCCGCAAACAGCGACTGCACCATCAGGTTTGAGTGGAGCTCAGACACGCCGTTTACCTTGTGGCTGATCACTACCGCCAGCCAGGCCATGCGTACGCGACGACCGTTGGATTCATCAATGATCGACGCCCGGCTCAGCAGGCCGGTATCGTTCGGATACTGCTCCTGCAGCGTCTTGAGGAAGTAGTCGTTAATCTCGAAGATAATCTGCAGATGGCGCGGCAGGATTTTGCCGAGCATATCCACCGGCCAGGTTTCCAGCGCTTCGCTCATCAGCGTGTGGTTGGTGTACGAGAACACCTGGCAGGTCACCTCGAATGCCTCATCCCAGCTGAACTTATGCTCGTCGATAAGCAAGCGCATCAGCTCTGGAATAGAGAGCACCGGGTGCGTGTCGTTGAGGTGAATCGCGGTTTTCTCCGCCAGATTGGCGTAGGTTTTGTGCAGCTGGTGATGGCGGCTGAGGATATCCTGAATCGTCGCCGAGACGAGGAAATACTCCTGACGCAGGCGCAGCTCACGGCCGGAGTAGGTTGAGTCATCCGGATAGAGGACGCGGGACACGTTTTCAGAGTGGTTTTTATCTTCCACCGCGGCGAAATAGTCACCCTGATTGAATTTACCGAGGTTAATCTCGCTACTGGCCTGGGCGCTCCACAGGCGCAGCGTGTTGGTGGCATCGGTGTCATAGCCGGGGATGATCTGGTCGTAGGCCACGGCCAGGATCTCTTCGGTCTCCACCCAGCGGGATTTTTTGCCTTCCTGCTGAATACGTCCGCCAAAGCGCACCTTGTAGCGGGTATTGTGACGCTTGAACTCCCACGGGTTGCCGTACTCCAGCCAGTAGTCCGGCGACTCTTTCTGACGCCCGTCGACGATGTTCTGCTTGAACATGCCGTAGTCGTAGCGAATGCCGTACCCGCGTCCCGGCAGCGCCAGGGTCGCCAGCGAGTCGAGGAAGCAGGCGGCAAGACGCCCCAGCCCGCCGTTGCCGAGGCCCGGGTCGTTCTCTTCGTCAATCAGCTCTTCTAAATCCAGCCCCATCTCTTCGAGGGCGGTTTTAACGTCGTCGTAAATGCCGAGCGACAGCAGCGCGTTGGAGAGCGTGCGGCCAATCAAAAATTCCATCGACAGGTAGTAAACCTGACGCGTTTCCTGCGAGAGCTGGGCGCGGTTTGATCGCAGCCAGCGTTCAACTAAACGGTCGCGCACCGCAAACAGAGTGGCGTTCAGCCACTCGTGTTTGTTGGCGATGACCGGATCTTTCCCGATGGTGAACATCAGCTTATAGGCGATGGAGTGCTTTAACGCCTCAACGCTGAGCGTGGGTGAAGAGTAGCTAAATGGAGCATTCATATCAGTAACTTCGCCTCGTTACATCAAGCGTTGATAAAGATCGCGGTACGACTGCGCCGCAACGTGCCAGCTAAAGTCCATGGACATCGCCTGACGTTGTACGTAACGCCACAGCGACGGACGGGACCACAAGACGAAAGCACGCCGAATCGCCCGAAGCAGCGACCAGGCATTACTGTCTTCAAAAACAAACCCGCTGGCGATACCGTCCGCCAGATTTTCCAGTGAGCTATCAGACACCGTATCCGCCAGCCCGCCCGTGCGGCGTACCAGCGGCAGGGTGCCGTATTTCAGGCCATAGAGCTGCGTCAGGCCGCAGGGCTCGAAGCGGCTTGGCACCAGAATGACGTCTGCGCCGCCCATAATGCGGTGCGAAAATGCCTCGTGGTAACCAATCTGCACGCCCACCTGCCCCGGGTGTTCCGCTGCCGCCGCGAGGAAACCTTCCTGCAGCACCGGGTCACCTGCGCCGAGCAGCGCCAGCTGTCCGCCCTGCTCGAGCAAGCCGGGCAGCGCCTCCAGCACCAGGTCCAGCCCTTTCTGGCTGGTCAGGCGGCTCACCACCGCGAAGAGCGGCACTTTGTCGTTGACCTTCAGCCCCATTGCAATCTGCAGCTGGCGTTTGTTTTCCGCTTTGTCTTCCACGGAATCGCGACCATAGCGTGCCGCCAGCAAGAGATCGGTTTCCGGACTCCAGATCTGTTCATCCACGCCGTTCAGAATGCCCGACAGGCGCCCTTCCCGATGGCGCTGTTGCAGCAGCCCTTCCATGCCGTAGCCAAACTCCGGCTGGGTGATTTCTCGCGCATAGGTTGGGCTGACCGCCGTGATGTGATCGGCGTAGTACAGCCCCGCCTTCAGGAACGAAATCTGCCCCTTAAACTCCAGCCCGTGCATGTTATAGAACGACCATGGCAGATCGATGTCATTCATATGATGCGCGTAGTACATCCCCTGATAGGCGAGGTTATGCACCGTAAAGACCGATTTTGCCGGGTGACCGCGCGCGGCGAGATACGCCGGAGCCAGCCCGGCATGCCAGTCGTGCGCGTGCACCACATCCGGACGCCAGAACGGATCCAGCCCCGTCGCCATTTCTGCCCCGACCCAGCCGAGCAGCGCAAAGCGCAGCACGTTGTCGGTATAGGCGAACAGGTTCGTATCGTGATACGGGCTGCCCGGTCGGTCGTATAAGTGTGGCGCGTCGATCAGGTAAATCCCTACGCCATTGTAATGTCCAAACAGCAGGGTGATGCGTCCGGCAAACGTCTCACGGCGGGTCACAACCTTTGCATCAGGAATGCCGCGCCGGATATCCGGGAAGGCAGGCAGCAGGACTCGGGTATCCACGCCTCCGGCGATTTGTGCCGCCGGTAATGCACCAAGAACATCCGCCAGACCGCCCGTTTTTAACAACGGGAACATCTCAGAACATACGTGTAAAACCTGCATCATCGCTCCTGTTTGATCTGCAGCTTCCGCAACATTTCCCGTGTGACTAACACGATCCCCTCTTCCGAACGGTAGAAACGACGCGCGTCTTCTTCCGCGTTTTCACCGATGACCATCCCCTCAAGGATGACGCAGGCGCGGTCGATCACGCAACGACGCAGACGACACGAACGCCCTACCCAGACATCCGGCAATAAGACCGCCGAATCGATATTACAGAATGAATTTATCCGCACGCGCGGGAACAGCACGGACTGCACCACCACCGAACCGGAGATAATGCACCCGCCAGAGACCAGCGAGTTCAGCGTCATACCGTGGCTGCCGGAGCGGTCCTGCACGAATTTGGCCGGCGGCAAGGATTCCATGTGGGTACGAATCGGCCAGTTCTGGTCGTACATATCCAGCTCAGGCGTGACTGAGGCCAGATCGAGGTTCGCTTTCCAGTACGCTTCCAGCGTGCCCACATCGCGCCAGTAAGGCTCGGCATTCGGGTCTGACTGCACGCAGGACAGCGGGAAAGGATGTGCATACGCCATGCCAGCTTTGGTGATTTTCGGGATGATGTCTTTACCAAAGTCGTGGCTGGAGTTTTCGTCTTTGTCGTCGTCTTCCAGCAGCTCATAAAGATAATCTGCATCAAAGACATAGATCCCCATGCTGGCGAGGGATTTGGTGTCATCGCCCGGCATGGTTGGCGGGTTCGCCGGTTTTTCGACGAAGTCGATGATTTTATCGTCGGCGTCCACGTGCATCACGCCAAACGCCGTCGCCTCGGCAACGGGCACCGGCAGACACGCCACGGTGCAGCGCGCCCCTTTTTCGACGTGGTCGATGAGCATGTGGGAGTAATCTTGCTTGTAGATGTGATCCCCGGCGAGGATCACAATGTATTCCGCGTTATAGCGACGAATGATGTCGAGGTTCTGCGTCACCGCATCCGCCGTCCCGCGATACCAGTTCTCGCCGTGAACACGTTGCTGAGCAGGAAGGAGATCGACAAACTCGTTCATCTCTTCACTGAAGAATGACCAGCCGCGCTGAATATGCTGAACCAGCGTGTGCGACTGATACTGCGTAATGACGCCAATACGGCGAATGCCTGAGTTCAGGCAGTTGGAGAGCGCAAAGTCGATGATGCGGAACTTACCACCAAAGTGAACGGCCGGCTTGGCGCGCTTGATGGTCAAATCTTTCAGACGGGTACCACGCCCGCCCGCAAGTATCAGGGCAACCGTTTTTAATGGTAGCTGGCGTGCCAACATTAAGGGATCGTTCTTCTCTAATCTAACCATGACTAACTCCTTTTTTATCATCTTTGGAATACGCACACTCCGTGCGCAGGCCCGTGCCAGACAGCCATTACTACCGGATTATCCGCTCCGGCAAAGGGGGGAACAGCGCGCCATTCCCCGTCAGGTAAAACAATCTCTGCGACGTCATCCGTCGCGTTCAGCGTCACCAGCCACTTATCCGACAGCAGGATTTGCAGACAGGTGATGCCGTGTTGCCACTCTTGCGCACTCAACGGTTGCGCGTCTTTATTCAGCCAGCGAACGTTGCCGTCGCCCTCTTCCCACCAGCGATCGGCGGTGAGCGCGGGGATCTGCTGGCGAAGGTGGATCAGCGCTGCGGTGAAATGGGTCAGCCCACTGTTCGCCTCACCCCAGTCGAGCCAGGTCAGGGTATTGTCCTGGCAATAGGCGTTATTGTTGCCGTGCTGACTGTGGCCGTGCTCATCGCCCGCCAGCAGCATCGGCGTGCCCTGCGATAACAAAAGCGTCGTCAGCAGCGCATGAACGCTGGCGCGACGCCGCTCAATCACGTCCAGGCTCCCGCCTAATCCTTCTATACCATGATTAAAGCTATGGTTATTGTTAGTCCCATCGCGATTCTCTTCGCCGTTCGCTTCATTGTGTTTCTGATTGAAACAAACGCAGTCGCGCAGCGTAAAACCGTCGTGCGCCGTCACCAGATTAATGGTGGCCGACGGCCGTTTGCCGTCGCGCCTGAAGAGATCGCTGGAGGCGGCAAAGCGCCCGGCGAACTCCCCCAGTGACAGATCGCGCGCCAGCCAGAAGCGGCGCATGGCATCGCGATAATGGTCGTTCCACTCAGCAAACAGCGGCGGGAAATTCCCCACCTGATAGCCACCCTCACCGATGTCCCACGGCTCGGCGATCAGTTTCACCTGCGAGAGCACCGGGCAATTTTTGATGGCCTCAAACAGTGGAGCCTGCTGGCTGAATGCTGGCGTGCGCCCCATGACGGGCGCCAGGTCGAAACGAAAACCGTCGACGTGGAACGTCTCAACCCAGTATTTCAGGCATTCATAAGCAAAATGCGTGACCGCTGGATGGCTGAGGTTGAGGGTGTTACCGCAGCCGGTCCAGTTCTCGTAATCGCCATCCTCTCTGATCCAATAATAGCTACGGTTATCAATTCCGCGCATGGAGAGCGTCGGGCCGTCGAGATCGCTTTCAGCGCTGTGGTTCAGCACCACGTCCAGAATGACCTCAATGCCCGCCGCGTGCAGCGCCTTCACCGCATCACGAAACTCGTCCCGCGCTGTCTCCGGATGGGCGGCGTAGCGGGGTTCTAGGGCGAACATCGCCAGCGGGTTGTAGCCCCAGTAGTTGCTCAGCCCCAGCCGCTGCAGGCGGGGTTCATTGGCGAAATGGGCGACGGGGAGCAGTTCCAGCGCGGTGATACCGAGGTGTTTCAGATAGGCAATCATCGTCGGATGGCCGAGTGCCTGATAGGTGCCGCGCATCGCGTTGGGGATCGACGGGTGCAGCCAGGTCAGCCCTTTGACATGCGCTTCATAAATCACGGTGTTGCCCCACGGCGTGCGCGGCGGAGCATCGTCTTCCCAGTCGTAGAGGTCGTTCACCACCACGCTTTTGGGCACGACCGGCGCGCTGTCGCGGTGGTCGGGCTCACCGTAGCCGACGTGAAACAGCGGGTCGTCTTTAAACTCGCCATCGACGCGGTGCGCGCACGGGTCAATCAACAGCTTCGCCGGGTTAAACCAGTGCCCCTGAGCCGGTTGCCACGGACCGTGTACGCGAAAACCGTAATGCATCCCCGGACGCCCACCGGACAGGTACCCGTGCCAGATATCCCCTGTGCGAGACGGTAAATCGTAACGGTGCTCGTTACCTTCCCCGTCAAACACACAAAGTTCCACCCGCTCCGCGTGAGCGGAAAAGAGCGTGAAGTTCACGCCCTTACCGTCAAAACGCGCGCCGAGCGGTTCGGGATGACCTGCCGTAAGCTGCGTCATTCACCCTCCCGCATCAGCCAGATAGTGCCAAGCGGCGGCAGCGTCAGGCTCAGGGAGTTTGGCCGCCCGTGGCTTTCGATGGCGTCGCTCTGCACCAGCCCGCCGTTACCGGCGTTGCTGCCGTGGTAGTGCATGGAATCGGTATTCAGAATTTCGCGCCATTTCCCCGGCTGGTTAATGCCAAAGCGGTAGTGTTCGCGCGGTACCGGCGTGAAGTTACTGGCGACGATGATTTCGTTGCCGGCTTTATCACGACGCACAAAGACAAATACCGAACGCTCATGGTCGTCCACTACCAGCCACTCGAAGCCGTAGGGGTCGAAATCCAGCTCGTGGAGGGCTTTGTGATGGCGATAGGTCAGGTTCAGGTCACGCACCAGACGCTGCACGCCGTGGTGCCAGTTGTCGCCGCCTTCCAGCAAATGCCAGTCGAGACTGGAGTCGTGGTTCCACTCGCGCCCCTGGGCAAATTCATTGCCCATAAACAGCAGTTTTTTACCCGGGAAGGCAAACATCCAGCCGTAGTAGGCGCGCAGGTTGGCAAACTTCTGCCACGCATCGCCCGGCATACGGTCGAGAATGGATTTTTTGCCGTGCACCACTTCATCGTGCGACAGCGGCAGCATGAAGTTTTCGGTGTAGTTATAGAGCAAGCCGAAGGTGAGCTTGTCGTGATGGTACTGACGGTACACCGGGTCGAGCTTCATGTAGTCGAGCGTGTCGTGCATCCAGCCCAGGTTCCACTTATACCAGAACCCCAGACCGCCTGATGACGGGGGTCGGGAGACGCCTGCAAAGTCCGTCGACTCCTCCGCCATGGTAACCGCACCCTCGACCTGCTCACCGATAATACGGTTAGTGCTGCGCAGGAATTCAATCGCTTCCAGGTTTTCGCGGCCGCCATACTCGTTCGGGATCCACTCGCCCTCTTTGCGGCTGTAGTCGCGGTAGATCATTGACGCCACCGCATCCACGCGCAGGGCATCAATGCCGAAGCGCTCAATCCAGTACAGGGCATTACCGACCAGATAGTTCGCGACTTCACGACGACCATAGTTGTAGATCAGCGTGTTCCAGTCCTGGTGATAGCCTTCGCGCGGGTCGCTGTGCTCGTACAGTTTTGTGCCGTCAAACTCTGCCAGCGCAAAGTCATCAGAAGGGAAATGACCAGGTACCCAGTCGAGGATCACGTTCAGCCCGGCGGCGTGCGCGGCATTAATGAAATAGCGGAAGTCATCGCGCGTGCCGAAGCGGCGTGTTGGGGCATACAGCCCGGTTGGCTGGTAGCCCCAGCTGCCGTCGAACGGATGCTCGTTAACCGGCAGCAGTTCGAGGTGGGTAAAGCCCATCCATTTAGCGTACGGCACCAGCTGGTCGGCGAGTTCCCGGTAGCTCAGCCAGAAGTTGTTATCGGTGTGGCGGCGCCAGGAGCCGAGATGCACTTCATAGACGGAGATCGGCGCATCAAAGCGGTTGGCCTGTTTACGCTCTTCCGTCTGGACCACCTTCTCCGGCTGGCCGCAAATCAGCGACGCCGTGTCCGGACGCATCTGCGCCTCGAAAGCATACGGGTCGGCTTTAATGCGCAGCTTGCCGTGAGCATCGATCATTTCGAATTTGTAGAGCTGGCCGTTATGCGCCCCCGGGATAAACAGCTCCCAGATGCCCGTCTCCCGGCGCAGACGCATCGGATGGCGACGACCGTCCCAGTAGTTGAACTGCCCGACAACGGAGACGCGCTGGGCGTTAGGCGCCCACACCGCAAAACGCGTGCCGGTGATGCCGTCCATGGTATCCGCATGAGCACCCAGCGTTTCATAAGGGCGCAGATGCGTACCTTCAGACAGCAGCCAGGCGTCCATCTCTTTTAAGAGCGGACCGAAGCTGTAAGGATCATCAATCAGGTTTTGCTGGCCGTGCCAGATAACGGCGAGTTGATAACGAAAGGGGTTTTTACGACGGGGCATGATGCCCGAGAAGAAGCCACGCGAGTCGAGGCATTCAAGATTGGCCACCTTGCGGCCGGTTTTGGGCTCAATGACCCACACTTCGGTCGCATCCGGTAACAACGCCCGAACTTCCAGCCCGGCCTCTGTACGGTGCATCCCCAGCACGGAAAAGGGGTCGGCAAAATGACCCGCAATAAGCGCATTAATCACGTCTCTATCCACACGATCGGACATGGTATTCATCCTGTTTTTTATGTCGTCCTTTTTTAGCGCCTGGGACGACTTTAATGTGACCTGACGGGTATCCACTCAGTCCCGTCCTAACCTCAGGTAAGAAATGACTCTTCCTTAAAGCATAGCCAACGCTCTACATGACTCCTGATAAAAAATAAGACATACGCGTGTTACTCCATGTAGTACGCAAAAAAAGGGGGTGAAAATCACCCCCGGTCATTAACAAATTATTACGCCAGCTGGCGTAGCATGCGGCGCAGCGGTTCGGCGGCGCCCCACAGGAGCTGGTCACCGACGGTGAACGCGGAGAGGTACTCCGGCCCCATGTTCAGCTTACGCAGACGGCCAACCGGCGTGGTCAGCGTGCCGGTGACGGCAGCCGGGGTCAGCTCACGCATGGTGATATCGCGATCGTTTGGTACCACTTTCGCCCACGGGTTGTGCGCGGCCAGCAGCTCTTCCACGGTCGGAATAGACACATCTTTTTTCAGTTTAATGGTGAAGGCCTGGCTGTGGCAGCGCAGTGCGCCGATACGCACGCACAGACCGTCAACCGGAATGGTGTTCGCGGTATTGAGGATTTTGTTGGTCTCAGCCTGACCTTTCCACTCTTCGCGGGTCTGGCCGTTATCCAGCTGTTTGTCGATCCACGGGATCAGGCCACCGGCCAGCGGTACGCCAAAGTTATCCACCGGCAGCGCGCCGCTGCGGGTCAGATCGGTGACTTTACGCTCGATATCGAGGATCGCGGATGCCGGGTTTGCCAGCTCGGTTGCGACGCTGTGGTGCAGCTGGCCCATCTGGGTCAGCAGCTCGCGCATATGACGCGCGCCGCCGCCGGACGCGGCCTGGTAGGTCGCCACGGAAACCCATTCAACCAGATCCTGCGCAAACAGGCCGCCAAGGGACATCAGCATCAGGCTGACGGTGCAGTTACCACCGACAAAGGTTTTCACACCGTTGTTCAGGCCATCGGTGATCACGCCCTGGTTAACCGGGTCGAGAATAATGATGGCATCGTCTTTCATGCGCAGCGAAGAGGCCGCGTCAATCCAGTAGCCCTGCCAGCCGCTTTCACGCAGCTTTGGATAGATTTCGTTGGTATAATCGCCGCCCTGGCAGGTCACAATAATATCAAGTGCCTTCAACGCTTCCAGATCGTAAGCATCCTGCAACGTGCCTGTGGTACCACCAAAGGACGGTGCAGCCTGGCCGAGCTGGGAAGTGGAGAAGAAGACCGGGCGGATAGCGTCGAAATCGCGCTCTTCAACCATGCGTTGCATGAGTACAGAGCCGACCATACCGCGCCAGCCGATGAAACCAACGTTTTTCATAGCATTTTTTTCCTGCTGAGGGTGTGTGCTGATTGTGCAAGCCAGTATTGAACTGGGATATGCTTCACATTACAAAATGCTGCCAAAGTCGCAAGCGAAATTAATCGATGATTGCCCGGCAATCAGAAATACAGCTAATTATCATAATAACCATAGAGATGTTCAGGGATAATTTACATGAGTGAAATCATTTCCGCAGCGGTTTTATTGATCCTGATAATGGATCCACTGGGCAACCTGCCTATCTTCATGTCGGTGCTGAAGCACACTGAGCCGAAGCGCCGCCGGGCGATCATGATCCGCGAGTTGCTCATCGCCCTGCTGGTGATGTTTATCTTCCTGTTTGCGGGAGAAAAGATCCTCGCCTTCCTGAACCTGCGCGCAGAAACGGTCTCCATTTCCGGCGGGATTATTCTGTTCCTGATTGCCATTAAGATGATTTTCCCGAGCGCCGAAGGGAGCAGCAGCGGCCTGCCCGCGGGCGAAGAGCCGTTTATCGTACCGCTGGCGATTCCCCTCGTCGCCGGGCCGACCATTCTGGCCACCCTGATGCTGCTGTCACATCAGTATCCGAATCAAATGAGCCACCTGGTGATTGCCCTGCTTATCGCCTGGGGCGGGACATTTATCATCCTGCTGCAATCGTCGCTGTTCTTGCGCCTGCTGGGGGAGAAAGGGGTTAACGCGCTGGAGCGCCTGATGGGGCTGATTCTGGTGATGATGGCGACGCAGATGTTCCTGGACGGGATCCGCGCGTGGATGAAAGGCTAGGTAAAAGCAAAATGGCCACGCAGTGGCCATTTTTAGTGTTTGCCCCCTCTCCCCGTGGGAGAGGCCGGGGTGAGGGCATCAGACCGCAGCGGCGGACCACCTACCCCTTACGAATCAAATACCGGTACGGCAGCGCTTCTGTCTGCTGCGCCACAAGCTCATGCTCCATAAAGGTACAAAACCCGGGAATATCGCGAGTCGTGGCCGGGTCGTCTGCAATAATCAGCAGCGTTTCACCGGGCTGCATGTTACGCACGGTCTTGCGTACCATCATTACCGGCTCCGGGCAGCGAAGGCCCTGAGCATCAAGGGTATGGTCTGGGCTGGAAAACAGGTCGGTCATGGTCTTCTCGGTCTGGTAAAAACGGCTGTAGTTTACGCCCGGTGGCGGACAATGCAAACCAGGTTAACGATTGCGCAAAAATCAACCATTGCAATGTCCAGCCAAAGCAGTATCATGCTGCGGTTTTTATTGGGTTCCCTCACCCCAACGTATAAAAAGGTCACAATATGACGCAGTTCTCTGAATCACAGCGCGTTAAAGCGTTGTTCTGGCTTTCGCTTTTTCATTTACTGGTGATCACGTCCAGTAACTATCTGGTGCAGCTCCCCATCTCCATCTTTGGTTTTCATACCACCTGGGGCGCGTTCAGTTTTCCGTTTATTTTCCTCGCCACGGATTTGACCGTGCGTATTTTTGGCGCACCGCTGGCCCGCCGCATTATTTTTGCGGTCATGCTTCCGGCGCTGTTCATCTCATACGTGGTGTCGTCCCTGTTTTATATGGGAAGCTGGCAGGGCGTTGAGGCGCTGACGCACTTCAACCTGTTTGTCGCCCGTATCGCCGCGGCAAGCTTTATGGCCTACGCGCTGGGGCAGATCCTTGACGTGCACGTGTTTAACCGTCTGCGCCAGAACCATCGCTGGTGGATGGCGCCTACCGCCTCCACGCTATTCGGTAACGTGAGCGATACGCTGGCCTTCTTCTTCATCGCTTTCTGGCGCAGCCCGGATGCCTTTATGGCCGAGCACTGGATGGAAATTGCGCTGGTGGACTACTGCTTCAAGGTCCTCATCAGCATTGTCTTCTTCCTGCCAATGTACGGCGTGCTGCTGAATATGCTGCTGAAAAGGCTGGCAGATAAATCTGAAATCACGGCATTGCAGGCTGGTTAAGGGTTCGCTTTATCAGTTGTGATAAGATGGACGAATGAGCCGTTATGGCCGTTTATCGAAAGGAAGAAGTCAATGCGCAATCTGGTTAAATATGTCGGGATTGGCCTGCTGGTTGTGGGTCTTGCAGCCTGTGATAACAGCGACACGAAAACGCCTGCTCAGGGCGCATCCGCAGAGAGCAACGCGACCGGCCAGCCGGTGAATCTGATGGATGGCAAACTCAGTTTCTCTCTGCCAGCCGATATGACTGACCAGAGCGGCAAGCTGGGTACCCAGGCGAACAACATGCACGTTTACTCCGACGCAACCGGTCAGAAAGCGGTCATTGTGATTGTGGGCGACGACACCAGCGAAGACCTGGCCGTCCTGTCTAAACGTCTGGAAGATCAGCAGCGCGGCCGCGATCCGCAGCTGCAGGTGGTGACCAATAAATCCATCGAGCTGAAAGGCCACACGCTGCAACAGCTGGACAGCATCATCTCTGCAAAAGGCCAGACCGCTTACTCTTCTGTGGTGCTGGGCAAGGTGGATAACAAACTGCTGACCCTGCAGATCACCCTGCCAGCGGAAGATCAGCAGAAAGCGCAGACGGCGGCTGAAAACATCATTAACACCATCGTGATCCAGTAACCTTCACGATGATGACGTGGCCTCCGGTGCTTGCACCGGGGGCCATTTTTTTAGCCGCCACGTCAGTAACAAGGCAATTATCACCAGACCCGCTGCGGCAAGATAAATCACCGGTACCCCTGCCCAGGCCATCACCAGCCCCGCCAGCGGCCCGGTAATGCCTAACGACATATCCATAAATACCGTATAGGTCGCCAGCGCCGCTCCCTGGTTCTGCTGCGGCACCGCTTTCACCGCCACCACGCCCAGCGCCGGGAAGACCAGCGAGAAACCGGCCCCCGCAAGGAAGACGCCCATTTTCGCCATCCAGGGTGCACTGGCGATGCCGGTCAACAGCAGCCCGACTATCTCGACCGCAAAGCAGATCATCGCCACATTCAGCCCACCCAGACGGTTGATGCCGTTCGGGAAAAGCAGGCGCGCGCCAACAAACGCCACGCTAAAGAGGGTTAACGCAAAGGCCGCGCCCTCCCAGCCTTTGGCGTCATAGAACAGGGTAATGAAGGTCGCAATGACGCCGAAGCCGGTCGTCGCCAGGGCCAGTGCCATACCGTACGGCCATACGCGGCCCAGCACAGCCCGAAACGGCAGTGGCTTGCCCTTGCTGGCCTTTACTTTCGGGCGCGGCAGGGCAAACAGAATCGCCAGAAGCGCGACCACCATAATGGTGATGGCGAGTCCATAGAGCCCGCCAAAGGCATAACAGGCCACGCCGAGCGGTGCACCGAGCGCCATCGCGCCGTAGGTAACAATTCCGTTCCAGGAGATCACCCGGCCAATGTGTGATGCGCCGACAACGCCCACGCCCCACAGCGTGGAGCCGGTTCCCGCCAGACTTTGCCCAATACCGAGGATGACGCGGCCCAGGCAGAGGAGCGTCAGACTGACCAGCGGCCAGGCGCTGGTTGTGGCCGCCAGCAGGTAGCTCAGGCCACTGAGGAAACAGCCGCACAACCCCACCACGACGATGCTTTTTGGTCCGAACATGTCCGCGTAGCGCCCGGCATGCGGCCGGCTTAACAGCGTGGCGAAATACTGCAGGCTAATCACCAGCCCCGCCCAGAATGCGCTAAACCCCATTACGTCATGGACATAGCCCGGCAAGACCGCCAGCGGCAGACCAATGGTCAGATAACTGGCAAAGTTGAAAATGACGACGGAAACAATACGCAGATTGAGGCGCAATCCGCTCAGCGCCGGTTCAGCGGCAGGTTCGGGCATGGAGTTAGACCTGAATTTTTTGCAACAGTGTTTCACTATTACCACGACGCCATCAGAAAATCAGCCCCGACTTTCAGATTATCGGTGCCAGACGAAGCGGAAGCCAGGCACTACACTTAATGCGTCATCTTACTAAGGAACGCGCATGATCTCCCCCCAGCCCGATAAAGCAGGACTCCACATTTTATTAAAACTCGCCTGTCTGGTGGTTATCCTCGCGGGTATTCATGCTGCCGCTGACATTATCGTCCAGCTTCTGCTGGCACTCTTTTTTGCCATTGTTCTCAATCCGCTGGTGACCTGGTTTTTACGCCGGGGCGTTAGCCGCCCGGTGGCCATCACTATTGTGGTGATTGTAATGCTGATTGGCCTGACGGCACTCTTCGGCGTACTGGCCGCATCGCTGAGCGAATTCTCCACCATGCTGCCGCAGTACAATAAAGAGCTGACGCGCAAAATCATCGCCCTGCAGGAGATGATGCCCTTTCTTAACCTGCATATCTCGCCAGAACGGATGCTGCGCAGGATGGATTCAGAGAAAGTCATGACCTACGCCACCACGCTGATGACCGGTCTTTCCGGCGCGATGGCCAGCATTTTGCTGCTGGTCATGACGGTGGTGTTCATGCTGTTCGAAGTCCGTCATGTGCCCTACAAGCTGCGTTTTGCATTAAATAACCCGCAAATCCATATTGCCGGTTTACACCGCGCGCTGAAGGGCGTGTCCAAATATCTGGCGCTGAAAACGCTGTTGAGCGTATGGACCGGGATCATTGTCTGGCTGGGACTGATGCTGATGGGCGTCCAGTTCGCCCTGATGTGGGGGGTGCTGGCATTTCTGCTGAACTACGTTCCCAACATTGGCGCCGTGCTCTCCGCCGTGCCGCCGATGATTCAGGCGTTTCTGTTTAATGGATTTTATGAATGTATGCTGGTCGGCGCGCTGTTTCTCGTTGTGCATATGGTGCTGGGGAATATTCTCGAGCCGCGGATGATGGGTCACCGGCTGGGCATGTCGACGCTGGTGGTATTTTTATCCTTACTGATTTGGGGATGGCTGCTGGGCCCGGTTGGGATGCTGCTGTCGGTTCCGCTGACCAGCGTATGTAAAATCTGGATGGAGACCACCAAAGGGGGCAGCAAGCTGGCGATCCTGCTGGGGCCGGGACGACCCAAAAGCCGGTTGCCGGGCTAAGCCGCTGGTCGGGTTAGCCATTATCGGGGACAATAGATTATAGTAATGGTTTCGCCGCGCAACTTTGCGACTCTCTGTTTGACTGAAGGCCAGACGTTATATGTACCAGGTTTTTCTGGGAAAAATCTCCTCGCTGAGCACCAACCGCTGGGCTCAAGCGCTCTCCCGTCACGCGCCCGAAGGCGCCCATCGCGCGCGCTGGCTCGCTGGACGCGGGTTGCTTTCGCGTCTGTTGGCGCCGACGCCACTCCCGGAGATTATCCACAACGAACAGGGGAAACCCCTTTTTGCCGGCGACTATCCGCTGTGGTTCAGCCTTAGCCACTCGGGAGATGAGATTGCGTTAATTATCAGTGACGAAGGTAACGTGGGCTGTTCCCTGGAACGTATTCGCCCGCAGGATAACTGGCGCACGCTCGCCAATGCCGTCTTCAGCGGCGCCGAGCATGAAGAGCTGGAAAAGGAAACGCCAGAGCGCCAGCTTACGGCATTCTGGCGTATCTGGACGCGAAAGGAAGCGATCGTTAAACAGTGCGGCGGTCACGCCTGGCAAATGGTTAGCATTGACAGTACCGCCAGCGCGTTTCATTCAGTCAGCCACTGCCGCATAGACTCGCTGAGCCTTGCGGTCTGTACCGCAACACCCTTCGAACTCAACGCCGGCCTGATTCATTCTGCTGACGACGTGCTGGCCTAAAAATCGTTAGTACACCCAGCATAATAAACCCGACGCCCACCAGCCCGTGCCAGGAGAAGTGTTCCCCCCAGCCGGGCAGGACGATTGCCGCGGCCCACACCAGAATATAACTGAGGCTCAGCAAGGCATATGCTTTGCTGAGCGCCATTCGATGCAGCGCCAGATACCAGCAGCCCATAGAGGCCACATACCCCATCAACCCCAGCAGCAGCGCGCCCGTGCCGGATGAGAAGTGCCACAGCGCGGAAATAAGCGCCAGAACATCGCTGACCGGCGGCAGTGCCTGCATGGCATCGCGCAGCAACAGCTGTGCGGCGCTGACTAACAGCACGCTGCATAACGCCCAGAACGCGCCTTTCACAGGCTTCCTCCCAGCACGATAATCCCAATGATGATAAACCCGACCCCCAGCCAGTGGTGCGCAGCAACGTGTTCGCGCCAGAATACTTTTGCCGCCAGCGTTACCCAGACAAAGTTGAGGCTCAGCATAGGATAGGCGACGCCAACGGGCAGGCGTTGCAGCACCACCAGCCAGACCAGCATTCCGCTACCCAGCGCCAGCACTGCCAGACCAAGCCACAACATAATGTGCGCGCCGCGCCGCCCGGCTTTCGCCGGACGGGTGGCCTGTTTCTGGCATAACTGCCCCGCGCAGCTGAGCAAGCTTGCCAGTACCAGCCAGGTCCAGGTCATCACTTCGGCAGATACTCCAGCAAGGCAAACCGTCCCTGGATATAGAGATTGTCCGGCTGCGGTAAATTCGCCCGTGAGATATCGTCACGTTTTGACAGCAGAACCACCAGCGACACACGCCCCTGCTGACGATGCGTCGCCAGCCACTGCGCGAAGTCATCTTTGTCGACGTAACGATCTTTCACATCGGGATAATCCAGCCCGTAACGCAGTTCGCCGCTCTGACCAAACAGCGTAATGTCATTACGCTTCAGCTCCCACGCCAGACCCGCGGCCACGCCAACGTTATTGGCCAGCACAAATCGGCTTTCCTGAAGCGGCTCGCGCACGGTATCGACCAGCGACTGCGGCTGTTTGGAATCCACCACCAGGTTAGGAATGGCAAAACCAATCAGCAACGCCAGGCCTGCAGGACACAAGGCTGCCAGCCACCAGCGCTGCTGACTCTGTCTGAACGTAAACCAGCCCACCGCGGCCCAGAGGAGGAACGCCACCACTGCACAGAACACTTTGTACAGTTCGACCGGCGTCCAGACCGGATGCTTAGCCAGCCCCCATGGCGAGACCACCAGCGCCGCAATCACGCCGATCACCCCAAACGCCAGGTTAATCCCACCGTTAATGCGCAACGCTCTCGCACCTTTTTCCGCCGCGAGGCAGGCATAGCGCGCCATCAGGATAGCCAGCGGGGCAAAACAGGGCAGGATGTAGGTCGGCAGTTTGCCTTTGGCGATGCTGAAGAACAGCAGCGGCATCACCACCCAGCCCAGCAGATAGAATCCTCCACCCGCGCTTTGTCTGTCATTCCAGCCGAGACGAAACGCGCCCGGCAGCAGTGCCAGCCACGGCAGGCTGCCCGCAAGCAGGAACGGCAGGTAATACCAGAACGGGGCTTTATGCTGGGCGTCGCTCTGTGCAAAACGCTGAATATGTTCAACCCAGAAGAAGTAACGCCAGAAATCAGGCTCCCGATGCGCAATCGCCAGCGCCCACGGCAGGACAATCAGCACGCAGCTCAGGATCGCGAGCCAGCCAAAAATCAGCACCTCTTTCCAGCGCTTCTGGACGATCACCCACGGCAGCACGCCAATCACCGGAACGGCCAGCGCCAGGAAGCCTTTGGTCATCACCCCCATCCCGCAGGCCAGCCCAAGCAGCACATAGCCACCCGCTTTTCCGGCCACGGTTTGGGCCTGCGAGGCCAGCCAGAAGCTGCACATCGCCGCCACCAGCCACAGGGTGATGATAGGATCCAGCACCGCATACGTGCCGATACCGTACGCCAGGAACAGGGTCAGGAAGATAAGGCCGGAGAAAATGGCTACTCGCTTATCCCGCCAGAGACGCCAGGCCATCCAGATCACCAGCAGCGCCGTTAACCCGGTGGAGAATATCGCCCCGGCGCGTACGGCAAAGTTGGTGTGCCCGAACAGCAACTGCCCGAGACTGTTGATCCAGTAGCCAGCAATCGGTTTTTCAAAGTAACGCAGCCCCAGAAAATGCGGGACGATCCAGTCACCCGATGCCAGCATTTCGCGGCTGATTTCCGCATAGCGCGTTTCGTCAGGCTGCCACAGCAGGCGGACATCGACAGGAATGAGGTAGTAAACGATAAACAGTGCGAGAAGCGCTAAGCCATAACGGGCTGTTTTCATGGGACCGGACTCACGGTGTGTTGATGGCCAAGCCAGCCTTCCCGGCCAGCCAGTTCATTACGGACAATTTTTCCCACAGGCAGGGTGCTGAGGTCGTCGGGCAGCAGCTCGCTCAACGGGCAGAATTCAATGCCCTCCTGAGCGGCCAGGGTCAGCAACGCATCGAAATCATGCTGATACGCAATCCCCTCTACTTCTGCATGGATGGTATACACCGGCGTACCCGTATCGCGATGCATACGGTCCAGAATAT
The DNA here is from genome assembly GCF_001729765.1 of Enterobacter kobei. Classification (NCBI taxonomy): domain Bacteria; kingdom Pseudomonadati; phylum Pseudomonadota; class Gammaproteobacteria; order Enterobacterales; family Enterobacteriaceae; genus Enterobacter; species Enterobacter kobei. The sequence continues at coordinate 4,549,080 of NZ_CP017181.1, forward strand.
AACGATTAAATTCTTCCGCCTTCACCTCGCGTCCGACCACTTCATCCCAGGTGGGAAGCGTGACCGGAATTTGCACCGTACCGTAGTGATTTTCGCCTAACAGCGGCAAAAACGGCCCGGTTCCGCGGCAATCGCTGTTGTAGCGAAACGCAAAGGCTTCTTTGGCCTTTACGACCCGTTGATCCGCACGCCATCCTGCCACGGCGGAACAGCGCACGGGCTGACCGGTGATGGCCTCCAGCTCCAGCATTCCACGCTCAATTTCACGGGAGAGACGCGGGATATCCCAGACGCCTGCCCACGCCTGCCAGGCGTGATGATCCCAGGCATGCAGGCCGACCTCATGCTGCTGCGCCGCCTCACGGATAACCGCTTCGTTACCCGCGCCGATGCGTCTACCGGGCCAGGCGGTGCCAGCCAGCAGAATATCCCAGCCGTAGAGAGATGCTGCGCGTGAGCGCAGCATTTTGAACAGAAATGCCGGTTTAATCAGACGCCATAAATGGCGTCCCATGTTGTCAGGCCCCACGCTGAAGAAGATGCTGGCACGCACGCCGTGCTTGTTCAGCAGTTCCAGCAGCCTGGGGACGCCGTTACGCGTTCCCCTGAAGGTGTCGACATCAATGCGTAAACCGACTTTTTTCATGAGACCTGTTCCGACAGCTCCACGGTGCGCAGGAAGAAGTCGAGCGTCTCGTCAATGGTCTGCTCCATCTTCACCGTCGGCGTCCAGTTCAGGCAGCGCTTCGCATTGCGAATGCTCGGCTTACGGTGCTCAACGTCCTGGTAGCCTTTACCGTAGTAGCTGCTGCTTTCCACTTCGCGGAAACCGGCAAACGGTGGGAATTTATCGCGCAGCGGATGGCGCTCAAAGCTGGCCAGCAGCATCTCAGCCAGTTCGCGAATGCTCGCTTCGTTGTCAGGGTTCCCGATGTTGATGATTTGACCGTTGCAGCGGTTATCTTTGTTTTCGATGATGCGGAACAGCGCTTCGATACCGTCGCTGATATCCGTGAAGCAGCGTTTCTGTTTGCCGCCTTCAATAAGCTTAATCGGTGAGCCTTCCACCAGGTTCAGGATCAGCTGGGTGATCGCACGGGAGCTACCGATACGCGCCGCGTTCAGGTTATCCAGACGCGGGCCCATCCAGTTGAACGGACGGAACAGGGTAAAGCGCAGCCCCTCTTTCTCACCGTAGGCCCAAATCACGCGGTCCAGCAGCTGTTTGGAGACAGAGTAGATCCAGCGCTGTTTGTTGATCGGCCCGACCACCAGGTTAGAGGTGTCTTCGTCGAAGTTTTTGTCGGTACACATGCCGTACACTTCAGAGGTGGACGGGAAGATGATGCGCTTGTCGTATTTCACGCAGTCGCGAATGATCTTCAGGTTCTCCTCGAAGTCCAGCTCGAACACGCGCAGCGGGTTACGGGTGTACTCAATAGGCGTGGCGATGGCGACCAGCGGCAGTACCACGTCACATTTTTTAATGTGGTATTCAATCCACTCGGAATGGATGCTGATATCCCCTTCCACGAAGTGGAAGCGTGGGTTGTCGAGGAAACGACTGATCGCATCCGCGCCAATATCCAGGCCATAGATTTCGTAGTTATCGTCTTTGAGCAGGCGTTCAGTCAGATGGTTACCGATAAAGCCGTTTACGCCGAGGATCAGCACGCGGGTACGGCGTTTAACGGCAACCACCGGGGCGCTTGTGATCAGCGCCCCGGCGACCAGACCCAGAGACTGGGCCAGCTGCGTGCCCTGCACGTAAAGACCGCTGTCGGTTTGCCCGGTAATAATCTCCAGCGCCTGCTCGCCGCAGCTCACAATCAGCGGTGAGACGGAGACAACGGTGCCCGGTTTTGCCGCCGGGATGTCGTCGCGCACGCGGGATTTCCAGACGATAAACTTGCTCACGCCCGCAAAGCTGTATGCCCCCGGCCATGGGTCGGTCACGGCGCGCACCAGGTTGTGAAGCTGGCGAGCAGGTTGGTTCCAGTCCAGACGACCATCCTCCGGCGTGCGGCGACCGAAGGTACTTGCTTTGCTCTCATCCTGCGCGGTCTCGCTGAAGGTGCCGTTCAGGATAGCTGGCAGCGCGTCGCGCAGCAGGCTTTGTGCCACGGTGCAAAGTTTCTGGTGCAGCTGCAGCGCCGTTTCATCCGCATCGATTGCCACGCGGTGCTGGGCAATGATGGCCCCCGCATCCGCACGGTGGACCATCCGGTGCAGGGTCACGCCCGTTTCCGTTTCGCCGTTCACCAGCACCCAGTTCAGCGGCGCGCGCCCACGGTAGGCTGGCAGCAGTGAGCCGTGAAGGTTAAATGCTCCTTTTGCGGCCAGGCCGAGGATCTCGTCGCAGATCAGGTTGCGATAGTAAAACGAGAAGATGACATCAGGGGCAAGCGCGCGGATGCGCTCCACCCACAGCGGATGGTTCACGTCGTCCGGGGCATAAACCGGAATCCCCCGCTCGGCGGCGATGCGCGCCACTGAGCTGAAAAAGTGATTTTCGCCCGCCGTGTCCGGATGGGTAAAGATTGCCGCAATGTCATAGCCCGCTTCCAGCAGGGCCAGCGTGCCCGTGCAACCCATATCGTGATAGGCAAATACAACAGCTTTCATGGGTGGATTTCCTCTTGAGATGCTTTGTGTTCCTGACGGACAACACGTTGAATAAAGTAGCGCGGACGTGCGCGGACATCGTTATAAATTCGGCCAATGTATTCACCGAGCAGGCCCATGCCGACAAACTGGGCACCGATGAACATAAACAGCACGGCAAAAAGCATGAAGACCCCTTCAGCCGCCCACTGCGGGCCAAAGACCAGCCGCAGCACCACCAGCAGGACGGAGAGCGCGAACCCCGCCAGCGCGATGATGCTGCCGAAAACGCTCAGCAGACGCAGTGGCGTGGTGGTCAGGCAGGTGATAAGGTCGTACATCAGGTTGATGAGACGCATGAAGCTGTACTTCGATTCCCCGTGCTCACGCTCGGCATGCAGGACCGGGATTTCCGTTGCCTTACGGGCGAACGTATTAGCGAGGATTGGAATAAACGTGCTGCGCTCGTGGCAATGCAGCATGGCGTCGACAATATGACGGCGGTAGGCGCGCAGCATGCAGCCGTAATCGCCCATCGCTTTACCGGTCGTACGCTGGATAAGACGGTTGATAGTGCGTGAGGCCAGCTTGCGGAACAGGCTGTCCTGACGGTTCTGACGCACCGTGCCGACCACGTCATAGCCTTCATCGGCTTTCGCCACCAGGCGTGGGATCTCCTCCGGCGGGTTTTGCAGATCCGCGTCCAGAGTGATGATCAGATCGCCCGTAACGTGGCTAAATCCGGCCATGATCGCCGAGTGCTGGCCGTAGTTACGGTTCAGCAGCACGGCAACAATATGGCTGCCTTCAGCCTGGGCAGCATCGGTCAGCATCATTGCGGAGTCATCGCTACTGCCATCGTCCACCAGCAAAATTTCATACGCTTTGCCCAGCGTCTCGCAGGCGGCCGTCGTGCGGCGAATCAGTTCAGGCAGGCTCTCCTGTTCGTTATAAACAGGAATGACGACGGAAACTTTTTGTACGGGTGGTGCACTGAACATATCAATGTCCTGCAAGCTGATGGAGCGCGGTAATGACGCGGGTTGTGTCGTCATGAGTCATGTCCGGAAAAAGAGGGAGAGAACAAATACGCGCGCTATTCCATTCCGAATTCGGGAGCGATACATCAGGAAAACGCTCGCGGTAGTATTTTTGAGTGTGCGCCGCGCGGAAGTGCAGGCCGGTACCAATGCCCTTCTCCTTCAGCGCCGCCATCAGGTTATCGCGTGAAATCCCACAGCGGGCTTCATCAACGCGAATAATAAACAGGTGCCAGGCGTGAACGTGCGGCCATGCCGGGATGGTCAGCGGCTGGAACGGCGTATCGGCCAGCTCCCGCAGATAGCGTTGCGCGATTTCCTCACGGCGTTTGTTGGCCTCTTTTAATTTGCCCAACTGCACCAGCGCCAGCGCGGCGTTAATATCCGCCAGGTTGTATTTATAGCCCGGCGAGATCACTTCAGCCTGCGGTGCACGACCGTGCGTCTGGCGGTCATAGGCATCCACCCCCAGGCCGTGGAATTTCAGACTGCGGATCCGCGCAGCAAGCTGAGCGTTATCCGTGACAACTAAACCGCCTTCTGCAGAGGTCATATTTTTAATGGCGTGGAAGGAAAAAATCGCCGTCCCTTTCCAGCCCACATGGCGGTTCTTGTAATAGGTTCCGGCGGCATGGGCAGCATCTTCAATAACGGGAATACCGTGACGTTCGCCAATGGCATGAATCGCGTCGATGTCACACGGTGCGCCAGCATAATGGACGGGGATAATGGCTTTAGTACGCGAGGTTATCGCCGCTTCAACGGCGTCAGGCGTCACCATCAACGTGTCGTTGTCCACATCAATCATCACCGGTGTGGCACCCAGCAACACGATCATATTTAGCGTGGAAACCCAGGTCTGGGAGGGGGTGATCACTTCATCGCCGGGGCCAATATTCAGCGCCATCAGCGTGACATGCATGCCCGCGGTGGCAGAACAGACGGCAATCGCATGCTGATTGCCCGTCAGATGACAAAATGCCTCTTCAAGCTCCTGATTTTTAGGCCCCGTGGTGATCCAGCCCGACATCAAAACGTCCTGAACCGCCGCCATTTCTTCGGCACCCATTGAGGGTCGCGAAAAGGGCAGAAAATCACTCATTATTAATTTCCTTGCAATAAAAATGGCACGTTTTTGATATTAACCAAATGCCGGTCCGTTTATTTCAACGAACCATAAACTCATATCAAAATAGCTTTCATTTCTTAGGGAAAAATTAAGACAACGTTTATAACGTTATAGAACTACTAGCAGACACTTTAAAAACAACAAGTTAAATTAATATTAAATATTTTTTATTGTGACCTTCACAACGTTTTGCCAGGAAATGATTTAAACCAAACATCAACAAACAAAAAAAATCCCGGCCATTTCAAAATAATATGAAATAGCCGGGAACTTTTCTTTTTAGTTAATTGTCGCGCTTATTTTAAGTTTTCTGGAAAGTTTTCAGGTAACTCGCTGGCCGCACAGGCAATCACGCTGTCATCATTTGGACCACAGTCGCGCACAAAGGTGATTGTCGCGAATTCATCAATCACTTCTGTGGGATATGCCGGACCGGCATCGCGATAGCTATTCATCAGCGGAATATGATCGTTCTGGAAACAGACGGTTTTTTCCGGATTGTTCATTACCCAGCGCGGGAAGAAGATGGTGCCGTGGAACAGGTTGTCGCCCAGGTTAACAATCAGGCTCACGTCAGTACCGGTTGGCTCTGTCCAGGAGATTTTATAGATGCTCTCCCCGACGCGAACGATATACGCCTGCTGATCTTTTACCCAACGGTTTCCGACCAGGCCGCTGTGAATACGGTAGTCGAGGGTGTTTTCATTTTTGACGTAAATCTCGTAGTTCCAGCCGTTATCGTAGGTATAAACCAGATGTTTGCCAACGAAGCCGCTTAAGTCATGTTTGTCGAAGTTGCTCATGATGTGTCTCCTTTGTTTTGATGAACGTATCGTACCCCTTCAAAAAATGAATGAATAACGCTATGTTTGAATCAAATTAATTCAAAAATTAGATATGTCATGCATAAAACAACTCTTGAACAGTGGTCACTCCTGGAAAAAGTGGTCGAGGCCGGGAGTTTTGCCAAAGCGGCAGAACAGACACACCGCAGCCAGTCTTCCGTCAGTTACAACCTCTCTTTACTCCAGGAGCGCCTGGGCATTGCGCTGCTGGTGGTGGAAGGGAGACGGGCAGTCCTCACGCCCGCAGGAGAATTATTGCTGAATCAGGTAAAACCGCTGCTGAAAGCGTTCTCTTATGTTGAGACGCGCGCCGCGACGCTGCAAAGCGGCATGCGCACCCGAGTCGATCTGATCGTAGACAGTATTTTTCCCCGCCGCAGGCTGTTCGCGATTTTAAGACAATTCCAGCAACGGTATCCGCAAACCCAGGTGCGCCTTACCGAGGTGCTGGAAAATAGCCGCGCGGACACGATAAACGACGAAGCGGACGTAATGGTCCTGACCCGCCGCCAGGACATTACCGGGCTTGGCGAGTGGCTGATGAATATCGACTTTGTCGCCGTGGCGCATTACCAGCATCCGCTCTTTTGTCTTGATGCACCGCTTAATGATGAGATGCTGCGCCCGTGGCCGCTTATCCAGATTGCGGACAGCCAGAACGCCGCGCGGGCTGCCGGCGAGTCGTGGACGTTCTCCACCATTGATGCTGCCATAGAGGCGGTTGTCTCTCAGGTCGGCTACGGCTGGCTGCCAGAGGAACGCATCCAGCCCCTGCTGGAGCGAGGCTTACTGAAAATCCTTCCGCTGAACCACGGTGTCCGCCGGGCCACGCCGCTGCATTTGATCGTGAAACGTACCCTCGCCCCGCTGGATGAGCAGGTTGAAACCCTGCTGCGCCTTTTTAGCCAGGAGCCGTCATCACCACCTGCTACGCTTTAAGGTCCGAACGCTAAAACGATAAGGAGCAGAAGATGAAAATCGACTTTGCGGGGAAAGTGGCGCTGGTGACTGCCTCAACCGGCGGTATCGGGTTCGCCATTGCCAGAGGCCTGGCGGAAAGCGGCGCGGAAGTGATCGTGAATGGCCGCAGCATCGACTCGGTGAACAAGGGTATTCAGCAGTTACAGCAGGTTGTACCCGGCGTACAGGTGCGTGCCGCCATTGCCGATCTCAGTACGGCAGAAGGGGTGGAGTCGCTGCTGAAGGTCGCAAGTGATGTCGATATTCTGGTGAACAACGCCGGAATTTACGGCCCGCAGGACTTCTATAGCACCGACGATGAAACCTGGGAGCGTTACTGGCAGACCAACGTGATGTCCGGCGTGCGTCTTTCCCGCGCTCTGCTGCCAGGCATGGTGAAAAAAGGCTGGGGACGGGTGGTGTTTATCTCTTCCGAATCGGCATGCAATATTCCGGCGGATATGATCCACTACGGGGTGACCAAAACGGCACAGCTCTCGCTCGCGCGCGGGCTGGCGAAGTTCGTGGCGGGAAGCGGCGTGACGGTGAACAGCGTACTGCCGGGGCCCACCCTGTCGGACGGTTTCGCTGAAATGATGAAAGATGAAATCGAGAAAACCGGGAAATCGCTGGAGCAGCTGGCGAAAGAATTTGTCATGGCCAACCGCCCCAGCTCGGTTATCCAGCGTGCGGCCACGGTAGAAGAGGTGGCCAATATGGTGATTTATGTCTGTTCGCCTCAGGCCTCCGCCACCTCGGGCGCAGCGTTGCGCGTTGACGGTGGCGTGGTGGATGACATCATCTGATCCCGTTACGCCGCACTGCCCGTCACGCGGCGGGCCGTGATGTAATGTGCTTGCCAGTAGTCATCGGTCAGGGTTGACACCGTCACCCCCTGGCTGCTGGAGGCGTGAATAAACCGGTTGTCACCGATGTAGACACCGACATGCTTTCGGTTTGGCCCCGTCTGGAAGAAGACCAGGTCGCCGGCCTTAAGACGGTACTGCGCCACCTGCACGCCGCGATGGATTTGCTCGCTGGTCGTGCGCGGCAAATTAAGATTCGCCGCATCGCTGAACAGGTGCTGCATCAGTGCAGAGCAATCCACGCCGCGGTGGCTCGTGCCGCCCCACTGATACTGGGTTCCCTTCCACTTCTGGTATTGATCGAGAATGCGCGAGCGCAGCGGGCCCGTTTCCTGATGAAACAGCGCCGATTTCGCGGGTGATTCCGCAAACGCAGAATTCATCGAGATCATCGATGCAGGCAGTTGAAAACTCATTGCAGAAAACGAAGCAAAACTGAGTGTGAGGATTGAAATAAGCGATCTTAACGTCATATCAAAAATTGTGGCTTTGAGTGAATTTTTCCTTACGCGTGGGGGCCAATGTTCCCCCGAAATATCTTTCGATGTGGCGATAATATAGACAGTTCATTTTTTCACCAACGACTATCGAGGCCAAAAATGGACTCACTTTTAGATCGCAAGATCGTGAAAAAAAGAGTGGTGATGTAAGGACTGTTCAGATAAAGCAGGTAAACTGATCCGCAGAATGTGTATTTCAGCTAAGACGTATTTATGACCAATATGATTGCCGACGAGACGGTGGCTAAATCCAGCGTGCTCTCTGTCTTTGATTTTGATGGGACACTAACGCACCACGATAGCTTTATCCCTTTCCTGCGTTTTGCCTTTGGGAAACGCTACTTCGCAGGCCGCCTGGTGCGCATGGCGTTACCTACGCTGCACTGCGTTCGCCGCAAGCTGACCCGGGATGAGCTCAAGGAAGTGCTGATCAAAACATTCCTGACGGGAGTGGATGAGCACTGGCTGCGCCAGCAGGCGGAAGCATTTTGCGAAAAATACTGGAACAAGCTGATGCGCCCCGAAGGGGTTCTGGCCGTGGCGGCGGAGGTGAATTCCGGTGCGGAGGTGACGATCTGTTCTGCCTCTCCGGCGCTGGTGCTTCAGCCCTGGGCGGATAAGCTCGGTATTAAGCTGATTGGCACCCAGCTGGAAGTGAAAGACGGCAAGCTGACAGGACGCATCACCGGCAATAACTGCCGCTGTGCCCAGAAAGTCGCAAGACTGGAAAAAGTGTATGGCGATCTGAAGGCCTATCACCTGCGCGCCTGGGGAGATACCCGCGGCGACCACGAGCTGCTGGCCGCGGCGCAGGATCCTCACTGGCGGCATTTCCACCACCCGCGCAAGCGCCGGAATTCGCCGATTAAGGGTTAGGTGCGGTCTGGTGCCCTCACCCCAGCCCTCTCCCACGGGGAGAGGGAGAAAGGCAAAGCATCAGGCCTCACGTTTCCCAGGGAACATCACGCTCGTAATAATCCCCAGCGCCAGCACGCCTAAGACCACAAACAGGCTCGCCGTCGCGCCAATGCTGTACCCGTGATGCCAGAAGTGATCGGTGGCATTTAACCCCAGCTTGAACGCCACGAAGAACAGCAGCAACACCACGGCTTTCTCAAGGTGGACCAGATACTGCTTGAGCGCTTCCAGCACAAAGTAGAGGGTACGCAGGCCGAGAATGGCGAACATCATGGCGCTATAGATAATCAGCGGCTCGCGGCTCACGGCAATAATGGCCGGTACGGAGTCAAATGCGAACATCACGTCAGAAAGTTCCACCACTGCCACGCAAAGCAGCAGCGGCGTCGCGTAGCGTTTCGCCTTCTTCACGCGCCCGACCATGACGTCCTGGTTTTCCGGCTTTTCAAGCTCCGCATCCACCTCTTTCTGGGTCAGGATAAAGGCATTGCTGCTGATTTTCGGCCAGACCGGATAGAAGCGCTTCACCAGGCGGTACGCGAGATGGCCGGAGTAATCTTCCACTTCGTCACTCTCTTCATTGCGTTTGAGCATCATCACCGCCGTCCAGCCGACAACCAGCGCAAAAATGACCTCCACGTACGGCCCCAGGCTCAGCAGGCTGGTTCCGATCGCCACGAAAATACCGCGGAAAACAATCGCCCCCAGCACACCCCAGTAGAGCACGCGGTGACGGTACTTATCCGGCACGCCGAACCAGGCGAAAATCGCCATCATCACAAACAGGTTATCGACGGAAAGCACCTCTTCCAGCGCATAGCCGGTGAGGAACAGGCTCGCCATCTCTGCACCGTGGTGGACATACAGGAACCCGGCGAACGCCATCGCCATCATGACCCAGAAGATGGACCACATCGCCGCGCTTTTCAGCGAGACAGGTTTATCGTGACGGTGCATAAAGAGGTCGATAAACATCGCCCCAACGGCCATCACCACAAAGACAACAACGGTTTCCGTCGGGAAACCGAGATGAGCAGCTGACATACACAACCCTTTTTTGGATACAAAACACCATGCAGACAATAAAAAGCGCGAGCCCGTTAAGGGCACAGCACGCAAAAAAATAAATATTAACTGTTCTTTTCGGCCAGCGCCTGCGCACACGCCCAGGCACTTGCCCACGCCCACTGGAAGTTATACCCGCCGAGCCAGCCGGTGACGTCCATCACTTCGCCGATAAAGTAGAGCCCCGGCACGTTGCGGGCTTCCATGGTGCGCGAGGAGAGTTCATTTGTATCAACGCCGCCCAGCGTCACTTCCGCCGTGCGGTACCCCTCGGTGCCGTTTGGCTGAACGCGCCAGTTTGTCAGCGTCTCCACCAGCGTCTCTTGCTCGCGGCTGTTCAATTGCTTAAGCGATACGTCCGGGATCTGCCCCAGCACCTGAAGGCACTCCACCAGACGTTTTGGCAGCTGCATCGCCAGCGTGTTTTTCAGGCTCTGATTCGGGTGCGCCTCGCGCTGCTCGTTGAGGAACGCGTCCAGGTCGCAGTCCGGCACCAGATTCACCGTGACAAATTCACCCGGCTGCCAGTAGCTGGAGATTTGCAGTACCGCCGGGCCAGAGAGCCCCCGATGGGTAAAGAGCAGGTTTTCACGGAATACCGTCCCGTCTTCGGCAGTCATGACGGAAGGAACGGAGACGCCAGAAAGCGTCTGAAGCTGTTCAAGAAGGGGTTTGTGCAGCGTGAACGGCACCAGACCCGCGCGCGTGGGCAGTACCTTAAGACCAAACTGCTCGGCAATCTTATAGCCGAACGGGGACGCGCCCAGACCCGGCATAGAGAGGCCACCGCTGGCGACGACCAGATTATCAGCACTGACGGTTTCACCGTTCAGCTGCAGCGTGTACCCCTGTTCGTCGCGGGCGACCTCCAGCACTTCCGTGCGCAGACGCATCACCACGCCGCCCTTCTCGCACTCGGCGACCAGCATATCGACAATCTGCTGCGCGGAGTCGTCGCAGAACAGCTGTCCCAGCGTCTTTTCATGCCACGCGATGCCGTGCTTGCCCACCAGGTCGATAAAGTCCCACTGGGTGTAACGCGCCAGTGCAGATTTGCAAAAATGACGGTTTTGGCTCAAATACGCCGCGGGTTCGACATAAAGATTGGTGAAGTTACAACGCCCGCCGCCCGACATCAGGATCTTGCGGCCAGGCTTTTTTCCGTTGTCCAGTAACAGCACACGACGACCCGCCTGTCCGGCCATCGCCGCACAAAACATACCCGCCGCACCGGCGCCAATTACCACGGCATCAAACCTTTCCACGTCAAAATCCTCTTCGTTAACTGCCGCGGATTGTAAAGTTTCCTCTGTGGTCACACCAGCGTAAAAAGTTCTTACAAAGCCATTCCATTGAAATTTAACGATTATCCCTTCAAGCACTTTTCTCAAATCAGGTGGTATGTCAAAAAAAGTCTATATTTCACTTTGCCCGTTGCGCATTTGTCCTGGATAATGCGCCGCGTTCATGTCCTCAAAATGGCGTAACGTCCTATGCTACATTTGTTTGCCGGCCTGGATTTACATACCGGGCTTTTATTATTGCTTGCTCTGGTTTTTGTACTGTTTTACGAAGCGATCAACGGCTTCCACGACACTGCAAACGCAGTAGCAACGGTTATCTACACTCGCGCAATGCGATCGCAACTTGCGGTTGTTATGGCGGCGGTATTTAACTTTTTTGGTGTCCTTCTGGGCGGACTGAGCGTGGCGTATGCGATCGTGCATATGTTGCCAACGGATCTGCTGCTTAACGTGAGTTCCGGTCATGGCCTTGCCATGGTGTTCTCAATGCTGCTTGCTGCCATTATCTGGAACCTCGGTACCTGGTATTTTGGCCTGCCTGCATCCAGCTCTCACACTCTCATCGGCGCGATTATCGGTATCGGGTTAACGAACGCCCTGATGACCGGGACATCCGTCGTTGATGCGCTGAACCTGCCTAAAGTACTGGGCATTTTCGGTTCTCTGATCATCTCTCCAATTGTGGGTCTGGTGGTTGCGGGTGGATTGATTTTCATCCTGCGTCGCTACTGGAGCAACACCAAGAAACGTGCGCGCATCCACCTGACGCCAGCAGAGCGTGAGAAGAAAGACGGTAAGAAAAAACCGCCATTCTGGACGCGTATCGCGCTGATCATTTCCGCTATCGGCGTGGCCTTCTCTCATGGCGCGAACGATGGGCAGAAAGGCATTGGTCTGGTGATGCTGGTACTGATCGGTGTCGCACCGGCAGGTTTCGTGGTTAACATGAACGCCTCTGGTTACGAAATCACCCGTACCCGTGATGCCGTTAACAACGTTGAGACCTATTTCCAGCAGCATCCCGATCTGCTGAAAAAAGCGACCGGCGTTGATCAGCTGATCCCATCTCCGGAAGCCGGTGCAACCACCGCGCCGGGCGAATTCCACTGCCATCCGGCAAACGCGATTAATGCGCTGGAACGCGCCAAAGGCATGCTGGGCGATATCGAAAGCTACGACAAACTGGCCGTTGAACAGCGTGGTCAGCTGCGTCGTATCATGCTCTGCATCTCTGACGTGACCGATAAAGTCGCGAAACTGCCAGAGGTGAATGCCGACGACAAACGTCTTCTGAAGAAACTGAAAAGCGATATGCTCAACACCATTGAGTACGCGCCAATCTGGATCATCATGGCCGTCGCGCTGGCACTGGGTATCGGTACAATGATTGGCTGGCGTCGCGTAGCGACCACCATCGGCGAGAAGATCGGTAAGAAAGGCATGACCTATGCGCAGGGGATGTCCGCGCAGATGACGGCGGCGGTTTCTATCGGCCTGGCGAGCTACACCGGAATGCCGGTATCCACCACCCACGTACTCTCCTCGTCCGTGGCAGGTACCATGATTGTTGACGGTGGCGGTCTGCAGCGCAAAACCGTGACCAACATCCTGATGGCCTGGGTGTTCACCCTTCCGGCGTCCATCCTGCTGTCTGGTGGTCTGTACTGGATTTCGCTGAAGCTGATCTAATCAGCTGAAGGCGACAAAAAGCGGGTCAGGAAACTGACCCGCTTTTTTTATGCTCAGTGCCAAATCATCAATGCAATCATACTGACCACAACCAGCCCGCACAGAGCGCTGGTCAGAATGAACTGCCGACGCAGACGCTCGCAGCGACGGATAAACTCTTCATCGTGATGATCGCGGTAACGCTGGTAGTAGATGTATCCCACCAGTCGCATCTGTTTGCTGGGCTGTCCATGCGAGGTGAAGAACCCCCCACCGTCCACATACTGATAAAGCAACGGATCGCAACCACGAAGTACCACTAACAGCGCACGTAACGATGAGAAGTAGCGCGCCATATTCACTATGCAAACTACGCATAACGCCCAAAACAATGCGACGGTGCTAATCATACATCCTCCCCGGCGTCCGCCCACGGAGCAAAGCTCCTGAGCTCCCGCACCCCAATGCCCTGACAGACAGTTCAGTGAAAGAATGACCAAAAGTCGATCCGGTTCGCGTTTTAATATCCGAACGGCTCATTAAATAGTGTAGGAGATCCGTTAATTTTTTTGCCACAAGGTTAATCGTTATCAACACCAAAGCTTGAAAAATATGTTTAACTGGGCCGTAATGAAAGTATCAGACGACGGCATTCTCATTTAGTCATCGATAACTTAAGGAAGGAGTAACACTATGGCTTACAAACACATTCTCATCGCGGTAGACCTCTCTCCGGAGAGCAAAGTGCTGGTTGATAAAGCGGTATCCATGGCACGCCCCTACAACGCGAAAGTTTCCCTGATTCACGTTGATGTGAATTACTCCGACCTCTATACCGGTCTGATCGACGTGAATCTCGGCGATATGCAGAAGCGCATCTCCGAAGAGACGCATCACGCCCTGAGCGAACTGTCCACCAACGCGGGCTACCCGATTACCGAGACCCTGAGCGGCAGCGGCGACCTGGGTCAGGTATTGGTTGATGCGATTAAGAAATATGACATGGACCTGGTCGTATGCGGTCACCACCAGGACTTCTGGAGCAAGCTGATGTCGTCCGCGCGCCAGCTGATCAACACCGTTCACGTGGATATGCTGATTGTTCCACTGCGTGACGAAGAAGACGAGTAAGTGCGTTAAATTCCCCTCACCCTAACCCTCTCCCAGAGGGAGAAGGAATAGATCGAGGATGTAGGCCGGGTAAGGCGAAGCCGCCACCCGGCTTTTTTATTCCGGTGTACCTGAATAGATATCAAACCGGTGCCCTTTCGTGGTCACCGCGTTAGTCGTGGCCACGTCCGCCAGCGGCGGCGCGTAGTCAGGGCGCTTCACCACCACCCGCTTCGTCGCGAGCTGTCTGGCAGGCTCCAGCAGACCATCTGCATCTAAATCCGGCCCCACCAGCGACTGAAACACCCGCATCTCTTTCTTCACCAGCGCACTTTTCTGCTTATGCGGGAACATCGGGTCGAGATAGACCACCTGCGGGCGCGGGGTGATATCAGTGAGCGCCGTCAGACTGGAGGCGTGGATCAACTGCAACCGCTCCTGCAGCCACGGGCCGATTTCCGGGTCCGCGTAGCCACGCGTCAGCCCGTCGTCGAGCAATGCGGCGACCACCGGGTTACGCTCCAGCATTCGCACACGACAGCCAACAGACGCCAGCACAAACGCATCGCGACCCAGCCCCGCCGTGGCATCGACCACGTCCGGGAGATAGTTCCCTTTAATGCCCACCGCTTTGGCCACCGCCTCGCCGCGACCGCCGCCGAACTTGCGCCGGTGCGCCATCGCACCGCCGACAAAATCGACAAAAATCCCGCCGAGTTTCGCTTCGTCGCGCTTACGTAATTCAAGATGCTTCGGTGTCATCACCAGCGCCATCAGGTTATCTTCATCGTGCTCCAGCCCCCAGCGGGTCGCCAGAACAGATAAGGCGCCGTCTCCGGCGCCTGTTTCATCCACTAAGCAGATTTTCACGAACTATCAGCCTTTGATCCCGTAATGCTCAAGCATCGCATCCAGCTGCGGTTCGCGGCCACGGAAGCGTTTGAACAGTACCATTGGCTCCTCAGAACCGCCGCGGGTCAGGATGTTATCGAGGAACGACTGGCCGGTTTCACGGTTGAAGATCCCCTCTTCTTCGAAGCGGGAGAAAGCATCCGCTGCCAGCACGTCGGCCCACAGGTAGCTGTAGTAACCTGCCGCATAGCCGCCTGCGAAGATGTGACTGAACGCATGCGGGAAGCGGCCCCAGGTTGGCCCAGGGATCACAGCAACCTGCTTTTTAATCTCGGCCAGCGTTTCGAGGATTTTCGCCCCTTGTTCCGGGCTAAACTCGGCGTGCAGACGGAAATCAAACAGGCCGAACTCCAGTTGACGCAGGATGAACATCGCTGCCTGATAGTTTTTGGCCGCCAGCATTTTATCCAGCAGCTCTTTCGGCAGCGGTTCGCCGGTCTCATAGTGACCAGAGATAAACGCCAGCGCGTCCGGCTCCCAGCACCAGTTTTCCATAAACTGGCTTGGCAGCTCGACCGCATCCCACGGTACCCCGCTGATGCCAGCCACGCCTGCGGTTTCGATGCGGGTCAGCATGTGATGCAGACCGTGACCGAACTCGTGGAACAGGGTGATCACTTCGTCGTGAGTGAACAGCGCAGGTTTGCCATTCACCGGACGGTTAAAGTTACAGGTCAGGTAAGCGACCGGCTTTTGCAGAGAACCGTCGGCTTTACGCATCTGGCCGACGCAGTCATCCATCCACGCTCCGCCGCGCTTATTCTCACGCGCGTAGAGATCAAGGTAGAAGCTACCGCGCAGCTCATTCTTGTCGTCATACAATTCGAAGAAGCGCACGTCCGGATGCCAGACGTCGATATCGGTTCGCTCTTTTGCAGTGATGCCGTAGATGCGCTTCACCACTTCGAACAGGCCGTTAACGGCTTTGTTTTCCGGGAAGTACGGGCGCAGCTGCTCGTCGCTGATGCTGTAAAGATGCTGCTTCTGTTTTTCGCTGTAGTACGCAATATCCCACGGCTGCAGTTCGTCCACGCCGAACTCCGCTTTCGCAAAAGCACGCAGCTGAGCCAGCTCTTTCTCACCCTGAGGACGGGCGCGTTTTGCCAGATCGGTCAGGAAGTCGAGCACCTGCTGTGGGTTCTCCGCCATTTTGGTGGCGAGGGATTTGTCGGCGTAGTTTTCGAAGCCCAGCAGCTGTGCCAGCTCGTGACGCAGGGCGAGGATTTCCGCCATCACCGGGCTGTTGTCCCACTTACCGGCATTCGGCCCCTGATCGGAGGCGCGCGTGCTGTAGGCGCGGTACATCTCTTCACGCAGGGCCTGGTTGTCGCAGTAGGTCATTACCGGCAGGTAGCTTGGGATATCCAGCGTTAACAGATAGCCTTCCTGCTCTTTCGCTTCGGCCTGCGCTTTTGCTGCTGCCAGCGCGCTTTCCGGCATCCCGGCCAGCTCGGATTCATCGGTAATCAGCTTCGTCCAGTCCATGGTGGCGTCGAGGACGTTGTTGCTGTACTGGTTGCCCAGCTCGGACAGGCGCGCGGCAATTTCACCGTAGCGAACCTGCTTCTCTTTTGGCAGACCAATCCCGGACAGCTCGAAATCACGCAGGGCGTTATCGACCGATTTTTTCTGCGCCGTGTTCAGCTCGGCGTAATGGTCGCCGTCACGCAGATCGCGATACGCTTTGTACAGCCCTTCGTGTTGGCCGACCCAGGTGCTGTACTCCGAGAGCAGCGGCAGGGTCTGTTCATAGGTCTCGCGCAGTTCCGGGCTGTTTTTCACCGAGTTCAGGTGGCTTACCGGGGAGAAGATACGCCCCAGCACGTCGTCCACTTCGGCCAGCGGCTGACACAGATTTTCCCAGGTGTACGGTGCGCCCTGCGCCACCACGCTTTCTACCGCCGCGCGGCAGTTGTCCAGCGATTGCGTAACGGCTGGAACCACATGCTCAGGGAGGATTTTAGAAAACGGCGGCAACGAAAAAGGCGTCAGTAATGGATTGGTCATAAACGCTGTCCTGTTGAAATAGGTGAATGAAGCGCGCATCCGGCGCTGTGCATATCATTAATTAATGGGGTTAAGTGTAGAGGATTTCAATGCCGGACGTCGTGGAAAAGCGCCCGGTGGCGCTGCGCTTACCGGGCCTGCGGGTAATCTGTGCCGTTCTGCTGTAAACTGTGGCAAATCGTCAATTCAGCGGAAAATCATTACCCATGCTCAGTTATCGCCACAGCTTCCACGCTGGCAACCATGCCGACGTCCTCAAACACACCGTTCAGAGCCTGATCATTGAATCGCTCAAAGAGAAAGAGAAGCCGTTTCTCTATCTGGACACCCACGCGGGCGCGGGCCGTTATCAGCTGAGCGGCGAGCATGCCGAGCGTACCGGTGAATATCTGGAAGGGATCGCCCGCATCTGGCAGCAGGACGACCTGCCAGCCGAACTGGAACCGTACATCGGCGTGGTGAACCACTTCAACCGCAACGGCCAGCTGCGCTACTACCCAGGCTCACCGCTGATTGCCCGCCAGTTGCTGCGCGAGCAGGACAGCATTCAGCTGACCGAACTGCATCCGAGCGATTTCCCGCTGTTGCGCTCTGAGTTTCAGAAAGATAACCGCGCCCGCGTGGAGAAAGCCGACGGCTACCAGCAGCTGAAAGCCAAACTGCCGCCCGTTTCCCGCCGCGGCCTGGTGCTGATCGATCCGCCGTACGAAATCAAAACCGACTATCAGGCGGTGGTGACCGGCATCCACGAAGGCTACAAACGTTTTGCCACCGGCACTTACGCCCTGTGGTACCCGGTGGTGCTGCGCGCGCAAATCAAACGCATGATCAAAGATCTGGAAGCGACCGGGATCCGGAAAATCCTCCAGATTGAGCTGGCCGTGCGCCCGGACAGCGACCAGCGCGGCATGACCGCCTCCGGCATGATTGTGATTAACCCGCCGTGGAAGCTCGAAGCGCAGATGAACAACGTACTGCCGTGGCTGCACAAAACGCTGGTGCCTGCGGGTACAGGCCACGCCACCGTCAGTTGGATCGTGCCGGAGTAATCGCAGCCATCGGTGGAAACTATTGATTTCAGGTATACAATCGCGGCAATTCACGATTAAGGATAAAAGCTATGACTAAGCATTATGACTACATCGCAATCGGCGGCGGCAGCGGCGGCATCGCCTCCATCAACCGCGCGGCCATGTATGGCCAGAAATGTGCGCTGATCGAAGCTAAAGCGCTGGGCGGCACCTGCGTGAACGTGGGTTGTGTACCGAAGAAGGTGATGTGGCACGCGGCGCAAATCCGCGAAGCGATCCATATGTACGGCCCGGATTACGGCTTTGATACCACCCTCAATCACTTTGACTGGGACAAGCTGATCGCCAGCCGTACCGCCTACATCGACCGTATTCACACCTCCTACGACAACGTGCTGGGTAAGAACAACGTCGATGTGATCCACGGCTTTGCCCGCTTTGTGGATGCGAAAACGATCGAAGTGAACGGTGAGACGATCACCGCCGATCATATCCTGATCGCCACCGGCGGTCGTCCGAGCCACCCGGACATTCCGGGCGTGGAATACGGCATCGACTCAGACGGTTTCTTTGAACTGCCTGCGCTGCCTAAGCGCGTTGCCGTGGTTGGCGCGGGTTACATTGCGGTAGAGCTGGCGGGCGTGATCAACGGCCTGGGCGCGGAAGCGCACCTGTTTGTGCGTAAACACGCGCCGCTGCGCAGCTTTGACCCGCTGATTGTCGAGACGCTGGTTGAAGTCATGAACGCTGAAGGCCCAACACTCCACACCCACGCGGTGCCGAAAGCGGTAGTGAAAAATGCGGACGGCAGCCTGACGCTGGAGCTGGAAGATGGCCGCAGCCAGACCGTCGACTGCCTGATCTGGGCGATTGGTCGTGAACCAGCGAATGATAACTTTAACCTGGCCGTGACCGGCGTGAAAACCGACGAAAAAGGTTATATCGTCGTCGATAAGTTCCAGAACACCAGCGTATCGGGCATTTACGCAGTCGGCGATAACACCGGTGCCGTAGAGCTGACCCCGGTGGCCGTTGCAGCGGGACGTCGTCTCTCCGAACGTCTGTTTAACAACAAGCCTGACGAGCATCTCGATTACACCAACATCCCGACCGTGGTCTTCAGCCATCCGCCCATCGGCACCGTT
The DNA here is from genome assembly GCF_001729765.1 of Enterobacter kobei. Classification (NCBI taxonomy): domain Bacteria; kingdom Pseudomonadati; phylum Pseudomonadota; class Gammaproteobacteria; order Enterobacterales; family Enterobacteriaceae; genus Enterobacter; species Enterobacter kobei. The sequence continues at coordinate 4,568,184 of NZ_CP017181.1, forward strand.
GGCTTAACCGAGCCGCAGGCGCGCGAGCAGTATGGCGACGACCAGGTGAAAGTGTATAAATCCGCGTTCACCGCGATGTATACCGCCGTCACCTCTCACCGTCAGCCATGCCGCATGAAGCTGGTCTGCGTGGGCCCGGACGAGAAGATTGTGGGTATCCACGGCATTGGCTTCGGCATGGATGAGATCCTGCAGGGCTTCGCCGTGGCGCTGAAAATGGGCGCGACCAAGAAAGACTTCGACAACACCGTGGCAATCCATCCGACCGCCGCGGAAGAATTTGTTACCATGCGTTAAGGCAGAAGCCCCTCCCCGGAGGGGCTTTTTTTATTCACATTCATAAATCGTTGCAAAACGAATGCTCCGAAAATAGTGATCTACCGCACATTTCCCTCCCCATCTACCGAAGCGAATGTCTACGCTTATAAGACGCCCGGAAAAAAACTGTCTTTAGGTACACACAACCGGAGGTCCCTATCACCATGTTCAACCAGAAACTACAGGCTACCGAGAATATCGAATTCGAGATCGCAGAAGAGCTGCGCTACGAGACCGATCCCTGCGAGTTGAAACTGGATGAAATGATTGAGGCGGAGCCGGAACCCGAAATGATCGAGGGGCTACCCGCCTCCGATGCCCTGACGCCCGCCGATCGCTATCTGGAACTGTTCGAGCATGTTCAGTCAACACGCCTGTTCGCGGACAGCAAAACCTTCCCTGACTGCGCGCCGAAGATGGACCCGCTGGATATCCTGATCCGCTATCGTAAAGTGAAACGTCACCGGGATTTCGACCTGCGCCAGTTTGTAGAGAACCACTTCTGGCTACCGGCCACCTACGGCACGGAATATGTTTCTGACCCCGGTCTGTCGCTAAAAGAGCACATTGACAGCCTGTGGCCGGTGCTGACGCGCGAACCGCAGGACCATATCCCCTGGTCCTCTCTGCTGGTGTTACCGCAGGCCTATATTGTGCCCGGCGGGCGATTCAGTGAGACCTATTACTGGGACTCCTATTTCTCCATGCTAGGGCTGGCGGAGAGCGGACGTAACGACCTGCTGAAGTGTATGGCGGATAACTTCGCCTGGCTGATCGAACGCTACGGGCATATCCCAAACGGTAACCGTACCTATTACCTCAGCCGCTCTCAGCCGCCGGTCTTTGCCCTGATGGTCGAGTTGTTTGAAGAGGACGGGGTACGCGGCGCGAAGCGTTACCTTGAGCACCTCAAGATGGAGCACGCCTTCTGGATGGACGGTGCCGAGTCGCTGCTGCTTAATCAGGCCTATCGCAGCGCGGTACGTATGCCGGATGGATCATTGCTCAACCGCTACTGGGACGACCGCGACACGCCCCGGGACGAATCGTGGATTGAGGACGTAGAAACGGCCCGTCACTCCGGACGTCCGCCAAACGAAGTGTATCGTGACTTGCGCGCGGGTGCGGCCTCCGGCTGGGATTACTCCTCCCGCTGGCTGCGTGAGCCTGGCCGACTGGCCAGCATTCGCACCACGCAGTTTATCCCGATCGATTTGAATGCCTTCCTGTTCAAGCTGGAGAGTACTATCGCCAATATCTCGGCGTCGAAAGGGGATAAAGAGACCGCTGAACTGTTCCATCAGAAGGCCAGCGATCGCCGCGCCGCGATTAACCGCTACCTCTGGGATGAAGAAAGCGGCTGCTATCGCGACTATGACTGGCGCCGCGAAGTGATGGCGCTGTTCTCTGCCGCGAGCATTGTGCCGCTGTACGTCGGTATGGCCACGCATGAACAGGCCGATCGACTGTCGGATGCGGTGAAAACGCGACTGCTGACGCCGGGCGGGATTCTGGCAACCGAGTATGAAACCGGCGAGCAATGGGATAAACCCAACGGCTGGGCCCCGCTGCAGTGGATGGCCATTCAGGGGTTCAAGCAGTATGGCAATGACTCACTGGGCGATGAGATCGCCTGGAGCTGGCTGCAGACGGTGAATCATTTTTATAAGACCCACCACAAGCTGATTGAGAAGTATCATATCGCCAGCAGTACGCCACGCGAGGGTGGCGGGGGTGAGTATCCCCTTCAGGACGGCTTCGGCTGGACCAACGGCGTAGTGCGACGGCTGATAGGGTTGTATGGGGAGCCTTGAGTGGGGTGCGGTCTGGTGCCCTCACCCCGGCCCTCTCCCATAGGGTAAAGGGTTCAGCGAATCACCTCATAAATGGCAGTCTGAATGGACTGCCATTTTTTCGTGGTGGCATCCGGTTGCGACTGCGCACGCCGCGTAGCCATATCCAGATCGTGCTGTTGGCGCTTCACCACGGCGGGCACGGTGCAGAACGCTTTGAGATACGCTTTACGCACTGAGGTCAGGGATTCACCGTTCGACATCGCGTGGCTGAGCGTGTTGATAAAGCGACGGCATGGCTTCTCTTCCGTCATGTTCCGTCGGTAGCGCAGCATGAGCTCCAGCACGTCGTCATGGCCTGCCGACATCGCCTCTTCGGTCCATGACAGCTTCCAGTCCATCCCGCCCTGCAAAAAGAGCTGCGCGACACGGGTATCGTTGCGGTTAATCGCTGAACGGAAATTATTGTCGTCCCAGGTCACCCCCATGCGGGTCAGCGTCTCGCGCGCAGAAGGGGTTTCGCGCATATCTTTCGGCGGCGCCGCTTGCGCAGTGTGTTCGGCCGATGGATGCGGTTTGCTGCTGGTCACCAGCCAGAAGCCGCCCACCAGGATGGCGATTACCATCACGCCAACCGCGCCCCATAACGCACCGGAGATAAGCTGCTCACGCTGTTCGGGCGTGCGCGGCGCGCGCTGGGTCGGCTTTTCAATCGTGTCACGAACCTCAAACAGATCGCCACCGGTAACCCGATCCATTTTCTGCGCCTTTTCCCAGAAAGTGTGCAGTTCACTGGCGTCCACCGCCATCAATCCGGCCGGGTTGACGCGCGTTCTCCCCTCTTCGAATGCACGTTGAACCGGTCGGGAAATCTGCATGTAGTAGTTATCCAGCAGCTGAATTTGCGCCGAACTTAACGTTTTCTGAACCGTGATGTTGTTGCGAATTTGCCGAATATCATCAAGGAAGGTTTGCAGCGTTTTACGCGGTTCTACCAGGAGCGTCAGCATGGCAGGATCGTTAAACAGCGAGGCGTAATACCGGCTGAACTCTTTTTTATCCACCAGCATCTGCGCCAGTTCACTGAACATCATCCCGTTCAGGATATCGTTGATCTCCCCGAGCTTCAGCCAGCGTCTTACCCGGTCGGCATTAAATAAGGTCTTAAGATGATTATTGAGCCGCACCTGATCGGGCCAGGCCTGCTGAATAAGTCCTTTAATCATCAGCTCAATGGCGCGAACCTGCTTGTGCGCCTGCTGTTGCTGCAGTTCGCTACCCGTTGCCAGCTCCGTGCTGTAAGTCAGCAACGGTTGCTGCAAACGAAGATGTTCCAGCGTGGTCACAAAGCGCATCGCCGCAATCAGCTGGTTTTCGCTGACATCCTGCCCGCTTTCATACTGTGGAACGCGCTGCTGCAGCAGGCGCAGCTGCAGCGTAAATTCCGACATCTCGGCATCATTCAGATTGAGGGTCTTCGCAACGGCTGCCCATCCCCCGAGCGCTAAACGTGCGCTATCCAGTTGTTCCAGGAGCCAGCGTGGATCTTTTCCCTCAGAAACATGTACATTCAGGAGAAGCAAAATTTCAACCGACGCCTGGCGAATGACCGCCAGACAGTGTTCAAACTGTTCGCGAATATGATGTGATGTGCTGAGAGTCATTATTTTCCTTAAGCGACAACGAAGACATCAGGAATGGGCACTTATGGCCATTTTTCTTTTATTTATACATGCTTAACCATACCTGACTTTCTGTTGAAATAAAGTGACAACCCTAAAATCATTAAAATGTTTCAGGAGAATCTTAATGCCGGTTTTAATGACTTCACGCCTGAACTGCTCGCCTCTGCAGGAGCATGACTGGCCCTTTTTTCTGGCGTTGCAGCAACATCCTGACGTGATGCGCTTTGTGGCGGAAGACCGTCCCGTTGCCGCAATTCGTGAGGCGTTTGATTCTCGTCTGCCCCTCTGGACGCCGGGCAGCACGCACTGGCTGTGTCTCGTCGTCCGTGATGCCACCTCTCAGGCACCGCTGGGCGTGACCGGGTATATTCATCGTGAGGACGATTGCGCTGAAGTGGGCTTTCTTTTTGCACCCGAGGCGCAGGGGAAAGGTTACGGTTTCGAATCCCTGCAGGCGCTTTGCGATTACGCCTTTCGTGAGGGCGGACTACGTCGGCTCACCGCCACCGTCACGGCGGGAAATGTCGCCTCCAGACGTCTGCTGGAAAAAGCCCACTTTCGTCTGGAGGGGGAGCTTCGCGAGAGCTATTACCTTTCCGGACGCTGGCAAAATGACTGGTTATTGGGTTTATTGCGGCATGAATATCTGAACCATAACGCCTGATCAACAGCCATTTGGCGGATATTTTTCATTGTTCAATTCCTCTACAGTATCGCCATTACGAGGAAATGAATATGAAAGGTCATGCGCTGAATATCTCTTATGCCGCCATTGATTTAATAAAGAAGCATCAGGGGCTTTCACTGGAGAAATATCGTGATGAAAATGGTTTATGGGTGATCGGCTATGGACATGCGATCCATGAGGAGGACAATTTTCACGGAGGCATTACTCCGCTCCAGGCAGAATGTTTGCTTCAGGAGGATATTCAGTTATGTGAGAGGCTGCTGCGGGAAAATATAACACGCCCATTAACCCAACAGCAGCATGATGCATTGGTAGTATTGATATTCAGTTTCGCCGAGACGCCTTCACGTCTGAACGCGCTGTATCAGGCTATCGCCCGGGTATAGTACATGGCCGCCTGGGTCCGGTTTTTCACCTCCAGCCGCCGAAAAAGTGCTTCCAGATGCGCTTTTACCGTGGCCGCGCTGATGTTGAGATTGCGGCCAATCTCTTTATTTGACTCCCCCGCAGCCAGCAGTTTGAGTACCTCGCGCTGACGCTCGCTTAAACAGAGTAACGGCTGCGCTGATGATTGCTGGCTAACCCACTCCCCGGGAAAGCAGACCATCCCTCTCGACACGGAATCCAGCACGGCGGCAAACCGTTCGGGGTTAGCGTTACGGGGGATAATGGCCATCACGTTTCGCTGCATGAGCTGCTCAACCCATCTGGCCTCTTTTCTTGCCAGAACCATAATCACCCGTATCGCCGGGAAGGAATCCATAAGCTCTTCCAGGAAAGCACTCTCCTCTTCCTGGATCAAATTGCCGTCAATCATCACGATAGCAGACGGTGAAGCAGATATTTGCCCCCATAAATCGTCCGCCTGACAAGCGCCCGTTATATTTATTTCAGGAATTAACTCCTGCAGACCGTGTATCGCTCCATGAATAAATATCGACTGCCTGTCAAACATGATTACTCGCATCGTTTTTCTCCCTCTGAGAATAGCGAAGGGGGATTCTACAGAGGCAGTATTTAAGAAAAAACTCAATGAATGGAGAGGTTACAAATCCGCGAGTGGTTTTTATATTTGCCCGTATTTTGACACATCGGCATTAAGGATTTCCTTAAGGGGTTCCCTCCCCTTAATAGCAGGCCTCACAGGAACATACCGCCTGACACCTCAATACGTTGCGCATTCATCCAGCCCAGCTTATCGCTGAGCAGTGCCGCGATGGCATCGCCGATATCGTCCGGCAACCCCACCCGCCCCAGCGCCGTCTGTGATGCCAGCATCTGATTAAGCTGCGCGTTGTCGCGAACGCGTCCACCGCCAAAGTCGGTTTCTATCGCGCCCGGCGCGATAATATTGACGGAGATGCCACGCGCACCCAGCTCCTTCGCCTGATAGCGGGTCAACACTTCCATCGCCCCTTTCATCGCTGCATAGGTTCCGGAGCCTGGCTGGGTAAAACGGGCCAGCCCGCTGGAGACGTTGAGGATCCGGCCTCCGTCATTCAGCAGAGGCAGCAGGCGCTGTGTCAGGAAAAAAGGCCCTTTGAAATGAATATTCATCGCCTCATCAAACTGGGCTTCCGTTGTGTCGGTATAGGGTGCATATAAACCCGTCCCGGCATTGTTCAATAAATAATCAAAGGTGTCGCGTTGCCAGACGGTCTTAAGGATTTCCTGAAGCCGCTGAGCAAACTTATCGAAGCTGGCAATATCACCGACGTTGAGCTGTAATGCTGCAGCATTCACGCCTTTTTCCTGAATTTCGCGAACAACCTCCAGCGCGTCCTGCTGATTGCTGTGGTACGTCAGAACAATTCCCGTTCCGTCTGCCGCCAGCTTCAACGCCGCGTTTTTACCCAAACCACGGCTACCACCCGTCACTAATGCGATACGTTCAGTCATCATAAACCTCGTTTTGGCTGTTATGGAGATTGAGAAAGAGCTTATTAGGTGATAGAAGATCAATAAAGATGGTTTAAAACGCTTCACTGTTTCAACAGCAACAACAATGAGCTTCATCTATGGATAAAATTCACGCAATGCAGCTGTTTGTTCGCGTCGCGGAACTGGAAAGTTTTTCCCGTGCTGCAGAAACCTTAACGCTGCCGAAAGGCAGCGTTTCGCGGCAAATTCAGGCCCTTGAAAACCGCCTTGGCACCCAGCTGTTGCACCGGACCACGCGTCGCGTCAGCCTGACGCAGGACGGCATGGTCTATTACGAACGGGCAAAAGATCTGCTGGCAAACCTTGATGAACTGGACGGACTGTTTCAGCACGATCCTTCCACCATAAGCGGAAGGCTGCGCGTGGATATGCCCGTCGGCGTTGCTCGAAATTTAGTCATCCCCAGACTGCCGACTTTTTTGCAGCAGTACCCGGGTATTGAACTGGAACTCAGCAGCAGCGATCGTCTGGTGGATGTGATTCGCGAAGGGTTTGATTGCGTGGTCCGCGTGGGTTCCCTGAAAGATTCAGGGTTAATTGCCCGGCCGCTGGGGAAACTGACGGTAATTAACTGTGCCAGTCCGGATTATCTGGCGCGTTTTGGCTACCCTGAAACGCTGGATGATTTGGGC